>CANCRX010000017.1 GCA_947380655.1 Alcaligenaceae bacterium | reverse complement strand
GGCGTGTTTGGTTTTTGGTCGTGCTGGCGTTCCTGAAGGTGAGCTGGAGGCGGTCATGCATGCTGAAGTCAGAGCGCTACAACAGCGGGCCCAAGCCGTAGCCGATACGACTATGGGTAGTAATCAAGCCGTAGTCGTTGTCCACCTGCGCGATGGCAAAAAACTGGAACGTAAAACGCAAGACGTGACAGGCAGTGTGACCAATCCAATGAGTGACGCACAACTCGGTGAGAAATTTCTTGGACTTGTTGCACCGATCCTGGGCCCCAGACGCGCTCAGGTATTGCTCGATAAATGTCTGACGATGAATGCCGTGCATGGTGCTGCAGAGATCCTGCAGCTAGGCGCTCAATAACAACTAAGGGGACGTTTTGGACTGGAGCTTGCTCATTACGCAAGCCACGATTAATGGCTTGATCGTGGGCTTGCTCTATCTGCTGATGGCAGTTGGATTTACGCTCGTATTTGGCATCATGCGCATGGTGAATTTTGCGCATGGCGAGTTCTATATGCTGGGTGCCTTTGGTGCTTATTTTTTTACTACGGCCTTCAATTTGCCTTTTCTTGCTGCGGTAGGGTTGACTTTCGCAGGCTCGATTATTTTTGGTGGTTTACTTGAGTGGTTGATTCTTAAACCCTTCAGGCGCGATGAACTCAATGGCATGATTGTCACCATAGGTATGGCGATGATTTTGCAAAATCTGGCCTTGATAGTTTTTGGTCCGGACCCACTCTCCATGCCTGCGGTCGCTGAGGGGACATTGCAGATCGGCAACATCGTGATTCCTAATTCGCGGGTCTACGTTGTTGGATTTGCGGGTGTTGTGCTTGCGCTGTTGTATGTGTTTTTGAAATACTCCAGACCTGGGCGCGCCCTGCGTGCCGTCGTGGAAGATTTTGAAATCGCTTCCATTCAAGGCATACGCGCACGCATTTATTACCCTCTGGGTTTTGGTTTAGGTGTAGGGCTTGCCTCGGTAGCTGGTGCGTTGATGGCACCACTATTCTCCGTGTCTCCTTTTGTCGGTGCGACGCCGTTGCTCAAGGCCTTTATCGTGGTGGTGCTGGGTGGGCTGGGCAGTATTCCAGGCGCCGCTTTTGCGGGCTTAGTGCTCGGGCTGATTGAAAGTTATGCCAGTTTATTTTTTAGTAGTAGTACGGCGGATATGGTGATCTTTGCCGTTGTCATGGTCATGCTGGTGATGCGCCCGAAAGGTTTGCTTGGCAAGGGAGAAATCTGAATGTCAAAGACAATCCATTTCGCACAACCGAGCGATACAAAACATTGGTATTGGCTGGGGCTACTGCTCGTCATTGTACTCTGGCCCTGGTTTTCAGGCCCTTTCGTTTTACACCTCGCAGTACTGACATGCCTCAACATTCTGATTGTCAATGGTTTGGCGATCGTGGGCCGTTCGGGACAGCTTTCTTTTGGACATGCCGCATTTGTCGCGGTAGGCGCCTACGTATCAGTGTTGCTATCCTCCGCACTGGGTTGGAATATTTTCCTCTCCGGTCTGGCAGGTATGGTGTTGGCCGCCTTGTTTGCAGCGATTTTGGGATGGGTCATTCTGAGACTGAAAGGGGTGTATTTCGTATTGGTCACCTTTTCCTTTGGTGAACTCATGCGTTTGGCGCTGCTTGACTGGTCAGAACTGACTGGTGGAGCGAACGGCATCGCAAATATCAAACCTGCTGAAATCCTTGGCTTTGTATTCGATACCCGCGCAAGGTTTTATGGGTTAGCTCTGGTCGTTGCAATCCTGTCGATCTGGGTAATGAAAAAGCTGTTCGCCTCGCCACTTGGGCAGTCTATCGATGCCGTGGCGGACAACCCAGCGCTTGCTGAGTCAACCGGCTTGAGTGTGCATCGAATACAGTTAGTCGCTTTCGTCATGGGCTGCGCGATGGCCGCGTTGGGAGGAGTGCTTCAGGCGCGCTATATCGGCTTTATTTCACCTGAATCGTTCAATCCTGGCTTATCTGTTGCTTTTATCATCATGCTCGTCATCGGAGGTCGTAAGTCAGTGTGGGGACCTTTGGTTGGAGCCTTGGTTCTTACGCCTTTGCCTGAGCTATTTCGCGGAGCGGTGCAGACCCAACATATTTTTTACGGAGCTGCATTGATTTTGATTTTGCGTTTTATGCCTGGTGGTTTGATCAGTTTGTCTGAGCGCCTGAGACGAAATAAGGGAGTGCGGGCATGAGCATGTCATCAGCAGCGATTTCGAACACTCCTGAGGTGTTGTTGCAGGTCAATCAGTTGAGTCGTAATTTTGGAGGCTTGGCAGCTTTACGTGATGTGAGCTTTAGTGTTGCGCGTGGTGAGATTGTCGGTTTGATCGGGCCCAACGGCGCAGGTAAGACCACCGCATTTAATGTAATCAGTGGCACCATGCCGCCGTCCTCCGGCACAGTCATTTTCGGCAATCAGGATATTTCCGGTGGACCTCCAAGTAAAGTCGTCGTAGGTGGACTGGCGCGTACATTTCAATCAACCTCTACCTACCCGGAAGTCTCAGTCGCAGAGAATATTTATCGTGGGATGCTGTCTCGTTTACAAGGCTCTGCTGTGGCACGTCTCACAGGTAGAACTACAGGACTGTTACGCACAGATCAGGTCTCCCGTGAAATCGATGAGATCCTCAATATGGTGGATTTACAGGCGTGGCGTGATGTTGCTGCTGGATCTTTGGCGTATGGTTTGCAAAAGAAATTAGGAATCGCGGTTGCCTTAGCGACTCGTCCAACCATTTTGTTGCTTGATGAGCCTGCCGCAGGTTTGAATCACGAAGAGTGTAACGAGCTGGGTCGACTACTCAAACACTTGCAACAGCAGCACGGTTTGACCTTGTTGCTGGTTGAGCATCACATGGCTTTGGTGATGGACTTGTGTGAAAGAATTGTCGTGCTGGTTCAAGGTGAAAAAATCGCAGAAGGTACACCCTTGGAAATCAGAGAAAATCCCGCTGTCATCGAAGCCTACCTTGGAGCGCCTGACTATGCCCATGCTTGAGGTCGAACAGTTGGTCGTGCGCTACGGCCCCCTCGAAGCGGTGCGTGGCATCAATTTTGTGGTGGAGCCAGGCCAGATCGTGGCGTTGATTGGCTCTAATGGTGCCGGCAAAAGCACTACGCTTAAAGCGCTGATGGGGCTTGTAGAAATTACCAGCGGTTCAATCCGTATGGAGGGCACAACGCTGAACTCAGAAGCCTCAGCCAACCGTGTCTCACGCGGACTGGCCTTGTCTCCCGAGGGGCGTCGTCTGTTTGGCAGGATGACTGTGCTGGATAATTTACTTGTGGGAGCACATACGGTCAGTGCTCGCAGTGATATTCAGGATTCGCTGAAAGAAATCTACGCTTTGTTCCCCCGCGTGTATGAGCGTCGTGATCAGTTGGCAGGGTCTTTGTCGGGAGGGGAGCAACAGATGGTGGCGATCGGGCGTGCGCTGATGGCACGACCCAAGCTGTTAATGCTGGATGAGCCATCCTTGGGCATTGCACCCAAGATCGTGGCTGAGATCGCCGCAGCGATCGAGCGCTTGAATCAGCAGGCAGGGATGTCCATCATTTTGGTAGAACAAAACGCCCGCTTGGCACTGAAACTCTCCCATCAGGCCTATGCCTTGGAGCACGGTGAAATCGTACGTACTGGAAAAGGCGCTGAACTGCTCGCGGATCCGTTTGTGCGTAAGGCTTATCTGGGCGTTTGACTTACTGTTCGACAGTAATTTTCGAATCCTTGATGACTTTGCCCCAGATATCACTGTCGCGTTTGAGGATTGGTGTGAGGGTATCCGCGCCCGCAAAGGTCGCCTGCAAGCCCATACCTTCAACTTTGGCTTTGTTTTCAGGCGTATTGAGTAAACGCACGATTTCTGTGGAGAGCTTGTCTACGATGGGCTTAGGTGTTTTGCTCGGCAGAAAGAAAGCAAAAAAACCATAAGGCTCGAAGTCCTTGTAGCCTAGCTCTGTAAAGGAGCGGATGTTTGGTAAGAGATCCGAACGCCTTTCACCTGTAGAAGCGAGGATCTTTATTTTGTCGGACTTGACTTGTGCTCTCAGGTTGCCAACGTCGATAAAGGCTGCATCAAGCTGACCACCCAGCAGATCACTCATCTGCGGCGCGCCACCTTTGTAGGGGATGTGAGTCAGATCCAATCCTGCCTGGGCCTTGAGCATCTCTCCATGGATATTCGACGAGGTTGCTGCACCATAGGAGCCATAGCTATATTTGCCTGGATTTGCTTTGACGACTTTGATGAACTCTTCGAGCGTATTGGCAGGAAAGTTAGCGTTCACGACCAGGAAGTCTTGAGATAAACCGATTTGGGCAACAGGGGTCAGATCCGCATTGACGTCGTAAGGGATCTTTTTAAAAAGATGAGGACCTTGGATGATGGCAGTAATGCCAAGCAACACGGTGTAGCCATCCGGTGCAGATTTGGCGACCAGGTCATTTCCAATCATGCCGCTCGCACCGGGTTTGTTTTCAACGATGACGGTTTGTTTCCAGGCTTGAGTCAGTTCGCCCGCAACCAATCTGCCCAGTGCATCGGTCGAGCCGCCTGCAGAGTAGGGGACAATAATCCGGATTTGTTTATCTGGATAGTTTTTTGCCGAGTCGCTTTGTGCTATTGAGGCACTGGAAAAGTTAACAATCCCAAGAGTCAACCAGACTGCGCTGCCGCACCATTTTTTGATTCTGTTCAAGGCGATGTCTCCATTGATTTTTAACGCTGCGGATAATCAAGTATCCGCAGTCTGTACGACACGACTGACTTTACTCTGACGGTCTACTCGACCAGACCCGCGACAATATTCGAAAATCCTGAATCGACATGGATAATTTCTCCCGTCACACCCGCGGAAAGTTCGGATAGTAAAAAGGCCGCAACGTTGCCGACCTGTTCGATCGTGACATTACGACGCAGAGGCGCATTGGATTCGACAAATTTCAGGATCGATGAAAAGTCTTTAATACCGCTGGCTGCCAGTGTTTTGATTGGGCCCGCTGAGATACCGTTCGAGCGAATGCCGATTGGACCGAGGCTCGAGGCAACATAGCGCACGCTGGCCTCAAGAGAGGCTTTGGCCAGACCCATGGTGTTGTAATTGGCCATGGCTTTTTCAGCGCCGAGATACGTCAGCGTCAGCACTGCGCCATTACGGCCTTCCATCATGGGCTTGGCGGCTTTGCAGAGTGCGGGAAAACTGTAGGCTGAGATGTCATGGGCAATACGGAAGCCTTCGCGTGAGAGTCCTTCTAGGAAATCTCCGGCAATCGCTTCGCGTGGTGCAAAACCGATGGAGTGAACCAGGCCATCAAGTCCGTCCCAGTGTTTGGCTAATTCAGAAAAAGTGCTTTCGATTTCAGCATCACTGCCTACATCACAAGGTAAGACGATTTTGCTGCCAAATTCTGCCGCAAATTCTGTGACCCGTTCCTGAAAACGTTCACCGACATAGGTAAAGGCTAATTCAGCGCCTTGTGCATGACAAGCCTGTGCAATGCCGTAGGCGATTGAACGGTTAGAAATCACACCGGTAATCAGAATGCGTTTGCCAGTCAGAAAGCCCATTTGCAGTTCCTAGTAAAAAACATATTGTTGAATATTAAAGCGTTTAGCCGCGCGTACCCGTGCCTGGAATGCGTAATTTATTACCAACCTTGACGGTATCATTTTTAAGGTTATTCAGTGAGCGTAATGTACTGGTGTTTGTGCCATATTGACGAGCGATAGATTCCAGTGTGTCGCCTTTTTTAACGACATGCGTGCGAACCCTGGCATTATTCGCTTCGGCTTTAGCAGGGCTGATCGCTTTGCCTGCTATTTGCGGCGCACGCGTGGGGCTAGGAGGCGCCAGTTGGATACCCTGCCCGGCGGGACCAGGAATCATTAAGGATTGTTCACTCGCACTACGAACGTTCGAGGGGATCCGGTTGGCTTCTCGCAGGCGTGACTCTGAAATGCCGAACTTATTCGCAATCGAACTGAACGTTTCACCTTGTTTTGCCTCGTAGACTTTCCAGGAGGAGAGCTCACCCTTGTACTCGGCCAGGTTGGCATTAAAAATATCGACCTTTTCTTTTGGCAGGATGACGGAGTGCTCTTCGACAGCCGAAATAACGGACTGGTTAAAAGACGGGTTCAGTGCCTTGAAATCCTCGATCTTCATTTCTGCCAGCTCGGCCGCAACATGAAAATCAATATCGACGGATTTTTTGACTGTCACAAAATAAGGTTCGTTATCGACCTGAGGTAATAACACCGCATATTTTTCAGGGTCGCCGACAATATTTTTGATGGCCTGCAATTTGGGCACGTAATTACGCGTCTCGTCAGGCATGTTGAGCGACAGGTAGTCGGTTGGCTTGCCCGCTGCAAGATTGCGGGTGATCGCACGTTTTACGGAGCCTTCACCCCAGTTGTAGGAGGCGAGAGCCAGATACCAGTCGCCCTGAAATTCAAACAGATATTCCAGATAGTCGAGGGCGGCATTGGTCGAGGCGATCGGATCGCGCCGTTGATCGTGCCACCAATCCTGTTTGAGTTTGAACTGCGTCCCAGTACTCGGGATAAATTGCCACAGTCCCGCTGCTTTGGCTGAGGAGTAGGCAATCGGGTTGTAAGCACTTTCTACAAAAGGCAGCAGTGCGAGCTCTGTAGGCAGGCCGCGACGATTAATTTCGTCAACGATGTAGTAAAGGTATTTGCCGGCTCGAGAAGCCATTCTTTGCATGGCTTCGGGATGCGAGGCGTAATACGCTGTCCATTTGTCGACCAAGGGGGTGTTCAGGTTGGGAATGGCGTAGCCTCTGCGAATTCTTTCCCACGCATCAAGGGGCGGCACGGTCAGGTCAATGGTGCGAGAAGTATCCTCCGCAGTGTAGCGACCATCTTTGGACAAGCCTGCGCAGCCCGCTAAAACTAGCAGGCACAAGATTGGAATAAAACGAAGCAAACCTAAAAAACGCATCGATCTCAACGGAAATTGTTCTTCCACTCTCTGAGCGCAGCAAATACCTCGACCGGCGAGTGCAGTTCGCGTTGCGACCAGTTCGCTGCGGCCTGCGCTACATCGGGATGTCGCGCGCGCATAAAGGGGTTACAGGCCAACTCTTGCCCGATTTGACTTGGCAGTGTCGGAATACCCTGACTACGCTGCTCCATGGCATTTTTTTGCCAGTTTTGCAGCTCTTTGTTACCGGGCTCGACCTCACATGCCCAGCGCATATTGGATAACGTGTATTCATGGGCACAAAAAACGCGTGTGTCCCTTGGAAGTGCTGCGAATTTTGCCAGAGAATCTGTCATCTGGGCGGCAGTTCCTTCGAACAGACGTCCGCATCCGGCAGCAAACAGTGTATCCCCACAAAAGAGAATAGGGGTGTTTTTGAAGTGCCCATAGTAGGCGATATGCCCTGCTGTATGGCCTGGCACGTCCAAAACAGATAGTTTCAGGTGCAGGGCCTCATCATGGACATGGTCGCCGTCTTTGAGCGCAACATCGCAAAAGGGCAGTTTTTCACCTGCGGGACCATACACACCCGCATTGGTCGCCTGAATCAGTTCTGTTACACCGCCAACATGATCCTGATGATGATGAGTGAGTAGAATGGCGGTCAGCTTGAGCTGATGGATGGCGAGTGCCTCAAGTACTGGCTCAGCCTGACCCGGATCAACGACAATGGCCTCGTGACCGTTGCTAACCATCCAGATATAGTTATCTGCAAATGCATGGATGGCAGTGATCCCAGGCACTTCAAGATTGGCAGGATTAGGCAGGTTGGTCATCTTTTAATATTTCCAGGAATAGCGTGGCAATTGCAGAACACCCCATTGTAGATCTGGAGAGCTGGTTACGCAGCGATTCAGGGCAGTACATGCTGGCCTGGGAGTGCGTCAGGTTTGATGCGCTTGTTGCCGATGCCTTTGGCTTTAATGCCCTGCAGGTGGGGATGCCTGCGGTGGATATGTTGCGTAATAACCGGATTACCTTTAAGGCCTACGCTGGCCCGGTGCTGCCTGACTCGTCCCATGCGGCAAACTGGCAAAGCGTAGTGCTCACTGAGGCCGAGCTGCTGCCCTTTGCGACCCAGAGTGTTGATTTGCTAGTGTTACCCCATGGTTTAGAATGCACCGGCGATCCCCATCAGGTTCTCAGGGAGGTCGAGCGTGTACTGGTACCAGAAGGCCGAGTCGTGATTTCCGGGTTTAATCCCTGGAGTTTGTGGGGCATGCGTAACAGCACACCTTATTTGAAACAGTGGCTGCCCTACCCATCCAAAGACCTGGTTTCTCTCCCAAGACTGAAGGATTGGTTAAAACTTCTTTCATTTGATATCGATCGTGGTAACTTTGGTTGCTATATACCTGCAATATCATCTAAAAAGTGGGTAGCGCGTTTTTCTTTTATGGAACATGCCGGCGATCGCTGGTGGCCTTATTGTGGTGCAGTGTATGTGGTGTCGGCCGTCAAGCGCGTGCCTGGGATGCGCTTGCTCACCCCGGGCTGGAAAAGCAAACAAAAGCGTGTGGCGGGTCATGCTGTCGCGGCGAATATGACAACTAACAATGAATTGCCCATTAAACATGCGCAAGACTCAGATAACTGAATTGTGGATATGCATACAGACGATCAAGTAGAAATTTGGACCGATGGCGCTTGCAAAGGTAACCCCGGAGTAGGGGGGTGGGGCGTGTTAATGAAGTTTGGCCAGGTTGAAAAGACTTTGCATGGCGGTGAGACGCTGACAACGAACAATCGCATGGAAATGATGGCCGTGATTGAAGCGCTGAGCGCATTAAAGCGCCCCTGCCAGGTCAAACTCAATATTGATTCTCAATATGTCATGAAAGGTATGACGGAGTGGATCCATGGCTGGAAATTGAAAGGTTGGCGAACAGCCGATAAAAAGCCTGTTAAAAATGCTGATCTTTGGCAACAACTCGACGAGCAAGTCCAAAGACACCAGATCACCTGGCGCTGGGTAAAAGGGCATGCCGGAGATCCAGGTAATGAGCGCGCTGATTTATTGGCTAATCGCGGCGTTGAAGAAACCCGCACCCGACAGGCATGAGGTAAAGAATGCGCTGGATTATTTTAGATACTGAAACGACTGGACTGGATCCGGCCTATGGCCATCGCGTGATTGAGATCGGTGCGGTCGAGGTTGTTAATCGCACCATTACGGGACGCGATTTTCATACCTATCTGAAACCGGATCGCGATAGTGATCCAGGGGCTTTAAATGTTCACGGACTGACGACTGAGTTTTTGTCTGACAAGCCCGTATTTGAAGAAAAAATAGATGAGTTCCTGAGTTTCATCGAAGGCGCGGAGCTGATTATTCATAACGCGCCGTTTGATTTGAAATTTCTCAATTCGGAATTAACCAGAATCGGACGTGAAAACGTGACGAATTTCTGTGACGGTGTCACAGACTCTTTAGTGCACGCCAAAACATTGCATCCAGGTAAGCGCAATTCGCTCGACGCTTTGTGTGAGCGCTACGGGATATCAAACGCTCATCGCCAGCTTCACGGCGCATTGCTCGATTCGCGCCTACTCGCTGAAGTATGGCTGGCCATGACGCGCGGTCAGGATAGCCTGATGATTGATAATTTCGAAGTGCCTGCAACAGAAGGCACTGCTGCGATCGAACATCGGCGCGACTCGCTTAACCTGCCTGTGATCCTGCCAAGTGCCGCAGATCTCGAGGCGCATGAAAAGTATCTGGCTGCCCTGGATAAGGCAGCAAAAAAGGATTGTGTCTGGCGACAGTATGAGCCCGCCAAACTCCCCTAACGTTAACTCAGGACGCTGAGTTTTTTGCGTTCGATCAGTTCAAAATCAATCTGTGCACCGAGGCCTGCGCCGCTCGGCGCATGCACCATCCCATTTGCATCGATTTCGATATCCTGAATCAAGCCATATTTCTGCGATTCGGAGGGTAGCAGGACCTCAAAAAATTCGGTGTTTTGCAATGCCATGATCACATGCAGATTTGCGAAATTATTGAGTGAGTTGCCGCCGTGATGGACTTCGTAATTCAGATGGAATGCTTCAGCAAGATGGGCGGTTTTCATAAGCGTAGTGATACCGCCTTTTATCGCCACGTCACCACGCAGGAAATCTGTCGCCCGTTCCTTGATCCACGGTGTGTAAGAGTCCAAACCACCCGCTGGCGCCTCGGTTGCCATAATCGGGATTGTCAGATGTTTTTTTAACTCAACGTAGTTATAAATGTCTGAGTCAGCGAGTGGGTCTTCGTACCAGTAATAGCCAAGCTCCTGGATCGCCTGACCCACACGCAGCGCGGCTGGATAGTCATAACTCCACACCGAATCGAGCATGAGCAGGTAATCATCCCCGACTGCTTTGCGAACGGCTTGGCAGACCTTGATATCCTCCCTCCAGTTTTGTGGCGGATGGATCTTGTAGGCAACGAGATTCAGCGCTTTGTAATGCTGCGCTTCGTCGGCATAGGCGGCTGGACTCGCGAGAACTGCTGAGCTGATATAGGCAGGAACTTTGTCACGGTATGAACCTAGCAGTTGATGGATCGGCAGGCCGGCCACCTTGCCAGCGATATCCCAGAGCGCCACATCGACTGCGCCGATTGAACGAACCGTCGTCGTCCTCGAGCGTTTCCACATGGCTTTGTAGAGTCGCTCGCGGTCCAGCGGATGTTGACCGATCAGTATGGGCTTGAGATATTTGATCAGGCCAGGCCCATCCATGTCAGCGGGATAGAAGGCAGAGCCTAAAAACGCATGACCTGTAATGCCTTGATCAGTCGTGATACTCAGTAAGCCCAAGGTGCTGCCGCCGGAAAATTTTCCCGTGTGCGCGCCATAACTGGTGGCGGGAATATCATCCCAGCTAAACAGGGTAAGTGTGACGTCCTGGATTTTCATAAGTTTTTATTCAATTTTGATGTTTGCGTCTTTTACAACTTTGCCCCATTTAGCGACTTCGCTGGCGATGAGGGTCTGAAACTCGGCGGGTGAGCTTGCGACAACTTCAACACCTTGATCATTAAATCGCTTGGTGACTTCTTCAGTCCTATATATTTTCACCAGTTCCCGATTGAGCTGTTCGACGATTGGTTTTGGCGTGTTCGCGGGTAGTTGAATCCCGAACCAGACATTGACTTCGTAACCCGGCACGCCAGCTTCGGCAACCGTGGGAACGTTCGGTAATAAGGGGGAGCGCTTGGAGCCCGTGACGGCCACAGGCGTGACACTGCCGGCCTTGATCTGGCTGATGATATTAGGAATGTTGTCAAACAGCAGGTCGGTGTCACCACCCACGAGGGCCGCAACGGCTGGGGCACTTCCTTTGTATGGGATATGAACCATTTTGGTTCCGGTTAATCCCATGAACAGTTCCATCGATAGGTGGTTGGAGGAGCCTGAGCCGGTTGAGCCGTAGTTCAGTTTGCCAGGATTGCTTTTTGCGAATTCAATTAAGTCTTTGATCGTTTTTTGAGGCAAGCTGTTACGCACGGCTAGTACATTTTGTGCGCTGCCTGCCAAGATTAACGGTTGAAAATCTTTGAGCGAATCGTATGGCAGTTTGTCGCCATAGAGTGCCGGTAAAACCGAGAAAGGTAATGGCGAAATCAGCATGGTGTAGCCGTCTGCTGGGGATTTGGCAACATAGTTGTTGCCGATCGTCGTGTTGCCGCCTGGTTTGTTTTCCACTACAACAGACTGGTTCCAGAGTTTGGATAGTTTTTCGCTGGAGATACGCGCAAGCGTATCGTTAAAACCACCGGGTGGATAGGGCACGACGATTTTTACTGCGTGATCTGGAAAGGTTTGAGCCTGTGTTGCTGTTGCAAAGGTGAGTGTCAATCCCAGAGCGATCAGCATTGATTTAATTGCAGTGTTGAGTGTTGTGTTTGTCATCCATTGCTCCTAGTATTTTTAGAATTTCACCACGTATCCTGGACCGTCGATCAGGGGGTATTGGGCGAATAATGATTCATCTACCTCAATGCCGATGCCTGGCTTATCCAGCGGTTCAACGCAGCCGTCAGCACCTATTTCAAACACTTTTCCAAACATATCGCGAAGCGGATTGAAATGCGAAACGCACGCCTCGAAATAGCCAGCGTTTTCAATAGCCGCTGCGAAATGAATCGTTGCTGCGTGATTAATCCCTGTTGCTGAACTATGTGTATTCATTGGGATGCGATAGGCAGAGGCCATGGCTGCGATCCGTAGGCCTTCTGTAATGCCGCCGCACTTTGACAGATCGGGTTGCCAGATTTGGACCGCACCGGCCTCGAGCAATTGTGCAAATTCAAAGCGACCATAATGGTTTTCGCCTGCTGCAATGGGGACGAGTGGTGTAATTTTTGCAGCCTCGCGGTAAGAGTGAAAATCACTACAGGCAAATGGTTCTTCAAGCCAGCCGGCATGTATCTCTGCCAGTACGGGCAGGACACGTCGTGCATCGTCCATGGTGTAGGCTGTATTGGCATCGATCAGGATGTCGATGTCATCGCCAACCACCTTACGCACATGCTTGACGCGTTCTATGTCATTCTTGGCCGAATCACCCAGTCGGAGTTTGATTGCTGTGTAGCCCTGTGCAATATAGGACTGGGCCTCTTCTGCAAGCGATTCTTTTGGCTGGTATCCAAGTGAAATACCGCCTGCATAGGCAGGGATACGTTTCTTGCTGCCACCCAGAAGTTCATACAGCGGCATATTGGCTGCTTTGCCACGTATATCCCAAAGGGCCATATCAATACCTGAGAGACCGAGCGATGCACCGGAGCCCACGCCATGACTGGAGAGCTGCATACGGTGCACGCGTTGCCAGACACCCACGCAATCGGTTGCTTGCATGCCGATCAGCATGGGTGCTAGGGTATTGTGAATGAGGCTGACTACTGCACCTGGACTGCGGCCAGGATGGGCTTCGCCGTATCCTGTGATGCCTTCGGAAGTTTCAACTCGAACAATGATGGTGTCGCGTTTAGTGGTGCTGCCAATCCCCATCGTGACGGTTTTGCCTTCGGGTAGGCGAAACGATAATGGGATTGCAGTGATCGCAGTGATTTTCAAAGATAGTCTCCGAATATTGTGTTTGCTATTGGTTGAATGCGATGTTCATTAAATTGCTCAAGCGCTACCTGCATGTTTACTCAGCCTTGATGTCTGCTGCCTTCACGACTTTTTCCCAGCCTTGAGTTTGCCCCGATACGAATGTCGCGTAAGTAGCTGCGGTGGAGTCTGAAACGATGTCGCCGCCTTGCTCGGTCAGTCGAGTGCGCAGCGCGGGATCTTTCAAAATTTCACCAGTCGCGGTTTCAATTTTCCGAATGATCTCGGCTGGAGTGCCTGCTGGGGCATGTAAACCAATCCAGCCCATTGCGATCGCATTCGGATAGCCAAGCTCGGTCACACTGGCGACATTGGGTAGCATCTTGACTCGACTCGGTGAAGTCACAGCTAAGGCTCGTAGCTTGCCTCCTTCAATTTGAGGCAGCACTGAGGGCAATGAGGGGACGGCGACCTGCGCATCACCACTCATCACGGCGAGGATGGCAGGTCCGCCGCCTTTATATGGCACATGGACCCACTTCATCTCTGTTGAGGTTCTGACTGCTTCGCCTGCCAGGTGAAGCGGTGAACCAATACCCCCTGAGCTGAAGTAAAGTTTCTCGGGATCTTTCTTAGCTAATGAAATCAAATCACTCAGCGTGTGAATCTGGCTGTTTGGATTGACGACAATCACATGCGGGACGGTTACAAACCAAGAAACCGCAACGAGGTCTTTGACTGGATCAAAGGTCATTGCCTTATACAGGCTAGGTGCCGTGGCGATACTTGCATCGCTGACAAGCAGGGTGTAGCCATCCGGGTTTGCTTTAGCCACTGCAGCCATACCGATGACGCCTGCAGCACCGGCTTTATTTTCGATAATGACCGATACACTTAGTTTTTCAGATAATGCCTGAGCAATATTTCGTGCGATCACGTCGGTCGTGCCCCCTGGCGGGTAGGGCACGATCATTTTAATTGGACGCTGTGGGTAATTATCTTGCGCCCATGACGTTGAACTCAGGGTGCCAAGTAAAAGCAGCGATGCTAAGAATGCTCTGATCCACTGCATCAGGTTTGTCTCCGGATTTATATTTTTGTGAGTAGCTGTTTTATAGACCTTTTCTGATGATTTGTCTTAATTTCATAGTCGATGGATTTATATTAAGGCTCTGTGTAGTGACACCCACATTGATGGAGTTCCAATGAATAATATGCTGCCTAAAGTCTGGCGACCGGATCTGGCCGCAATACTTCCTGCTAATCCTTCTGCGGCAGGCGGTCCAGCATTCGCTTGGTGGATCGCTTTGGTATATCTGTGCGTAATCACTGTGCGTAGTCTTATACATATGCTTCTTCCCGATGGTGGTGCCCACAGTATTGCCACGATCGACTTATCCCTTGCAGGCGGCGCAAATATTCTTGCATTTGTCGGGCAATGGGGCGCCATCCAGCTTTTGTTGGCATTTTTGCTCTGGGTGCTACTGCTGCGTTATCGAGGATTCGTACCGCTTGTGCTTCTTGTTTTTATCCTTGAACCCGCCTTGCGAGCCTTTGTAGGTCATCTAAAACCAGTGATAACCGAAGGGGTTGCTCCAGGGGTAGCGCTCAACTGGATGGTAGAGCCAATCCTCATCGCAGCTTTTTTACTCTCCTTGTGTCCTGCGCAACGAGAGCCAACAAGCTGACTGTGTATAATTCGCCCCGTGGCTTGATTTCCACACTCCAATCCAGCCGCAACATGCGCGCTTCAAGATTGGGCGGTTAGCTCAGCGGTAGAGCACTGCCTTCACACGGCAGGGGTCACAAGTTCGAACCTTGTACCGCCCACCAAAAAATACTGGCTCTACCCCATTAACGGGGGATCGCAGCACTCATCAAAATCTCAAATCTTCGAGGGCAAACTTTTGCTCAGAGTTTGATTTTTCAGTACGAAATCAAAATTGTGTCAAATTTTATAAAAAATTTAGGGTGTGATGCTTAAAAGCTATAGATTGTTCAAGTTAGTTGTTTTTTTATACCATTTCATATATATTCAATTGTGTCTAGAAACGAAAAATCGCTTGAATGGATCGGCAGCAGCCATAAAGACTTGATGGATTTACCTGCTGACATTCGGCGCCTTTTCGGATTTGCTTTGTCGCTAGCGCAGGTGGGGGATAGGCATGATGCGGCCAAAGTGCTCAAAGGCTTTGGTGGTGCAGGAGTGCTTGAGGTGGTAGAGGACGATATTGGCGGCACCTATCGTGCTGTTTACACCGCTAAGTTTACTGAGGCAGTCTTTGTCCTTCACTGCTTTCAAAAGAAAAGCAAGCGTGGCATCGCCACACCGAAAGAAGACATGGATATCATTCGCGCTAGGTTGAAAATTGCCGAAGAGTATGTAAAGGAGTTGCGGAAATGAAAACTCGACTTATTGACGGCGTTGAAGTGCATCGTAGTTCTGGCAATGTGTTTGCTGATCTTGGTCTGGTTGATGCTGAAAAACTCAAAATCAAAACTGGCTTGGTGATCGAAATCAGAAAAGCCATGAAAAGTCGTAACCTGACACAACAAGATGCGGCCAAACGGATGGGAATTTCCCAGCCAAAGGTCTCGGACATGATGCGCGGCGATTTTACTAATCTGTCTGAGCGCAAACTGATGGATTGTTTGACACGATTGGGCTACGACATTGAAATAACGCTACGTCCGACCAACGCAGACGTTGGACACTTAAGTCTGGCAGCTGCTTGAGGCGGTAAGCTGACATCCTGATAATGGGGCCTCAATTTGCGGTTCTACCCCATTAACGGGGGATGACAGCACTCATCGCATGACTGCCGAAAGAGGGCATGCACACCACTCCTTAATGGCAATTTGAAAATACCTGGTTTCTTTGGTTATTCATTTTCGCTGTTGTTAACGAAGCAAGCGTCTCAAGTGAACGAAAAATGGCGATGTCGACGCCTTTGGCATACTCGTCTGCAACAAATATACTCAATTGATCTTTAGGCTCTAATTTTGTGATGGCTGAAGCGTAAGTTGTGGAAACCTTAACACTCTCAGACTTGATCTTTTCAATAAGTTGAGCGTGTTCACCTGTGCTGTTCGCTAAACTTTCAAGGGCCGTAGTAAGCGATTGAAGCTCTTGGTTTCTATCAGCTAAGCGTGACTGCACTGTTTGCGCTTGTTCGCTCCAAAATCTGAGCAGAACGTTTTTAAAATCTTGCGCCTGTCTTCTAGTCGTAATGAGTCCATCCCTAGCAATGATGGCAAATTGCTCAGCAGACTGTAATTTAGATAGCTCGATTTGACATTGACCAGTCACAACCTTGGCTGGAGCATCTAGTTGCAGAACAAGTTCTCCCCATTTTTTTGCCTCAGCAATAAGAAACGGATTGATATTTTCACGTTTCATTGATCCTCGCTCAACGCCATTCGTTTCAAGTAACTTCAGGTACTCAGAGTCCTGTAAAGCATGCGTAACTGCTTTTTCAATTCTTTCTATGCTTTTAGCAGGCATATTGGGCGGTCCCAATAAAACGTACCAGGATTCTGCAGCAAATCCAGCTAATCCACTCTCGCTAATCGTAGGGACGAGAGGCAACGCTTTTGAACGCTGGCTGCCAGTTGTTGCTAACACACGAAGGCTGCCATCTTTAATTTTAGGTAATGCCAGGATGGAGGCAGGTAGCATTAAATCGACGGTGCCAGATGAAACTGCTCTTAAAGCATCCGCGCCTGCGCTGAAAGGTTTGTGGGTCATTTGTACCTGTGCTTGGTTTGCAATTAATTCAGCGACCAAATGATGTGGACCCTTCGTGCCTGTAGAGCTGTAGGTCAAAGACGTACGCTTTGCTGATTCAAATAAATCTTTCGCGGTATTAAAAGGGGATGTGTTAGAAACCATGAGTAAATATGGAGCAGTGCCAATTAGCGCGATAGGTGAAAAATCATCCGCCTTGTAGCTTGGGCCTGGAGTAATGCCGAAAGCGATTGCATGGCTTGAAACTGTAGCCATCATCAGCACTTTTGCGGTCGAATCCGCACTAAAGACTTTATTGGCCGCGATCGTTCCTGAGTGGCCTGGCATGTTTTCGATGATGACAGGCTCACCCAGATAGTCCGCTATTTTTTCACCCAAACCCCGAGTCAATACGTCTGTAGAGCCCTGGGCAGCAGTGGGAACAATGATCTTCCATGAATCGCTAGCGAGAGCAGTATTTATAGACAATAAAAGATTCAGAAGTACAAATGACAGTTTGAATATATTCATTTTTAATGCCAATTGAAGTAGACTCGGTTCGCACAGCGTCGTGTTTGGATACTTCACTCCACAATACCTGAGGAATTATGAATCGCAGAATCTTTTTGTCAATTTCTGTTTTTTTTAGTTCTTTTTTCGGCCTGTCATCTAAAGCGGAACTATCCAGAAGTGGTTCAAAGTCCTGGAGTGCGGGAAATGTTTTACACATACTTCCTTGTGTCAGTGATACCGAGTTACTTGTAAAAATTTCATTAAAAAATACATTAGCTAATCCTCCTGAATTACATGTTGGTATGCAAAAGGTACGGGGCATCCAGACCGATAGTGAAGGAAAGTTTTGGCAGTTCCATGCCAAGGGTTTAGTTCCGCAAACCCACTATCAATTGAGTCTAGTGGATCTCTCCTCCACGACAGGTACAAAACTTTTATGTGACCCTTGGGATCTGCAAACGTTTCCGGCGCCAAGTACAAATATTTCAAACATGCGTTTGCTGATGTTCACTTGCACCGGTGGACATGAAATGCATGGATATTTGCCTACTGCAATTCGTAATCGTTTACTCAATCGCGCGCTTTCATTCAAACCAGACGCAGCCATCGCAAATGGAGATCATGTTTATTGGGACTTGCGATCTCCATTGACCGCTATGAGCCTTGGTCAGTCTGAGAGTGCTAAAAATTTAGCTGGGCTGCCAAATCGCTCATTGCCAATCTTGGGTTCAAGTAACGAAGAGTTTTTGAAGAAAACAGCTGGACCACAAATCGTCCCCGTGTATGGTACTGACTTTCGGTCAACGCCTACCTTTTTCATACAAGACGATCACGACTATTACGAAAACGATGATGCCGAAGACCATATCGTTACTTTTCCCCCAGATCATTTCATGACAGAAATGGCGAGGACCACGCAACTACTTTATTACCCAGAATTTTTACCGGATGCATCAAGACCTGCAGGCTTACCAGGCGCATCTGCTAATGGTAAAGCTTTACCTATCTCTGAGAGCTTTGGTACGTTGCGATATGGGAATTTGGTAGAAGTGCTGATGTATAACGTTCGCAGAACTATGACGATGGCCGGGCAGAGTGCGGTTTTCTTACAAGATACTGTTGAGAATTGGTTGTTGGAAAGGATGAAAGAAGACTCGGTCAAACATGTGGTGAATGTTCCATCAAACCCACCTGGCTGGAGTGCTGGCAAATGGGGGGAGTGGTATCCCGACGTTTTTTCTTCTGAAGGAAAACTAACGATCCAGAAACCGAAGCCTTATTGGCAAACAGGTTGGGTAAAGCAGCATGATCGGTTATTAAAAGCGATGTCGAGTATGACTAATCGTATTCCCTTGGTGGTAAGCGGTGATTTGCATGCAAGTGCGCTTGGTAAGATAACTAAAACCGGTGATACCGATCTAAGCGAGAATCCCGTCATCGCAGTACTTTCAGGTTCGATAGGAACGCGTGATTCTGGTTGGCCATCAGGCAAAAGAAAAATACTGCCTCAACCATCCAAGCATTTGGAAATGGAAGAAATCGTCAAGCCAATCGAGCTGCATGGTTTCACCATCATTGACTTCACCACAGATAAGATAAAACTACAAATGTTTACTTGGGATAAGAAAAAGCAAAGCATTGAAGATATTGACTCACTTCAGCCGTATAAAACTTTAGAAATTTAATTTTCACTAAATTGCTACTAAAAAATATTGTCAGAAATTCGTATTAACACAGCACCACTCTTACTTATATTCTCCCCTTTTTTCTACCCAACTACTCTAAATTTTTTGTTATAAAAAATAATTGAAGTTTTTGAACCAAATTCAAACTATATTGAAGGCATTATTTAGAATTCAAAGATACTTAGCCTGGTTATATCAAGCTAGGTTGTTTAATTTTTAGGATCCGGCCATGACAACAGAAGCAACCCCCAAAATACTCAATTTACCTATTGGCCTTGCAGCGACAGGCCTGCGTGAAGAGTTCGACAGCATTGGAAAAATTGAAGTGCCTGCCGATCGCTATTGGGGTGCGCAGACGCAGCGCAGCTTGATTCATTTCAATATTGGTCATGACAAGATGCCTAAAGAGGTCTATCACGCCTACGGTTACGTGAAAAAGGCTGCGGCAATTGTCAATACCAAAGCAGGGCGCCTGCCTGCATGGAAAGGTGCGCTGATTCAGCAAGTCGCCGACGAGGCCATCAGCGGCAAACTCGATAGCGAGTTTCCCTTGTATGTGTGGCAGACAGGCTCTGGCACGCAGTCAAATATGAACATCAACGAGGTTATTTCCAACCGTTGCATTCAGCTCGTAGGCGGTACACTCGGCTCGCAAGAACCTATTCATCCGAACGATCATGTGAATATGGGGCAGTCAAGTAACGACACGTTTCCGACGGCGATGCATATCGCTGTCTACAAGATGACAACGGAAAAAACCGTGCCTGCGCTCAAGCGTCTGCGTGATGCGCTGGATGCTAAATCCAAACAGTGGTCAACAATTGTGAAAATTGGACGTACTCATCTGGAAGACGCTACACCGTTGACCGTCGGTCAGGAGTGGTCGGGCTATGTCGGTGCACTGGATGACGCGATTGCACACGTTGAGTACGCGACTGAAGGACTGCTCCAGGTCGCAATGGGCGGTACTGCAGTCGGTACCGGACTGAACTCACCCGTTGGCTTTGGCGATGAGGTGGCTGCGGTATTGTCGGAATTAACAGGTTTCGCGATCAAGTCAGCGACTAACAAATTCACTGCGCTGGGTACGCTCGACCGTATGGTACGTGGACATGCTTCGTTAAAAGCCGCAGCGGTATCGCTCTACAAAATTGCCAACGATATGCGCTGGCTGGGCTCTGGTCCACGTACGGGTCTGATGGAAATGACCTTCCCATCCAATGAGCCTGGCTCATCGATCATGCCGGGTAAAGTCAATCCAACCCAGGCCGAAGCCATGCTGATGGTGTGCATGCAAGTCATGGGTACTGATCTTGTTATTCAAATGGGTGGATCAGAGGGCAATTTTGAATTGAATGCTTTCCGTCCCCTGCTTATTAGTAATTATTTGCATTCTGCCTTGATCATGGCGGATATGTGTGACCATTTTCGTGAGTTCATGATTGAAGGCGCGGTAGTGAACGAAGCTCAGCTCAAGTCCAACATTGATCGTTCTGTGATGATGGTGACAGCGCTGTCACCTGTGATTGGTTACGACAAGGCTTCCGACATCGCACATTATGCAATTGATCACGACACGACCCTCAAACAAGCAGCTTTGGCAAAGGGTGTAGATGAGGCCTTGTTTGATCGTATTGTTGTGCCGATCAATATGACAAAGCCTGGCTCTGCTGACGTGCCTGCAGCTAAAACCTGAGCGGAACATAAAGATGAGCACAAGCGTTGAACCTACCCTTACTGGCCAGCAGGCTTTGCGACAGCAGGTTGGTGATCGGTTTTATGCCGACTGGAAAAGCGATGACCACCGGGCTAGGAGACTTGTCTGCGAGTTCATCGGCACATCGGGCCTGACCTTTGTTTTATCAGGCGGCGCTGCGATTCTGGCCGGGTATGGTGGTGCGACGCTTGCGCCCTATCAGTTTGCTTTTATCCTCTCGACGATTGCAGCGCTGTGGCTGGTCGCGGCGGTGTATTTCACGGCTGACATTTCCTCTCATTTCAACCCTGCGATGACGCTGGCTTTTACCTTGCGTGGCGATATGGGCATACCAATGGCTGCCTGCTACATTGTTGTGCAGCTAGTGGCTGGGGCGGCGGGCTCCTGTTTGGCTGCCTATTTGTTTGGAACGGGCGGCAATTTGGCAGCCGTGACACCTCAGCCGGGTATGTTGTATCAGGCCGTTGTGTTTGAGGCGATCCTGACCTTTGGTATGGTTTTGTTGATACTTGGCATGACCAACGGACCTAAGCTCGATGGCAGTTCAGTGCCTCTCGCGGTAGGTGCCTACGTGATGGCCATGGGCACGATGGGCGGACCGTTTGATGGCGCAGCATTTAATCCAGCCAGAGCGTTTGGGCCGGACTTTGCACGCGGCGATTTTTCGACTTACTGGGTCTATGCCTGCGGGTCATTTATTGGCGTATTGGCTGCGGTGGCTGTCGCGCGCTTTTTGCGCGGCCCTGCCAAAGCTGGCGAAGCGAGTGCTGCAATGGGCAAGCCGCTTGATCTCTGATTGTGTGGGTAGCCCTGCATAATTTGTAAGCGTGTGTAATAGTTTTTCTAGAACTATTGTTTTTGATTTTGCATCGGTTCAAACTGGAACGCTTCAGGTAATGTAGCCTGAAGCGTTTAGTTTGAAGGATGCAGGATGACTATGTTTAATTCTTTATCTTATGCAACACAGCTCGTGAATGCCGGTGTGCCTCGCGAGCAAGCAGAGGTCCATGCACAGGTGCTGCAGGGCGTGTATGAGCAAGAGCACGAGCAGTACGCAACCAAAGCAGATTTTTTAGTGATGCGTAATGAGGTCACGACTCAGATTGAACAGCTTGAGACTAAGACTGATCGCCTAGAGGAAAAGGCCGATCGAATTGATAAAAAAGTTTCGGAATTTCAAATTAAAATTACAGCAGAAATCGCAGATCTGAAGACTACGATAAATGAGTGTAAAAAAGAGTTTTCTAATTTCCAATCCGATATTTCAGTTTTAAAAAGTTCTCACAAATATATACTTTGGATTGGTGGGGCGATGGTGACGTTGTTTGTGAGTATGTTCGGAGTCAATGTTTCTATGCTGCTAACCAGATAGGACGAGTGTTTTGCAGATTGCTATTCATCAAGGCTACAGACCTGGCCTGATCGGCCAGGTTGTTTTGCTGCACGCCGCTTACTATTCTCGCGAATATGGGTTCGGACAGCATTTCGAGAGCAAGGTCGCAGCCGGTCTGGCTGAGTTTGCCAGTCGCCTTGTATCCCCCCGCAATGCAATCTGGTCAATAGAGTTAGATAGCCAGATTGCAGGTTCGATCGCCATTGATGGTGAGGATATAGGGCAGGGCGTTGCACATCTGCGATGGTTTATCTTGAGTGATCAATTAAGAGCGACAGGCGTGGGCCAATCCTTGCTTGCAACCGCACTGGATTTTTGTGATCAGTCTGGCTTTGATTCAACGCAGCTCTGGACATTCAAAGGCTTAAATGCCGCCCGATATTTGTATGAAAAAAATGGTTTTGTATTGGCGAAAGAAGTGCTTGATTGCACTTGGGGGCCGATGATGACAGAGCAGTTGTTTATTCGGATAAGTGGGCCTGCATAATTTGTAAGCGTGTGTAATAGTTTTTCTAGAACTATTGTTTTTGATTTTGCATCGGTTCAACCTGGAACGCTTCAGGTAATGTAGCCTGAAGCGTTTAGTTTGAAGGATGCAGGATGACTATGTTTAATTCTTTATCTTATGCAACACAGCTCGTGAATGCCGGTGTGCCTCGCGAGCAAGCAGAGGTCCATGCACAGGTGCTGCAGGGTGTGTATGAACAAGAGCACGAGCAGTACGCAACTAAAGCAGATTTTTTAGTGATGCGAAATGAGGTCACGACTCAAATCGAACAGCTTGAGACTAAGACTGACCGTCTTGAGGCAAAGACAGATCGTCTTGAAGCCAAGACAGATCGTCTAGAGGCCAAGACAGATCTCCTTGATAAAAAAATAACAGAAATTGACATCAAACTCACGGCTGAAATCACAGGATTAAAAACTACGATTGATGAGTGTAAAAATGAGTTTGCAAGTTTCAGAGCAGATCTTTCTACCCTCACGAGCTCCCACAAGGTATTGGCACAATCTCATAAGTATTTGGTTTGGATTGGTGGGGGGATTTTCACGATGTCCACGAGCGTATTCGGTTTGTCAATTACTTTGTTCTTGCACACGCTAAAGTGATTCATGGCGCATGGTTGGACTTATTCTTCGCGAACCATATTTGCAATTTCTTTCGCCCAATACGTATAAGCAAGCGTTGTCAGGTGTAGTCCATCCGTGGTGTAAACCTTTAGTAAGCCCTGTGTTTGATCAGTCAGGCCAGGGTTGAGATCTATAAATGTCAATGCGCGCTCTTGCGCTGTATTTT
The DNA here is from genome assembly GCA_947380655.1 of Alcaligenaceae bacterium. Lineage (GTDB taxonomy): Bacteria > Pseudomonadota > Gammaproteobacteria > Burkholderiales > Burkholderiaceae_B > Zwartia. Next base: position 30,553 of record CANCRX010000017.1, on the reverse strand, counting down.
TCAGCATCTGATTGAGTGCTCGGACCGCGTCAACCGTTGCGCCACATTGCTCGCGTGCACATTCAAGCGTTGCTTCTACAAAGACTTTTGCTCCGCTTTTCTCTAAAGCATTCAAGATCAAAATATAACGATTAAATGTTTCTTCGACGGAGGCGCCGCGTAACAGGTCGTTGATACCAATCATCAAAAATATTTTGCCTGGACCTAATGCAATCGTCGATGGCATTTCACGTAAAAGATCGTGGGTGCTATAGCCTGAGATACCTCGATTAATGATTTGAGTATTTGGAAAAAAACTCTTCCAGGCGCCAGCGTACGTGATTGAATCCCCAAGCATGACCACTATCGGATTCGGGCGTTCAGCTTTAAGCTGCGCGATCGATGGACAGACGGTCATCAGTAACATACCCAGGCACGAAATCAGGTAGTTGCGCTGTAGAGGTTTGATGAACATGGTTGGTTTATGTCTGTAGGGCGATTGGTTGAGTTTTTGTTTATATCTTACATTTACTGATAGCATTGCAATGCTGCAGACATATTTGTTATTGCTAGCAGAGGAGAGATCATGCGCGCACCCATTACGATTGATGCATTGAACAGCTGCGACGCAGCTACGTTTGTGAGTTTGATGGGAGAGGTTTTTGAGCATGCGCAGTGGGTTGCGCAAGCCGTCGTAGCTGATCGCCCCTTTGCTAGTGCTGAGGCTTTGCATGCGGCGATGATGACAAAAGTTGAGGCCTTACCCGAGCCGGAACTGCTGAAGCTATTAGCGGGTCATCCTGAGTTAGGGGGCGCGGATGCGCGTTCTGGCAAGATGACTGCGGACTCTGTGCGTGAGCAGGGCAAACTTTCACTCAATAGCCTCGATCAGGCCCAAGCGCTGCGCTGGGATGCACTCAATGCCACATACATAGAGCGTTTTGGGTTTCCTTTTATTATTTGTGTGAGTCGTCATACCCGTTCATCGGTGCTGCGGAATTTCGAAAAACGCTTGATAAACGATCGCAGTGCTGAGCTGGCGCAAGCTGTAACAGAAATTGGACGGATTACTAGACTGAGACTGGCAGCGAAAATTGCCGAGCATGGACTGTTGCGTGTCAATGGCGCATTGAGTACACATGTACTGGACACAAGCAAAGGCTGTCCTGCAGAAGGTATGCGTTTTACCTTGCATGAGCTGTCAGACGATGAATCTGTCAGGCGTCTGATTGTGGATGCAGTGACAGATTCTCGGGGCAGAACGCCAAAACAACTTATTTCTGGAGAGCCGCTACGCATCGGACTCTACGAATTACGTTTTCACGTGGGCGAGTATTTCCGTAGAGTAGGCGCCATTCAAAGTGACAGACCTTTTCTGGATATTGTTCCGGTTCTTTTTAATATTGAAGATCCAGAGGGCAATTACCATGTGCCGCTGACTGTCACACCCTGGGCCTATTCAACCTATCGCGGTCAATGATATTTCATTGATATTAAAGATCCCACATTGGTGGTTGCTGGGGTTCGTCCTGAAGACGCTCGATATGTGCGGCCATCTGCAAGATTAATGCGTCCGAATATCGAGGACCGACAATTTGTAATCCAACAGGTAGGTCGCGCGTGAGTCCGACCGGTACTGAGCATGCCGGTGCCTGACAGTAATTAAATAGTGGTGTGAAAATTGCGTGGCCTCGAGGACCTGCGTCGACTCCGCCAATCGTCTTAGGTCCCAGCGCATTGATATCCCATGACACGGTTGGTGTGGTCGGACATAAAAGCAAATCGTAACTTTCAAAAAATTTATCGTAAGCAGCATAGATGTGTTCACGCAAAATCAGTACTTTTGTAATATCCACAGCGCTGTGCGTTCTGCCTAAAATAATTTGTGCTGCGATATCAGGATCCAGGTCAGAAGGATTCGCGTCATAGGCTTCGCCATGCAACGCGGCCAAGCCAGCCTGCTGGAGTTTTAGGAGCGGATACTCTTTGACGCCTGCAGGCCATACGGGTGAGACGCATTCAATCTCGTAACCATCTCTTTGCAAGGTTTCGATCATTTTTTCAACAACCTGTCTCACATCTGCATCGATTGCAAAATCACAACCGAGATCATGGCTGTAGGCGATCCGTAGTTTTTTGTCAGGTACAGCGCGCAGCGCTAGATTGCGCACAGGATCCGTATGTAGCTGCGATCCCCAGTCGCGATGTGAGTATTGAACTAAATGTCGCCACATCAGCGCAGCATCTTCGACATTGCGTGCGATCTGTCCCATCACGGAGAGTCCGAAATTCGGTTCATCAAAACTGGGGCCGCAAGGAATGAGTCCAAAAGTAGGTTTCATGCCAACCAGCCCACAGTGTGCTGCTGGACGACGGGTCGAGCCTCCAGCGTCTGTGGCTAAAGCGAGTGCCCCAATGCCGGCAGCCGTGGCACTGACTGCACCGCCAGAGGAGCCGCCTGGGGTGAGATCAGTATTCCAGGGTGAGCGGGTTTGGCCATAGACAAGATTATTCGAAACACCCTTACAGGCAAATTCTGAGCAGTTAGTAATGCCCACAATGACAGCACCAAGCTTTTTTAACTTTGCGACAGTCCAGGCATCTTCTGGCGCGACGAAATCTTTAAACAATAAGGAGCCTTGGGTAATCGTTTTTCCTTTCACCCAGATATTGTCTTTAACGGTAATGGGTACTCCTGCAAGAGGAAGGCTTTCCCCCTGAGCGATACGTTGATCGATCTCTCGGGCTTGCGCGATCGACCAGGCGTCATCGTGTTGCACCACGGCATTGAGTTGACTATTTACCTGGTGCAGCCTTTCGAGTACGCTGTGTGAGACTTCAACAGCACTGAGCGCTTTGCTCCCTACTTTTTCTGCGATTAGCGAGGCATTCATGCGCCAGAGGGTTTTCATCAGGATGGCCTTATAAAAAATAATTTTGACCTCTCCCTAAGGAGAGATGAGTTGTTTGGCATGCTAATTGCTAAAGTAAAACATGGAAAAAGAATCCAATTAACTAAAAATAATTTAAATAGGGTCAGTCCGATTGATATTGGATTTTTTGAGGTTTTAAATGACTTCCGATTTAGAGACAACAATGCCTTCTGAACTTGAGCACGCTCAAAAGTTGAAGCCATCGGCTTTTGGTCTGACGCTCGATGCGATTGTTCAGCGTTATGCTGGGACGCCTCAAGCTGCAGTAGACGGTATTACCCTTGAAATAAATGCTGGGGAACTGGTTGCGCTGCTCGGGCCGAGCGGCTGTGGAAAGACAACACTGCTCAGAATCATCGCTGGATTTGTCCAACAAACGGAAGGTCGCGTAGCGGTAGGTGGAAATGTGATTGATTCATTGCCACCTAACCAAAGGGAAGTCGGGGTGGTATTTCAAAATTACGCCTTATTTCCGCACATGACGGCGATAGAAAACGTCTCTTATGGCTTGGCCTGTCGTGGCGCACCGAAAAAAGAACAGCTCGACCGCGCTACGGAAATGCTGGAAATGGTGCAAATGGCTCACCTCGCGCAAAGGCTGCCCAGAGAAATGTCTGGTGGTCAGCAACAGCGGGTGGCTTTAGCCCGTGCACTGGCCGTCAATCCCCGCATACTTTTACTCGATGAGCCGTTTGCCGCACTGGATAAAAGTTTACGGCTGGACATGCAGATTGAAGTCAAACGGATTCAGCGCTTAGCAGGGATCACGTGTCTGATGGTGACACATGATCAAGAAGAAGCTCAGTCCATGGCTGATCGTGTGGCGGTGATTAATCAGGGGCGCGTGGAGCAGTTTGATACCCCCAACGAAATCTACGATAACCCCCGCACGTTATTTGTGAATCAATTTGTTGGCAATGCAAATTGTTTAACGGGCACAGTGTCTGTTCAGTCAGATCCACATCAGGGTGTCGTACTCGTTGCCGGCGCTGCATTACCTGCGAGATTTCCAAAGAAAGCACTACATAGCGGCGATGAGGTGCATGTATGTATCCGACCCGAGCAACTGGAACTGGTCGAAGCCTCGTCCGGCAGCCCCACTCAAGGACTTGAAGGTGTGCTGATGCTGACGCTTCCGCAAGGGCCGAATGTTCTGCAAGATGTGCGGCTCAATAATGGCGCGTCCGTCAAGGTTTCCTATTCCAGGGGTAGTGGGCAGTCCATGTTGCCAACGGGAACAAAAGTTTTTGTCCAGCTGCGTGCTGGTTGCACTTGTAATGTATTTCCAGTTTCAACCGTCTAGTTCATTCAATTCACAAGGAGCTTTGTCATGACCTCTCGTCGTCAACTGCTACAAGCAAGCCTCACACTCGGTGCAATGCAATTGTTCCCTGGCATGAGTCATGCTCAGGCGCAACGTTTAGTGTTTGCGACCTTTACGGGTAGCTGGGAAGAAGCACATAAGGCGGTGCTAGTACCTGCATTCAGAAAGTCGACCAATAATGCAGAAATTATTCTTGATCCAATGCTTTCCGTTGATCAGATCGCAAAGGTCACTGCGGCCAGAAACAATCCTCCGATTGACGTCATGCTGCATGATCCAGGTCCAGCCTTGACTGCAATTGATCAGGGCCTGGTTGAAAACTATCCTGTCGCGACGAGTAAAAATTATAAAGATTTGATCACTGAGGCACAGGAAGAAACAGGTCCGGCGATTTTCTTTCAAGTGGTTGGCTTGACGTACAACCCTGAGAAAATCAAAACACCACCTACTTCGTGGAAAGATCTGTGGAGTCCTGAGTACAAAGGCCGCGCGGGTATTACAAACCTAAACTCCACGCTGGGTACCGGATTTCTTGTTGAGATTGCCAAGATGAATGGCGGCTCCGAGTCGAATATTGAGCCAGGCTTTAAAGCACTCAATGATTTGAAACCTAACCTGGCTGCTGTCGCCGCGAATCCTGGTGCATTAGCGACGTTGTTCCAGCAAGGTCAAGTCGATATCAGTCCCGGTAATTTCAACGCGATTCAGATCCTGAAGGCACGTGGCGTGCCTGTCGAGTTTGTGATCCCTAAAGAAGGTGCCATTGCCTTTAAGACCACAATCCATATTGTTAAAAATACAAAGAACAAGGAATTGGCTGTTGCCTTGATTGAAGCCGCGATGACGCCTGAAGTACAGACGAAATTGATGCAGAGTCCCTATCTGGTTGTGCCGACAAACTCCAAGGTAAAGATGGAGGGAGAAATTTCCAAAGTATTAGCAAAAGACCAGGAAGAAATGAAAAAACGTTTCGTTTTCCAGGATTGGAAAAAAATCAACGAGCAACGCGCACAGTGGATCGAGCGTTTTAATCGGGAAATCAAACTCTGATGTCTGTTGTGAAAGATCGCTTGTCCGTCACGGCTTACCCGTTGTGGTTAGCCTCACCGCTCGCGCTAGCTATGCTGTTATTTTTTATCGCCCCGTTGCTGATGCTCGGGGTGGTGAGTTTTTACAGTGATGCGGCCATGACGCAGTGGGGTTCGGGTGCGAATTGGTCCAAAATGTTTGATGCCTTCGGGTTCATGGTTTTGGGCGATACGCTCTGGCTTGGCGTACAAGTGACTGTATTGAGTTTGATTCTAGGATTTGGCCTGGCATGGGTGTTTGTCAGGCTTCCTGCGAAAATCCAACCCTTTATTATTTTTATCGTGATGCTGCCTTTGCTCACAAGTGTTGTTGTGAGAACGTTTGCCTGGATTGTGATTTTGGGTAAGCAAGGGATCGTCAATAATATGCTGATCGATCTGGGGTGGATCGAGGCGCCGCTCAAGCTGCTGTACACACGTACGGGACTCGTCATCGCCTTGGCCAACGTGCAGTTGCCACTCATGGTGTTGCCGCTGATTACAGCTTTGCAACGTATCGATCTCAATTTATCGGACGCCTCCGCTTCACTCGGCGCGAGTGAATGGCAAACCTTTAAAAAAGTCACGATCCCACTATCGTTGCCTGGCATTATTGCAGGGTGCCTGTTGACCTTTTCTGCCGCGATTACTGCCTTTATCTCCCAGTCCCTGATTGGAGGTGGGCAGATGCTATTCATGCCGATGTATTTGTACCAGCAAGTGTCTGCATTATCGAATTTTCCGTTTGCTGCGGCGATATCGCTGACGTTCCTGGCTACCGTCGTGTTGTGCGTGAGTGTCTTTAATTTGCTCGGCCGTTTGTCTCGCGGCTACGCGGTTTAATGCATAGAGATTAGCAACATGGCACATCGCAAAGATATTTCCACAATTTTTTTCAGAGCCACACTTGGATTGCTTGCGTTGGTGACGATCCTGTTGCTGATCGCACCGACAGCTGTGGTGTTTATTGTTTCCTTTACCGATAGCTATTCACTGAAGTTTCCACCCAAAGCCTATTCAACGCGATGGTATGTTGAATTGTGGGACGCTACTCAACTCCATTACGCAGCGATCAACAGTATCAAGGTGGGATTAGCTACGACACTGCTATCAGTCGTGTTAGGTGTTTCGGCCTCTCTGGCGATTGTGGGATCCCGTCGACCACTGGCGCGAGCCCTGGATTCGCTGTTTATGTCGCCACTGGTATTGCCAGCGCTCGCGTTTGGTTTTGCTGCACTGATGACCTTTAGCGCGGTAGGCTGGTCGGTATCGATTACAACGTTGATTATTGGTCACACTGCAGTGTGTGTGCCCTATGTCATCCGGACGACATCAGCGGCCCTGGCGCAAATGGAACCGGCATTGCTGGAGAGCTCTGCGAGTTTAGGTGCCTCGAGACTATACAGTTTCCGTCATGTGACGTTGCCCTTAATACGGCCAGGAGTTATCGCGGGTGCTTTTATTGCTTTTATGTCTTCCTTCGATAACGTTCCCGTCTCATTATTTCTAAGAGATGCCAGGACTGACATGCTGCCAATCCGCATGTGGCAAGATCTGGAGGGAAGGCTGGATGTGACGATCGCTGCCTTGTCAGGTGTGATTATTATTTTCACGCTGATCATGATGATCGTGATGGAGAGAGTCGTTGGACTCTCCCGAAGACTCAGGCAGTAGCGCTCAGGCAGTAGCGCTCAGGCAGAAGCGCTCAGGCAGAAGCGTTAACTTAATTCATCTCGCACAATTTTTGCACCACGCGCCAAGGCTTGTAATTTACCGAATGCGACCTCGCGTGGCATATATTTCATGCCGCAATCTGGAGCGGGGATCAGGTTCTCGGCGCGAACAAACTTCAGTCCTGCGCGAATACGCTCGGCAACTTGTTCAGCACTCTCGATATTGTTGGTGCCTAAATCCAGTACGCCGAGCATGATTTTTTTGCCTGCCAGATCAGTCAGCACACCGAGATCGAGTTTTGGCTGGGCTGCTTCAATCGAAATTTGTTGTGCAATCGAATCGCTTAAGCCTGGCAAAAATGAATAGCCTGTTGGTTTTTGACCTTTGACCACCGCAGCATAACCAAAGCAGAGGTGCACAACCGTTGGGATGGTCAGGCCTTGTAAGGCGCGATTGATGGCTTTGACTGCATAACGATTCGCCGCAGCTGGGTCTTGCCTGAGCCAAGGCTCATCGAACTGGATAATGTCTGCACCTGCCGCTTGTAAGGCGAGCGCTTCAGCGTTCACGGCTGCGGCAAAGTCCATGACCATTGCCTCGTCATCATGGTAATACTCATCTTTTGCCTGCTTGCCAAGCGTGAAAGGACCTGGCAAGGTGATTTTGCATTGACGATCAGTATTGGCTTTGAGAAACAGCAGATCCTTTACTTCGACAGCGTGCGTACGCATGATTTTGCCAACTACGCGGGGGATTGGGGTTTCAATCCCGGCTTTGGAGACGACCATTGCGGGCTGTTTGTCATCGATACCCTCCAGAGAGTTTGCAAATCGGTTGGAATAGCTTTCCCTGCGTACCTCCCCGTCTGTAATGATGTCTATCCCCGCACGCTCCATGTCACGAATCGCAAGAATCGTTGCGTCATTTTGCGCCTGCTCGAGATACTCCTCCGAGACTCTCCAGAGTGCATGCAAGCGGGTGCGTGGTACGCCCTTTGAAAGCATCTCTCGATCCACTAGCCAGTCAGGTTGGGGATAGCTCCCTACAACAGTCGTGGGGAGCAAGTGCGTGTTGGTTTGATTGATCGTCATATTCTGAAAGTAAAGGTGGTGCTTAATTGGCTTTGGCGCCAGAGTCGCGAACGATCTTGCTCCATTTAGTGAGTTCGGTCACCGTGAAATCGTTAAATTCTTTATTTGTCATGGGCGTGATGATCATCCCAAGTTCAATAAATCTTTTTTGGACTACAGGATCACTCAACACTTTTGTCGTGGCTTGATAGAGTTTATCGACGACCTCTTTGGGCATACCCGCTGGTCCTGACAGTCCCCACCATGGGCGCAATTCGTAACCGATGACCGTGTCGCCAATGGGTGGGACCTCTGGGGCGATCGGACTACGCTCAGCGGTCGCCACGCCCAGTGCTTTGAGCTGACCGGATTTGACGTGAGGGTAAATCACCGGGACGTGGTAGAAGGTCATGGAGACTTCACCGGCAAATAAGTCCGTCAAACCCTGCGTGATATTTTTATAGGGCACATGCTGGATATCAATGCCCGTCATGGTCTTGAGCAACTCTCCCGCCATGTGCGGGGAGGTGCCGGAGCCAGCTGAGATATAGGTCAATTTTCCGGGGTTGGCTTTTGCATATGCAATCAGCTCTGCCATATTATTGACAGGAATTTTTTGATTCACAACCAACATATTGGGCGCTGACACCATCAGTGCGATATGGGTGAAGTCCTTGATCGGATCAAATGAAATCTGAGAGTACAGCGCTGGATTCGTTGCATGGGTTGCGCTCGTGGAAAAAGTCAGGGTATAGCCGTCTGGCGCGGCACGAGCAACATATTCCGCGGCGATATTGCCACCGGCCCCGGCTTTATTGTCCACGACGACTGTTTGTCCCAGGACTTCACCTAGTTTTTGAGCATATAGTCTGCCAATCACATCGGTGGTCGTGCCTGCAGAAAATGGCACAATGAACTTGATCTGTTTATTAGGGTAGTCTTGTGCGTACGCTGTGAACGCAGCTAAAGCGCTACAAGTCGTGATGGCAGCGATGGCCATTTTTTTCAGGAAAGATCGAGTCAAAAAAATATTACTTTTATTCATGTTGTCTCCTCGCGATCCGGACAGTTTGATTATTTTGTTTCATCCCGGTTGCTTGCGAGTTTAGCGCTCATTCATGAATAATAATCATATGAAAAATCAGGGCAAACACTAGCGTGACGAAATTGAAAAATAAGAAATTAATGTTGAGAAATTTCTGCAATGCCTTCTGCCGATACCCGCGTCAGAGTGCTTGTGTGATTATTTTGGTTGTGATGTCGACCTTAGGGCATTCAGTCCACGCACAAAATTTTGACTCCTGTATTGCGAGCTTGCGCAAAACGGCGCTGACTCAGGGTGTGAGCGCGCAGACCTTTGATCAGGCGATGAAAGGCGTGGAGCCGGATCCAGAGGTCCTCAAATCCTATGAATATCAGCCTGAGTTCAGAACGCCGATCTGGGACTACATCTCGGGGCTGGTTGATGAGGAGCGTGTTTCTGATGGTCGTGCACAACTCTCCAAATGGTCACAAGAACTGGCCCGGGCAGAGCAGGAATTCGGTGTCGATCGTTATGCGATTGTGGCAGTCTGGGGCGTTGAATCAAATTTTGGCTTGATCAAGGGCAAACGGGAACTGATTCGTTCGCTCACAACGCTTGTTTGCGCCAATAAACGCGAAGCATTTTTTAAGGGTGAGCTGATGGCGACACTCCGTATCCTGCAAACTGGAGATATTGCCCCAGAGTATCTGATTGGTTCCTGGGCCGGTGCGTTTGGACAGACGCAATTCATGCCAACAACTTATCAACGACTCGCGATTGATTTTGATGGCGATGGGCGACGCGATATTGTGAATTCCGTACCGGATGCCCTGGGGTCTACTGCCAATTATCTTAAAAAAGCGGGCTGGGTGACAGGCGAGCCTTGGGGCTATGAGGTACGTATACCAGAGAATTATTCCGGACCATCAGGCAGGAAAAATAAACAGTCATTGGCGAAATGGAATAGTCTGGGTATCAAACCTATGCGCTCAACTGAGAACAAGCCAGCGAAAAAATCATCTGAACATAGTCTTGCCGACACCACACAGGCTGCCCTGATCATGCCGACGGGGGCTGCGGGCCCCGCATTTCTTGTATTCCGTAACTTTGATGCGATCTATAGCTACAACGCCGCAGAGTCTTATGCGCTTTCCATTGCGCATCTTTCCGACCGGATGAAGGGCGGTGGTGGGATTCAGACACCCTGGCCAACAGATGATCCAGGTATTAGTCGTGCTGAGCGTCGTGAGGTACAGCAACTCCTGCTGGCGCGAGGTTATGACATTGGCGAGGCTGACGGCTTGATTGGCGCAAAGACGCGTAGTGCGATTAGCGAATTTCAAACCTCTGCAGGCCTGCCTGTTGACGGTCGTGCTGGACTTAAAGTACTGACTGCTTTACGTAGTAGCAAGCCAAAAAATTAGTTTTTGATGATTGCTTTGAGTGGTTCAATCGAGATCGATTCTTTAATCGAGTGTGGGCTATCCGCTAACGCAATCAGGCCGAGCGAGACAACGATGGTGATGGTTGTAATCCAGAGTGCGAGCGCGTTGGGTCTTGGTTTATCCAAATGTACCGCGGCCACGGCTAATTGAGTCAGCAGAGCCAGCAAGAATACGCACAGCCATCTTGCACGTTCTGTTTTTGAATGGAGCAGGCTCAAGCGCGTTGCCCGAGCTTGTGCAACCGCGTCTATCGATCTGATCAGCGCATTGCCAACCACGATAGGAATATCCGGCTGGCTGGCTGCGTCGATTGTCGTCGTGAGTAGCTTTATAAATTCTGCTTCTGTTTCAGCTGATTTTTTGTTTGATTTGATGAGCTCCCATTCTGATTCGACAGCAGATTTCGCATAGTTTTTGGCGAGCTGGGCAAGGTTGTATTGTTTGATTTTTGGAATAGCCTGGTTCATTTCGATGAAAATGAATAAGTCCTCACCTTCAGCTTTGATCGCCTGACTGTTGTCATGAAAGCTTTGCCAGACCGAGCCCCCTAACAGGGCGGTTGTAAATGCAAAAATTGTTGCAGCCATGACAAAAAATGGCGCCACCACGCCATGGAAGCTCAATATAAATTCCCTGGTTTTTGCACTGAAACACAGACGGTGTAATAAGTAACCATGTCCACCAAACACGAACAGCAGCGTGCCGAAAATAATCCAGTCGCTTGAGGTGAGCCATAGGTTGATCATGCTGATTTTTCCTTGCTAAGACTAAGTATTCAAAAATTAAACCGAATAATCTTAATAGTATTTATATTCGGGAAGCTATTTTTTCTTGAGACAAGTATTATTGTGGTTTGAAATCAATGAATTAAGTGTGGTTTCATTGCTTAAACTCGTGCCCTATTGGCCAGGAACGGAGAATACGAAGTGATAAACAAACTGCGTGCATTTGGATTGTTGTGCATTACATTGCTGGCGCTGAACGGTTGTTCGGACAATAAAGAAGCCAGTAACGTTCTGAAAGTCGCGGTATCTCCTGCCTCGCCTCCCATGCTGTTCGATGACAAGGGTACGATCAAAGGCGTCGACCTTGAGATTTTTGAAGGCTACTGCGCTTCGCGTGGTTGCACGTTGAAAATTACACCCTATGATTGGCAGGGTATGCTGGGCGCGGTCTCCAGCGGTCAGGCAGATGTAGCGTTCTCCGGCATTTCTATTACACCCCAGCGCAAAGAAGCGATGGATTTCTCACAGCCTTATTACGATAATGGCTGGCATCTGGTCAGCTTGAAAAGTCGTAATCTAAAAATCACAGACCTCGCAGAACTTAAAAAATATTCGATCGGTTACCCACGCGGCATGGCCTATAACGATCTGATTAAAAATGAGCTTGAGCCTAAAGGCTACTACTCACTGAGTCAAGTCAAACTTTACCCCTCTTATACAGAGGTGGTGACAGACCTACAAAACGGAAATCTCGATTTAGCTTTCATCGAAGAGCCGGTCCTGGCTAATTACGAATACAAAATGAAACTTCCCTTTCAGAGCAGTTATGTGTTCACGGGTTTTGACAAACTAGGGTTTGCGTTTGCCAAAGGTTCTAAAAGACGTGATGATTTTGATAAATATCTGACGGAACTCGGTCCGGAAAAAATAAAAGCCATCATTGATAAATGGATGAAGTAAGCCTCTGAACGAGTGAAGTCGAGCCTATGCAGATGAATTTCTTTGATATCGTTTTCCAGCTTGCGCATGGCGTGGGCTATACCGTGTTGGTCACTCTCTGTTGTAGCCTGACGGGTTTCGCGGTTGGACTGTTGATCGCAGGATTGCGTCGCTTGGCGCTGCCAGGTCTGACGCCTTTGCTCGATACGTTTACTTATGTCTTTCGTGGCATCCCTGTGCTGGTGCTGTTGTTCATGGTTTATTTTGGTCTGCCGAGTATTGGTATCAAGGTTCCGCCCTTACTGGCGATGGTATTCAGTCTTGGGCTGATTGCTGCGGCCTACCTCTCTGAGGTGTTTCGGTCTGCTTTCGATTCGGTCGATAGCAACGAAATTCTGGCCGCCCAGTCCATGGGGATGACACGTGCGCAGACGCTGGTATGGATTGAGATGCCGCAGATGTTGAGATTTTCTTTGCCCGGGATGATTAACGAGTTCACGTCTGTTTTGAAATATTCCCCCTTTGCTTATACCGTCGGTATTCCAGAAATTACCAAACAGGCGATGACGCTTTCGGCGACGACTTTACGCGGAGTTGAAATCTATCTGGCGGTTGGGATTTTGTATTTTGCAATTTATCGCATTCTCCTGGTCGGTGTGCAGACGCTTGAAAAGCGTTATCGCGTGCCAGGTATGGAGCTCCAGTGAGTCATCAGCAAAAACTTATTTTCTTGCAGAGTGCTATATGGCATTGATTGAAATTCGTGATTTAGTTAAAAAATTTGGTGATCAAACCGTCTTGTCTGGCATTAATCTGGACGTCCAGGAGGGTGATCTCAAGGTTGTGATGGGGCCCTCTGGATGTGGCAAGTCGACGATGCTGCGCTGTTTGAATCGCTTAGTCGAGCCAACCTCAGGCTCCGTGGTGTTTCGCGGTCAAGACATCATGAGCAAAGACGTCGATGTGCGGGCGCTGCGTCAAAGCATTGGTTTTGTATTTCAACAGTTCGCTTTGTATCGGCATTTGACTGTCCTGGATAACGTGACACTGGCTCTGCGAAAGTTAAGAGGTGTGAGTAAGTCTGCAGCGATTGAGCAAGGTATGCATCAACTGACCCGCCTGGATATGGCGATGCACAAGGATAAATATCCTTCGCAACTTTCTGGTGGTCAAAAACAGCGTGTCGCGATCGCCCGTTCATTGGCCATGGATCCGGCAGTTGTTGTGTTTGATGAACCAACCTCCGCCCTGGATCCTGTGATGGTGCGCGAAGTCGCTGAATTAATGAATCGCCTGCACAGTGAAAATGTGACCATCATGTGTGTAACCCACGATCTGACCCTCGCACGCCTGATTTCAGATCGCGTAGTTTTTCTTGATAAAGGAACTGTACGAGCAGAGGATTCAATAGAGCGTCTGGCTAACGATCATACGGATGAACAGGTGCGTACCTTTTTTGGTCGGGAGGCTGCCTGATCATGGGAGGTTGGCCTACTTTTACCCGTGACTTGATCGATCAATTGCCTTTGATCATGGCGGGACTTGTGCAGACTTTGCATTTGACTGTTGTCGTGAGCGTGACGGGGTTGCTTCTTGGAATTGTTGTTTTTTATCTTTCCATCAGTCCAATCGTTTTGGTGCGCAAACTGATTAAGGGCTATATCTCGTTTTTTATCGGTATGCCACTGATTGTTTTGCTTTTTCTGATGTATTACGGACTGCCACAGTGGGGCGTGAAGCTCTCACCCTTTACGGTGGCTGTGATCGGCTTCACCATGAATGTTGCAGCCTACAACGCAGCCTATCTGAGTTCGGCCTTTAATGGACTGGATCAGACTGAGATTGATGCCGCGCGTGCTCAGGGATTTTCTCATCGCCAGATATTCAGGCTTCTGACGCTGCCTCAGGTGCTGCGACTGTCTATCCCCGCGCTAACTAATCAGTGCATTGGTAATCTAAAAGACAGTTCGGTTGCGTTTCTTATCCAATACACTGAATTTTTTGCCCGTATCCAGGAGCTTGCTGCGACTAACTTTCAGTTTTTCAAAGCCTACCTTCTGGCGGCTCTGGTTTATCTTGCGCTAGTTTCCGTGATCGTTGTGGCTGCGAGGGTCGTTGAGCGAAAAGTCATTATTCCTGGCCTGGCCTCACGCTAATACTGCAGCGTTATTCGAATTCACTGCATGCAAGTGGATTCGATTTCCACCCGCTCTTTTTGCTTCATACATGGCTAAATCCGCATTCTCGAATATTTTTCCTATTGATAAATCATCACCGGAAAACAAAGTTATACCTATGCTTGCCGTTGATCGATATTCGAACGGTAATATATGGTTGTTTTCACTATGTTGAGCGAAGCTATAAGGTGTTTCGAGTGCTTGTAGAATCTTTTGTGAAATGTTTTTTGACAGTTCCACAGCCTGATTAAAATCTTCATCGAGATTATTCAGTACAACAACAAACTCGTCGCCACCGAATCGAGCGACCGTGTCAACACCACGGATTGTCGCTTTTAATCTTTCCCCACATTTTAAAAGCAGGTCGTCGCCGATTTGGTGGCCATACTGATCGTTGATTTCTTTCAGTCCATCCAGATCGATGAATAACAGCGCGCCATAATTTCCTGACCTTTTGCTCGTTGCCATGGAGATATGCATCCGGTCTTCCAGCAGGTGTCTGTTGGGCAGCTTTGTCAGGGGATCGTAGTAGGCGAGTTGTTGAATTTGAGATTGAAGTTTTTTCGCTTCGCTTAGATCTTCGATTACCCCCCAGACAACCTGCCTACCGTCCACATCATTGAGCAAAAACCCCCGGATCTCGATGGGGAAGCGATGACCATCTTTATGAATGTATTCCTTTTCGTTGGGTCCAAATTCACCTGTGAGGCGCATCGCTTCATGTTGCGCATGCTCCTGTTCCGTGTATTCGGGAGGTGTAATATCCCAGAAACGAAGTTGACCTAACTCATCTTGTGTATAGCCTGTGTATTTGCAAAAGGTTGAGTTCACTTCGAGGAACTGACCTGTAGCGTGATCAACCATGGCAATGCCGATAGGGGAGTGCTCAAAAAGATAGCGGAATTTTTCTTCGGAACGGTTTAGTTTTTGTTCAGCGACATTAATGATTTTTGTTGTGTGAGGCTTGGTATTGCCATTGTTATCTTTAAACCGTTGTGCGATTTCTTTGAAGTGTTCGTGCTCCACAAAAAACGCTTCTACAACCGCTGGGTCAAAGTGTCGTCCCTTCTTATCGAGAATTTCTGCGATAGCTTCTTCATGCGTCCATTCTTTTTTGTAGACCCGCTCGCTGAGCAGCGCGTCATACATGTCGGCGAGCGCCATGATTCTGGCTGAAAGCGGGATGTCATCGCCTTTCAAGCCGGCAGGATATCCACTGCCATTCCATTGTTCGTGATGGCATGTGGCAATCTGAATCGCGATAGAGATGACATCCTCGATATCGTCTTCTGAAATTTGATCTCGAGCGGCCGATAGCACTTGATTACCAATGGTGGTGTGAGTTTTCATCACAGTCCATTCGTCTTTAGTGAGCGAGCCATTTTTATAAAGTATCTGATCTGGAATACCGACTTTGCCGATATCGTGTAAGGGCGCTGCGCGATATAGATGATTAATGTAGTGGTCTGTTAGTTGCTCTGTATGCAAGCCCATCGCCCTGAGGCGCTGAGCAATGATCTTGACGTAGTGCTGGGTCCTCATGATGTGATTGCCGGTCTCATCGTCTCGGGCTTGCGCAAGCGCATTCAGGCTTGCCAGCATTTTCTGCTCGATATCGTAAGTCCTTTGTTTTTCTTTTTTGAGTAAATGCTGATAAAAAATATTTCCGATTGCAATATAAATCAGCAAGTACGAAGACATGCTCAACAGTCTTAGAATGGTGATGGAGAGATATTCTTCATAAATCGATGAGGCATTGGAGCCCTCGAGATACACGAAATACGCACGTCCCATCGACAGACATAAACCAATCACCAAGGAGTATTTCAGTACGATGAGATGAAATGAATATTCTTCTTTTGTAAGCGTGTTGATCTCAAAGAGCGCCCAAACAGTTGTAAGTGCCACACTGAACAGGACCAGATATATCATCCATTCATACTTTCCAAATTGTCTGAGCACCTCAAATGAGCATGCGAAGACAACCAGGGCAAGCAGGAATGGTTTAAGGAAAGAACTGGCTGAAGGGATAGTCCACCAGCGGATAAGCAAGGCCGTTGAAATGCCTGAGAACACCATGGCGGTATTGGCGATCGTTACGAAGTACTGCCTGTATAGCGAACTCATCCCGAAGGCAAAGCTTGATAGCACCATTAAACCCAGCGTGAGTGGCCAATAAATAGATTCAGTCTGGATTGTTTTTTTATCAAAACCTCTGATGGCACCGATAAAAATAATCAGCACCAGGAATGCAAAAGTGAAATAAAAAATCTGGTTGATTAATTGCATAGGGTGCAAATCGATAAAAGTGCGCACAATCGCGCGTCATGAAAAAAGACTGACCAAACCAATGTAATTAGTAGTTTTATACCTTTTTTACTGGGATTTTGTGACTATATTTATATGTAAATCAATAACTTACTAATCATCTTCAATACTTAAGCAATATATCCCAATTATTTTTATATATTCAATAACCCTCTGAGATCGGATCGTTTTTTTACAAAAGTTTTGGATCTGTAACTTTAGTGTTGTTCTTCAGCTATGATCCGAGGGTTGAATAATAATAAATTGTCAATCTGAGAGTTGTGTTGACTACAAAAACCTCCAAGCGAGTAGGCCGTCTGGTGACCGATGAATGGCGAGGTGTCTACAAAGTCACCGATGCCGTCATTGCCGTCATCTTGTTCATCCATGTACTGAAATTTTGGTTTATCGATGAGTCGGCGGTACTTAGTATCACTGCTGGTTTCTTTGTCATTATCCTGTTGGTTTTTTTTGTGTTCGATTTTTGGTCAATTGATCAACGCCTCAAGTCATTTTTCTCTGCGTACTTGATCCCTGCCGCACTGTCTGGGCTTGTATTGTTAGCAGCCTGGCGGATTTCTCCTCTGGCTAATATCTGGTTTGTGCCGGTCATGATGCTGATATTTATGCGCTTGCCCGTACTCTCCGCTCAGGCCATATCTTTGCTTGGCATTGGACTATTGCTTGCGATCGATATACTGAAGTGGCAGCTAGCATTCGATGTGATGTTCCGGATTGCTGTGTCGGGTTTGTTTATTCTGCTGATCTTGAGTTTGTTTTTCAAGGTGACGTACAGGATTACCAAAAAGCTGCGTGAAACCACTGAGCTGTTAGAAAGTGCTCAGCAATCTATTTCCCAGGGTTTGATCGTCATCGGCGCCGATACGCGAATCAAAATGTTTAATCAACGCGCGAGTCAGTTGCTGGATATTCCGGCTGAGGTCTACGCGAGTAAGCCTTTATTATCTGAAATTGTCAGCTTTCAGACGGAGCGTGGTGATTTCGGCGTTAATCATTCACTCGTGGATGAGTCCGCAATAGCCTATATAGCCTCTCTGGGCTTGGATAAGAACCTGAAAACCCCAGAAAAATATATAAGAAAAGATCGTAATGGTCGCTTCATTGAAGTCCAGACCAATACGATGCCATCAGGCGATGTGGTTAGGACATATACCGATGTGACTGTGTATCATCAGATGAACGCGCAGTTGAAGGACGTTCTCGAGGACTACAAAGAGCTGAGCAAAAAGGTCTTGCAGAATTCACGAGAAAAAATGGTGGCAGCGCTTACGCAACTTTCACTCATTCGGGACAATGAGACCGGTCTGCACATCAAGCGTACTCAGCTTTATTTGAGAACCTTGGCCGATGAATTGGTTCGATCTAATCAATTTACAGAAATTCTGAACGAAAAATTTATTGATCAGTTAGTGAAGGCCGCTCCGATGCATGATCTGGGTAAGGTCGGTATCCCAGATAGCATTTTGCTCAAACCGGGGCGACACACCACTGAAGAGCGCACCATCATGCGCACGCATGCGCAACTGGGTGAAAATATTTTGCAGGTTGTCGCCGAAACTACTGAAGCATCAGACTCGTTATTTGTCATTGCCGCCAATATAGCCGGTGGCCATCATGAAAATTGGGATGGTTCGGGGTATCCCCGTGGGATCGCTGACGTCAATATTCCGCTAGAAGCGCGATTGATGGCTCTGGCAGATGTTTACGACGCTCTGACCACTGACCGAGCCTATAAAAAACGCTGGTCCCACGAGCAGGCCGTCAGCGAGATTACGCGTCTGGAGGGGATTAAGTTTGACCCTGAGGTGGTTGCCGCCTTTAAGCGCTCGGAAGAGCAATTTCGTGCCATTTCCATGGAGTGGGCGGAGCAATCAACCCCTGCAGCGCCTTAAAAATGGCACAATGCAGTTGATTTAAAAAACAAATTACTGGAAACTCCATGCCTATTTTTTCTCTCTTGCGCACAGCATTATTGTCGACTGTTGTGTCTATGTTGTTGGTTGCTGGTACGACCGCACAGGCTGAAACTAAAGCCGCGCTGGATATGTCTTCAAAAGAAGCACTCAACCAATTAATTGCATCAGTTCCCGCAGCCCGCACACTGAGTGAAAAAGCGATTGCTGTGCTGGTGTTCCCGAGCATTACCAAAGCAGGTTTTATGGTTGGCGGCCAATTTGGTGATGGAGTCTTATGGCAGAACGGCAAACCAACTGCTTACTACAACACCTCTGGCGCCTCATTTGGTTTGCAGGCGGGTGCACAGACCTACGGCTACGCAATGTTTTTCATGAAAGAGTCGGCTCTTAAATCACTGGAAAAGGCGGATGGCTTTGAGGTGGGGGTGGGCCCAAGCGTTGTTGTCGTGGACCAGGGCATGGGGGCCTCACACACAACGACTACGCTGCAAGACGATATTTATGCTTTTGTTTTCGGACAGAAAGGCCTGATGGCTGGAGTCGGTATCCAGGGCAATAAAATCACCAAAATTACCAAGTAATTCTTCAAACAAATAGCCACCGACTATGAAAACTAGCTTGCTCTTGAAAATTGCTACCGTGCTTTGCCTGGGGCTGTTCAATGCTGCAGCCTTTTCGGCTGATGTTTCAGCGCCGGTGGCGATTCCTCAGGTTTCAGAGGGATTTCGTTACTCACTCACTCCGTATTTGTGGCTGGTCAATGTAGGGGGCGATGTAAATTATAAAGATCGCACTCTGGTTGATCAGAGAGTTTCTACTAGCCAATTGTTATCGAGCTTTCAATATGGCGGGATGCTCGAGGGCGAAGTGCACAAGGGCAATTGGGGTTTTGCAGCAAATCTGCTGTATGCCAGCGTTCAGAACGGTAGCTCACGTATTAGAGATTCAGTGGATCTGGGATCGACTACGACCGCACAGTTAGGGATATATAACCTGGCCGCAACCTATACCCTCTTCAACTCTAAGCAGGCGTATGTGGATGCGATGGCTGGTGTTCGGATTCTGTCCATGGATGCGAAAATAAACGTCAACGCTCAGGGAACTCCCTCGGGCACAACGTTCACCTCCAACAACACGCTCACCAATCCAATCGTTGGTGTTAAAGGCAGATACCGGCTTGGTGAGTCTGATTATTTTGTTCCTTTCTACCTCGATGTAGGTGGTGGAGTGGATGGAACCCAAGTCACGACACAGGGAATCCTCGGTGTAGGTAAGGCCTTCGACTGGGGTGATCTGATGCTCGTCTTTAACGACGTGTATTATCAGACCAAAAATAATGGCTCGACGACTAACTTGAATTTTTATGGCGCGGCCATCGGTGCAACCTTCAAGTTCTAAGCGATCGTCATAATGAATACCTTGTATTCATTCAGGCGTTGTCCCTACGCCATACGTGCCCGTATGGCGATATTCCAGGCAGGTATTGATTGCGAGATTCACGAGGTGAGTCTGCGCAACAAACCGCAAGCACTGCTAGAACTTTCTCCCAAAGCAACGGTGCCGGTTTTGCATTGCGCAGATGGGCGCGTGATTGAGCAAAGCTTTGAGATTATGCAGTGGGCCTTGGCTCAGCATGATCCTGATGGCTGGTTGATCAATTGGGACCATTCAGATAACCAACATTTACTCTCAGCCAATGATGGCGAGTTCAAGCATTGGCTAGATCGTTATAAGTATTTTGAGCGCTATCCGGACAACCCCCAAATTTATTATCGGATGCAGGCTGAGGAGTGTTTGATCACGTTGCTTGAGTCCCGGCTCGGGCACGCACCGTATTTAGGCGGCGTGCAGCCTTGTCTGGCTGATGTGGCGATTTTTCCTTTTATCAGGCAGTTCGCTGCGGTAGACGCTCAGTGGTTCGCGAGCAGTCCGTGGCGTGCAGTAAGAACATGGCTCAATAGCTGGCTAGAAAACCGCATCTTTACCGTCGTAATGGCGAAAGTCTGATTGCAGTGAGTCCTGACTGTCTAGAATTATTTTGTAATTTCAATAGTGTGGTGGCAATTCGTCACGCAGGCTAGGGAGCTGCGTGGTGCGCTCAGCAGGTAACTGATTGCGCAGCTCAGCGAGTTCGCGCATCAAAAATTCAATTTGTTGTTGTTGACGGAAAATAGTTTGGTTGAGCTGATCCAACAGATCTTCGGCCAGACTGACATTAATTTCAAGGTCATTCAGTCGTTTGTTGGTGCTTTCGGTGTGATCCATCAGATCAGCTCGCTTCTATTTAGTGTTTAGGGAATGAACGTGGATCGCGTTCAACCCAGCGACCTGCTTCGACGGTCGCGATGAAGTCAGAGACAAACAGATTGAAATAATCGGGCTCTTCGAGGTTGATGGTGTGCCCTGTTTTGGGAAGCATCAACAAACCACACGATGGTAATGTTTTTTTCAGAAAGATGCCTGGCTGGATGCACTGGTCGTCTTCGTCGCCGTTGATGACTAGCGTTGGGACTTTCATGACTTTGAGTTGTTCTTCAAAATCATAAATCGATGGGCGCGAAGCCTGTACGCCACGCATGGTGAGTGCCGAACCCAGCGTATCGTGTTCGCCCAGATGGGTAGCAAACTCCTGCCAGCCGCGTGGATCCTTGTTTTGCAGTTGTACCCGTGTGGCGCCCAGCGCATAAGTCTTGGAGAGCTCCTTGGCACCAATTGCTTCAAACTGGTCTGCCGTTGCACGTGACAGTGCGCGGTAGTGTTCCTGTGTGTCTTTAGCTGCCGCATAGCCAGCACCTGCAACGGTCAGCGAAAGTGCGCGCTCAGGTGCGGTAAGACCAAAATGTATCGTCGCAAAGCCGCCCATGGATAAACCAACAATATGTGCACGCTCGATATTGGCCGCGTCCATGACATTCAAAATATCCTGAACGGCACGTGCTTGCGAGTACATCCCGACATCTTGAGGGATGTCTGAAGGTGGATAGCCGCGTGCGGAATAGGTAATGCAGCGGTGGCGACGTGAGAAGTGACGCATCTGCGGCTCCCAGGCACGCCAGTCGCCAGCAAATTCATGCACAAATACGATAGGTGTTCCTGTGCCTGCTTCTTCGTAGTGCAGGCGGATATTATCTGAGGTTGTGGCCCAGGCCATAGCGTCTCCTGATTATTGTGAGTCTTATTGGTTCAATTGTTCAACCCCAATATTGCAACGACGAATGGCCTGGCGTCAACACATTGTCATCGCGTGACTTATTGGTTATTGTCTAGGGCAATCAACAACATAATGCTGTGGTGGAGACAAAAAATGATGCAATGTTCAATTCTTAGACGCTCAATGCTAACGGCCATCTTGGTCACGGGCCTCTTTGGTACTGCTGCGGGTGCTGCCGAAATTCATGTCATTACTTCAGGCGCATTTGCGACGGCTTTTAAAGAGCTGGCACCTGTCTATGAAAAGAAATCGGGTAATACGGTCAAGATTTCGTTTGGTTCATCTATGGGCACGGCACATGACTCGATCCCGACCCGACTCTCTAAAGGCGAGACTTTTGATGTACTCATCCTTGCCGGCTCTGCCTTGGACGGCTTTATCAAAAAGGGTGATGTCACCGCCGGTACGCGTGTGGACTTGGCAAATTCAACGATTGGTGCCTCGGTAAAAAAGGGGGCGCCTAAGCCAGACATCAGCACGGTCGCTGCGTTGAAGAAAACATTGCTGGACGCTAAATCTGTTGCCTATTCGGCCAGTGCGAGCGGAACGTATTTGTCCACGGAGTTGTTTGAAAAGCTTGGTGTGGCTGAGCAAATGAAGCAGACAGCCAAAAAGATTTATAGCGAACGTGTCGGCTCAGTCGTCGCGCGTGGCGAGGCCGAGTTAGGTTTTCAGCAGGTCAGTGAGCTAATCTCTATTGATGGGCTTGATTTTATCGGTGAGATCCCTGCAGAGGTTCAGCAAACGATTCCCTTTTCAGCGGGTATTACCAGTAATGTAAAAGATCGACAGACTGCGCGTGATCTGATTCAGTTTTTGGCTTCTCCTGAAGCCGCACCGATCATCAAGAAGACAGGGATGAATCCTATCCTGCCAAAAATGCCTTGGTGAGGACCGGGTTGAACTACATAGTGGAGGAGAGGGCGGAGCGCTTGTTTTAAGCTTTATGCTGACGACCGATCATCACAACGATCGCTGCTAAAAAGTTCATCCCGGCTGACAGTGCGAGCGGTAGCTGATAGCTACCGCTGCCGTCTCGCATCAGTCCAAAAAAGGCTGGCCCCATTGCCGACATGATTTGCATGAGCGTGGCGCAGATTCCAAACACTACGCCGAAGGAAACGGCACCAAATTCACGTCGAACGATGACAGGGGGTAAGGTGGTCGTGTTGCCGGCCGTCATGCCGTACATCAGGACGGCTGTGACGATTGCCCAAGGGGCGTCTGGAAACAGGGCGGCGATACCTGTGGCGATCCCTGCCTGAATCAGTACCGCACAGGCAACCATTCGAACATCCAGACGGTCGGCAAAGCGAGCCAGGACAAGTCTGGCGGTAAACGCCAGTAGTGCTGCGCCGGTTACGCACAGGCTGGTGCCAAACTCATCAAGCATGGTGAGCAGTAACGAAACTTGGTGAGTGAGAAAACCAATCTGCACGAGTAAGGCCAGACCAAACGCAAGCATGATGGTTTGCAATTTGATCGAACGTAACGCTTGCATCCGCGTCCAGGTTTTAGTCTCGACGATTTTTTTTGTCGGGTCTGCGGGTAAGCCATCGGGAGTCAAAGCAAGATCTTGTGGGCGGTGTTTCATGACCAACACACTGATCGGTAACACGGTCGCCAGTAAAATAAAGCCTACCCAAAGCATTGCCAGCGAAAAGCCCAACGCATTGATGAGCATCAACAAAAAAGGTATCCCCACCATCCCGCCAATGCTTGCGCCGAGCATTGCGGTGGAGACGGCTCTGCCCTGGTAGCGTTCGAACCACGGAGCGAGTGAGGAGGTGATGGCGGTAGTTGACAGGCACGACCAACCCAGACCAATCAAAGAAAACGCTGCAAAAACCTGCCATATCTCAGCAACCTGACCTGTCATGACCAAGCCACAAGCCATGATGCAAGCGCCTGCCCCCATCATGCGGCTGGGACCATACCGTGCAATCGCAGCACCGACAAATCCTAATACCGAGGCATTGACGAGAAACGACAGCGTCAGTGCCGAGGAAATGACGCCAATCGGCCAGTGATGTATGCGACTTAGTGTGTGCAGATAGACGCTCGGCCCATAGAGCGCAAATGACCAGGCGACGATGGCAACCACCAAGCATCCCCAAACCATCCACCAACCGTGGAAAAGTTTGGGCTTGGTGATGGGCTGCATGGTCAGGCTTCGGGCTGGCAAGCCAGAAATGCCGGCATTGCTTCACACCGCGCCGAGTGGGCAGCGAGCAGGGGGAAGTCTTTGATTTGCGCGACCGTAGGAGCTGTTTTATTCAGAAAGCGCCAGCCAACCGCGACAGTCAGATCTGCCAGCGTAGCGTTGGCGTCACCCGGTAAATCTCCACGCGCAGCAAACGCCTCCAGCATCACCAGACCGGCGTGCATTTGTCCTCTGAGGCCTTCGAGAAATGGCTCATGGACTTTTTCTGCAGGGCGTTTAACTGGCTCATAGATGGCTTGTACGGCTTTGTCCAGCGTGTTTGTCATGATGGCGCAGTGCTGCAGGATATGGCGTCGCGCGTCACCGCTTGCGGGTAGTAGTCGCTGGCCGGGGGACATTTCAAGAACGGTCTCGATAATCGCCGCGCTCTCGATCAGATGCTCTCCATTGTTCATCAGGAGAACCGGGACCTTCGCCATCGGATTGTATTGTTTGATGGCCTCGGCGTCCTTTGCAGTTGAGAGCACTTTGTGCTCGTATTTCATCCCGACCCATTGCAGCGTGACAGCTACGCGACGAACGAAAGGTGATGCATAACGGCCAACGAGAATCATGTTGTCTCCTGAGGTTTTTAATTAGAATTTGATTGAAATTTGATTAAATGGAAAATTCTGCATTTGCTACAGTGCAGTATCCCTCAAATGTAGCCCCTGGACCAACCCTGCCGCTGCCTGGAACATGAAATATTCTTTCCTTCTCTTAGTCACTGTCTTAAGCTCTCTGTCTGCCTCAATCTCCCATGCTGACAATGTACGTGTTGATTTGGGTGATTTCAAAATTGATCAGACCGAGGTCAGCATTGGTCGTTTTGCTGAGTACGCTCAACGTAAGCAGGTGACGACCGCAGCTGAACGAGAAGGTGGTGGGTTTGAGTATGTGATGGGATGGCAGCGCCGGCCTGGCTGGACCTGGAAAACGCCTTTCGGCGTGGCTGGCCAGCCCAACGAGCCGGCTGTGCATATCAACTGGTTTGAGGCACAGGCTTTTTGTCAGGATGCGGGGGGTGCTTTGCCCACTCAGGCTCAGTGGGTGCAGGCGGCCTATACCGAGCAGCGTACCAATCCCCCTGCACCCTTCGTCCAGGGCAAAACCTACCCTTATCCCACCGGCGATAGTCCGCAAGGCGCGAACGTTGAGGGGGCCGAAGATGGCTGGGCACGTCATGCCCCAGTTGGTGCGACAAAGCTCGGTGTCAATGGCCTCTATGACATGGGGGCCAATACCTGGGAGTGGTTGGCCGATGCGCAAGGCCCAACGCGGCTGACTGCGGGTGGTTCCTGGTGGTATGGCCCTTCAAAAATGCGGCGCGAAGGTATGCAATACAAACCTGCCGATTTATACGTGGTCTATGTCGGCTTTCGCTGCGTATACTGATATATTGTTAAGTTATTCAATACTCGGATTTCCTCAGGAGCCCGCAATGTCTACCCCTATTAGTTCCTTGACAGAGGACTTTGCTGTCGCCCCTCAGCTTGCTGCTGCTGATATGGCGGCTGTGGCCGCTGCTGGCTTTAAGAGCGTGATTATTAATCGCCCAGATTTCGAAGGTGGTCCGGATCAGCCTACTGCAGCATCCGTCATGGAGGCCGCACGCGCGGCCGGATTGACCGTTGAGTATCAGCCAGTGGTCAGTGGCGGTATGACTGCACAAGATGTCACACGCTTTGCCGAGTTACTCGAAACACTCCCCGCTCCGGTTCTCGCTTATTGCAGGACGGGTACCCGTTGTACGGTGTTATACCGTGCCGCATCGGGCGGTTAAGCTGAATCACACTCCCTGTATGACAGGCTGTTGATATTCAAGAAATATTTTGTATTTCGGATTAGTATTAATCAATAAATGTATTTTCAGGAGCAGACACCATGTTCAACAAAATTCTTATTCCAACTGACGGTTCCCCACTTTCGGCTCAGTCCGCCAATGCAGGAATCTCTTTTGCCCGCACAAACGGTGCTGAAGTCGTCGCGCTCTATGTGACGCAGCCTTTTGCTTCAACCATCGGCTTTGATGGTATGGCAGCTGCCTACGCGATCAGTGATGAGGATTACGATAAGGTCACCTCGGATCAGGCCAAGGTTTATCTTCAGCATGTGGTCGATCGTGCGGAAACGGCCGGTGTGAAAGTCACCTCGCACGCTGTTTCTAATTTCAATGTGGCTGACGGGATTGTGCAAGCAGCCAAGGACAACCATTGCGACATGATTTTTATCGGTAGTCATGGTCGCAGTGGTCTGTCGCGTATTTTGCTCGGTAGTGTCACGACCAAAGTGTTGTCGCTGACCCATACCTCGACATTAGTCTATCGTGTAAAAGACGAAGCCTAAACAAACTCAATCAATATTCTACGGAGAACAAATATGACAATTAAAGTCGGCGATCACGTGCCAGAAGGCACATTGACTGAATTCATCGAAACAGAAACGGCTGGCTGTACGTTGGGACCTAACGCGTTTCAAGTTGCAGATCTGGTTAAGGGTAAAAAAATTCTGATGTTTGCGTTGCCTGGTGCGTTTACACCGACCTGCTCAGCCAAGCACGTACCTGGCTATGTTGAGCATTTCGATGCGATCAAAGCGAAAGGCGTGGATGAGGTCTGGTGTGTTGCAGTCAATGACGCTTTTGTAATGGGTGCCTGGGGGCGTGATCAAAAAGTCGGCGGCAAAGTCCGCATGATGGGTGATGGCTCAGCCTTGTGGACTAAGGCGCTTGGCCTGGAGCTTGATCTCACGGCGCGTGGCATGGGCGTGCGTTCACAGCGCTATGCCGCTTATATTGTTGATGGTGTGGTCAAGGTCCTGCATGTCGAAGGCCCTGGTGCTTTCGAAGTCAGCGACGCTGCCTCAATGATCAAAGCAATTTAATGCTTGCATGCGTGACGCTTGATGCGCACGCGTGATTGAATGACCTGATCCCGTCCATTGCTTTTATGCGCAATGGACGGGATTTTTGATTTAACGCAAGGGATCTGCGTAGGCTAGCTCAATTGACTTGCGTTACATCAAGAAAATTTATTGTATGGCGCTCTACGATTTACTTACACACTACAAAAAAGGAACCATTATGTGTAAGAAAATTGTCGCAGCAGCGTTTATGTCCATTGGTATGTTGTCCGTTGCAAATGTGCAAGCGCAGGCAGCGGATCCGGGACCCTTCATGGTTCGCGCCAGAGCTGTCTATCTCGGTTTTGAAAATGGTCAGTCCGGTGGGTTGCCGCTAGGCGGCGATACCAAGGTTCAAGCGCAAAATACCTGGATCCCTGAAGTTGATTTCAGCTATTTTTTCACCAAAAATATCGCAGCTGAGTTGGTGTTGACCTATCCGCAGGATATCAATATCAATGTCGGCGGAGTCAAGGCTGGAACGATTTCAGCACTCCCCCCCTCGCTGTTATTGCAATATCACTTTACAGATTTAGGTGCATTTAAGCCTTATGTGGGTCTGGGTGTGAATTACACATTGTTCTACAAACGTAACAATATTCTAGATGGTGTAGCACAGGTCAGTAATTCCAGTTTCGGCGTTGCTGGGCAGATTGGTTTTGATTACATGCTCGATAAAAATTGGGGCTTGAACGTTGATCTGAAATATATTCAGATGGCGACTGATGTCAGTATTGCAGGCAGTAAAGTGGGAACGGTTAATCTCAATCCTCTCACTGTTGGTGTCGGCGTCGCTTATCGGTTTTGAGTCTATAAAAAAAACCGCCAGAATTTATTCTGGCGGGATTTTTTTGTCTGTAAAACGGGTCATGGGAATTTATGACCCGCGAATGACTGACTGATTAACCTTCGTAGGCGGATTCGCCGTGTGAAGTGACATCCAGACCTTCGCGCTCCTGATCTTCAGGGACACGCAGACCGATGATGACATCAACCAGTTTGAAGGCAATGTAGGATACGACTGCAGACCAGATCACTGTGGTGATCACGCCTTGCGCCTGGATCCAGAGTTGGGTGGCGATTGAGTAGTCTGGTGTGACTTTGTCTGTGACATAGTCAAACACGCCAGTGCCGCCCAGTACAGGCGCTGCAAACACACCCGTCAGGATCGCACCAACGATACCGCCAACACCATGGATACCGAATACGTCGAGTGAGTCGTCAGAGCCAAGCATTTTCTTCAGACCGGTTACACCCCAGAGGCAGAGCACGCCAGCAGCTACGCCGATTGCAAGTGCGCCCATTGGGCCAACAAAACCTGCTGCAGGGGTGATTGCGACCAGACCTGCAACGCAACCCGAAGCGCCACCGAGCATGGAGGGCTTGCCACGTGTCAACCATTCAGCAAAGACCCAACCCAGAACAGCTGCTGCAGTGGCGAGGTAAGTATTGATGAAAGCCAATGCGGCAGTGCCATTTGCTTCGAGCGCTGAGCCAGCGTTGAAACCGAACCAGCCAAACCACAACAGTGCTGCACCGATCATGACAAACACCATGTTGTGTGGCTTCATGGATTCTTTGCCATAACCAATACGTTTGCCAATCACGAACGAGCCAACCAGACCGGCAACCGCTGCGTTGATGTGAACAACTGTACCGCCTGCAAAGTCCAACACACCTTTTTGGAACAACCAGCCAGCTTTAGCTGTCATGGCGTCAAGTGAGGCAGCGTCTTTGATCTCGTCTGGACCAGGCCAGAACCAGACCATGTGGGCAATCGGCAAGTAGCTGAAAGTAAACCACAGGACCATGAAACACAGGATTGCGGAAAATTTCGCACGCTCAGCAAAGGCACCGATGATCAGGCAGCAAGTGATGGTGGCAAACACGGCCTGGAAAGCCATGAAGACAAACTCAGGGATGACGACGCCTTTACTGAAGGTAGCGGCAACGGTATCTGGAGTAATGCCAGCCAGGAAGAGCCGGTCGAATTTTCCAATGAATGCGCTGCCCTCTGTAAACGCCAGGCTATAGCCATAGACCGCCCAGAGTACAGTGATCAGTGAAAAGATCACCAGACATTGCATCATGATGGAAAGGATGTTTTTGCTGCGTGTCAGACCGCCGTAAAACAGTGACAGACCAGGCAGGGTCATCAACAGAACCAGTGCCGTGGACAGGAGCATCCAGACGGTATCAGCTTTGTTAGGAACTAAAGCAGGTGCAGCGGCAGGTGTTTCTGCAGCGGGCGTTGCCGCAGCAGCGGCGGTGACCGCTGGTTTTACTTCGTCGGCCGCATAGGCCGGTGCGGAAATCGATAAGCTTGCGCCACCGACAGCGAGAGCCATTGCGCAACCCGCAATGAGGCGTTTCATTAGAGTCAACATGATTACCTTTCCTTAAAGGGCTGACGTGCCGGTATCACCGGTACGAATGCGGATTACGTGTTCGAGTTGCGTGACAAAAATCTTGCCATCACCAATTTTTCCAGTGTGGGCTGCTTTTTGAATCGCTTCGATTGCTTGGTCAAGAATTTCGTTGCTGACAGCCGTTTCGATTTTCAGCTTTGGCAGAAAGTCGACAACGTATTCAGCACCGCGATAGAGTTCGGTGTGACCTTTCTGGCGACCGAAACCTTTTACTTCAGTCACGGTGATGCCAGACACGCCGATCTCTGAAAGCGCTGCACGAACTTCGTCAAGCTTGAAGTGCTTGATAATGGCGGTGATAAGTTTCACGCGTTTCTCCCGGAGTTGATATTAAAAAGTTTTGGTCAAGGAAATCAGGAATCCCGCACGACCCAGGTTGGTACCGTTAGGGTTGACATAGGCATAGTTATTCGCGTTCGTACCAACATAAGACATGTTGGCTGACAATCCGCTACCAAAATCTTTTGTCACACCTAGTTTCCAGTCCGTGTAAGAGTAGAGCGAGCTATTGGATGGACCTGAATTGAGTGTACTGCCTGCCACATACTGATAACCAGCATGCGCATTCAGCGACAAGCCCCAGAATCCTGTGTCATAGTTGACCGTCAGGTCGGTGTAGTTTGAGCCTGTGCTGTTTGGGGTACCGAAAATAGGTGTGACGGCATAGGAAAACTTGATAAAGCCTGTCACGGCATCAAACGTGAAGTTCTGCGCGACATACAGCTCGGTTGTGTTGGGGTTCTGATAGAAACCTGTGTTACCCGAGGTTGGGTAGTAATACTGCAACACGCCAATATCAGCGGCAAAGCCTTTTTTCCACTCGTGCTTGTAACCTGCGTAAAAGTCCATTTCGATCGGGGCCGAAACGCTTCTGTTACCTGGCAACGTGGATGCGGCATCTGAAATCCAGCTAATTGAAGAGTTCCAATTGCCGATATAAAAACCGCTTTCGTGCGCATAATCAAAACCGCCTTGAATAGCAGGCTGGAAATTTGATTGCGAAATACCGCGATAACGGTAGTCATTGACCAAGGTCACATTGGCGGTCAATGGACCGGGGTCCACTACGGCAGGTGCTTGAACATCTTCTGCAGCGAGGGCGGACTGTGTCAATAAGGCGCCAGACAGTGTGGCGGCGAGGATTGACATTGAAAGTACGGTTTTTCGTAACGATTTCATATCGGGCCCTTGGTTGGTTGAAATGTGTC
>CANCRX010000016.1 GCA_947380655.1 Alcaligenaceae bacterium | reverse complement strand
CAGCCGAAGCGACCGCGATGATATCCGTGTCCCGGCTATCTGAATCCTCCATCGTCTGCTGATGCAGGACTTTCGCCAGCGCCCCCATCTGATCGCGCAGCAACGCTGCTTGTTCAAACTCAAGCGCTTCAGAGGCCAACAGCATGCGTTGTTCAATATCCCCCATGATCTCCTGGGTCTCGCCATTGAGAAAGCGTGCCGCACGCTGGGCGTCCGCAGCGTAATCTTCTTTTGAGATCACCTCCACACAGGGGGCCGAACAACGACCGATCTGATGCAATAAACAGGGTCGCGAGCGATTCGCGTAGACCGTGTCTTCACAGGTTCGTAAGCGAAAAACTTTTTGCAGAATCTGAATCGTTTCGCGAACAGCCCAAGCACTTGGATAAGGACCGAAAAACTGACCTTTCTTTTGGGTGGAGCCACGGTAATAGGCAATACGCGGCGCAGGATGTGAAGACAACATCAGATAAGGATAAGACTTGTCATCACGAAACAAGATGTTATAGCGTGGGCGCAGACTTTTAATAAGGTTGTTTTCGAGTATCAGCGCTTCGGCTTCGGAGCGTGTGACCGTCACCTCAAGACGAACCACGCGTGCCACCATATGACCAATACGAGGACTCGACGGTGTTTTTTGAAAATACGAAGCGACCCGCTTTTTCAGATCCCGCGCTTTACCTACGTAAAGAACTTCGTCTGAGGCGTCAATATGCCGGTAGACCCCCGGCAAATGAGGCAGCTTGGATAAAAATGCTTTGATATCAAAGTCGGGTTTGAGCGATTCAGGCTTGATTGGCTCAGGTGCGCTTGACTCCGGAGCACTTGGCTCCGACGCGCTTGACTCCGG
Source organism: Alcaligenaceae bacterium (assembly GCA_947380655.1). GTDB lineage: Bacteria > Pseudomonadota > Gammaproteobacteria > Burkholderiales > Burkholderiaceae_B > Zwartia. Next base: position 53,741 of record CANCRX010000016.1, on the reverse strand, counting down.
CGCGCTTGACTCGTAAGGAGTGGACTCAGGCTCTTGCATGCAGTGCACGAACAGATTTCAAAGACTGCTGATAAGACAAGCTAGCCATCAAGGCCTTCCAGTCTGGTGCAGGCAATTTGGGCATCAGACGATCCAGACGCGCCATCGATGTCTCATTAGATTCAATTTTTAAACGCCCCAGCAAGTCATCCGCCAGATCAGGTCGATTACATACCAGCGCCATGTCACAACCGGCACCTAATGCGGCTTGCGCGCGGGCAAGGATATCTCCGGCAACAGAGGCGCCTTCCATGGTGAGATCATCAGAGAACACCACGCCATCGTATTGCAATTTCGTGCGCAAAATATCTTGCACCCAACGTTTAGAAAAGCCGGCGGGTTTTTCATCGACCTTTGAGTAAATAACATGCGCGGGCATCACAGAGGCAATCACCTGATCACCCAGCCATTCGTAAGGAGCAGCGTCTTCTTGCAAAATACGCTTGAGACTGCGCGAATCACGCGGAATTTCATGATGAGAATCTGCTGCCACAGCACCGTGACCTGGGAAATGCTTGCCGCATGACGACATTCCTGCAAGCGACAACCCCTGCACCAAGGCGCGTGCCAGCATGGCCACCACTCGGGGATCACGACTAAAGGCACGATCGCCAATGACTTTGCTCACGCCATAGTCAAGATCGAGCACAGGTGTAAAACTTAAATCCACACCACAAGCGCGTAACTCAGCACCCAACACAAAACCTACATCCGTGGCCATACGCATCGCTTCAAGCGGTTTTTCATTCCAGTATGCACCGAGCTTTCCCATTGCAGGCAACGCGGTGAACCCATCGGTACGAAATCTCTGCACTCGTCCGCCCTCATGATCGACTGCAATCAACAGCCGCGGAGTACGTAATTGATGAATGCTACGCGTCAGCGCACAGAGTTGTTCGCGATTATCGTAGTTGCGGGCAAACAAAATAACGGCCCCGACCAGAGGGTGTCGCAAGCGCTCTTTTTCTTCTTTAGTCAGCGTGTGACCTGCCACATCGACCATCAGGGGTCCACGTGAAAGTTTGAGATTCTTTTTCTTATCAGACATTATTCACGTCCCTTGAGAGTTTCAACAACAACATAAGCAGCACCGTACTCCGATTCGTCAGTCAATGAGACATGGGCGACGCCAAAGCGGGCTTCATACCATTCTCGTAAGGGTGAGGAGAGCACCACCTGAGGACGCCCACCTGGTGCATTCAGTGTTTGCATGCGCGTCCACCACATCGGCATGCGCATCCCGAGACCGACTGCCTTTGAGAAGGCTTCTTTGGCCGCAAAGCGCGTCGCGAGGTAACGTACGCCGCGCGCACGGTCACGTGCTGCGCGACGATGAAAGACCAGTAGTTCTTCACTACCCAGAATTTTTGCAGGAAACCGCTCAGGATGTCGCAGCCAGGCCCGATCGATGCGATCCATCTTGACCAGATCCGTACCAATACCGGCAATTGCGCTCAAAACCAGGCTCCTGGGATGATTAAGATTTGTGCTGGGGAGATTGCAACAAGGCGCCACGCTGGGCTTTAAGGCGAGCATCGATCATGCAGGCTTTCATGTTGCGGATAGTCGGCTCCCAGCCATCGAAAATAGCTTGCGCAACAATTGCGTGACCGATATTCAATTCTGTAATTCCATCCAGCGCAGCGATTGGTGCGACATTGCCAAAATGCAAACCGTGACCTGCGTTGACACGCAGCCCTAACCCAATCGCGACACGAATACCGTTACGCAAGCGATTAATCTCCTGCTCAATCATTTCGGGTGCAGCCTCAGCATAGGCACCGGTATGCAATTCAATCACGCGCACACCCGCATCGGCCGCCGCACGGATTTGCGTTTCATCTGCATCAATAAACAACGAGACCCGAATACCATTTGACTCGAGCTGTTTAACAGCGGACTGCACCTGTGTAAAGGCGCCGGCAACCTCAAGCCCTCCTTCCGTGGTGAGCTCCGCTCTTTTTTCCGGAACAAGACAAACATCCTGGGGCAATACTTTGCAGGCGATCGCCAGCATCTCTGCAGTGACGGCACATTCCAGATTCATGCGCGTACGCAACAATGGACGCAGAGCAAACACATCCGCATCCTGAATATGGCGACGATCTTCACGCAAGTGCAAGGTGATCAGGTCTGCGCCCGCATCTTCGGCACGCAGTGCTGCTGCGATAGGATCGGGATAAGCGGTATGCCTTTGCTGACGCAACGTGGCTACGTGATCGATATTAACGCCGAGGTCTATCATGATTGGAAGTCTCTTGTGAAACATGACTAAACACCTCAACAGCACTTTTCAATGTTGTCTCGGCAAGTACCACACCTTGCTTCTGTGCTGCGGCTGGATTGACAAATAACTGCGGCCGCAGGGAGATCTCAGGAGGGATTGAAGTTGATTTTGTACCACGCAAAATTTTGGCAACCATGCGGCCCGCCTGTGTCCCAAGCTCACGATCGGTCACCATGAGCGCCGCGAAAGCACCTTGCCTGACGTTTTCAGCATCATGGCCGAACAGAGGGATCTTAGCGTCATTAGCGACCTTGGCCAGGGCAGAATAGGATTGCTGCACATTCGCATCCTCTAACGAATAAAAAACATCCACCCGCGAAATCAGACTGCGCGCCGCAGAGCCAACGTCAACAGGACGCTGAGCAGTCGCCTCCATCATAGCCATACCGTTTGCCGTCAACTGTTCTTGCAACGCTTTCACGCGGGCAGCAGATTGCGAGGATGCGGGATTGTAAATAACACCTACTTTACGCGCGCCAGGGACCAGCTGACGAATTAAAGCGACTCGCTTGTTTAACGACAATGCATTTGAAACACCCGTCACCGGTGTACTGGAGGCGCTCCACCCTGCCAACTGAGCGACCGGACTGGCGTCAACTAGCCTGACTTGTACAACGTTTGTCTGAGCAGGGATCGTCATTTCAGTGGCGAGCAGTTCTGCGCTCACTACGACAATTACATCGGGCCTTGAACGACTCTGCTTAAGCAAGGCGGCGTCTAATAGCTGAAGGCGATCCTGCACAATATCAAACTGAAACTTGAAATTTTTGCTCTCTTGAAAACTATTTGCTTTCAGTGCGTCCCGTATGCCATCGCGAATCAAGCCCAGACGTGCTTCAGCAACAGGGTCTGCTGCAGCGAGCACCGTGACAGATTTAACTTGCGCGAAAACAGCAGGTGGATACCCAAATAAACAGAGGGGAAACAGGGCCACTGCAAAAAACATCCGCCCGATTCGTGTCAGCTTCACAGAGTTAAACAATTAACCAACCATCCTGTGCACGACCGATCAGTGATCTGGCCCAGCGCCTTGCAGGCAAATGATAGGTTGACTCCACCTGCCCCGCCCGCTCTAGCAACTGTACAACCGACACACGCAACTCAGGTCCTTTGAAAGCCAGCACCACCTGATTGCCCGCGTCAATCTGAGGCAGCGTCAGGATACGACCATCAAACGCTTCACTCACATTGCGGATATTGCGCGCGTAACTCGCATGCGCGCCAAACAGGTTAACGGTCAACACACCAATATCAGCGAGTACGTTTTTACAGTTCAAATAAAAATCCAAGGAATCCCGAACCGGACCCCGCGCATCGGCATCGTAGATATCGACCATCAGTGCAGCATGCAGCCCATGGTGCTGGGGATCCTCGACCCACGTACCCGCATCCTCATGATCAATCAATAGTCGGGCAGGTCTGGGAAGTTTGAAATACATCTCGCAGGCCATGGTGACCTGAGGATTCCATTCAACCACCTGAACCGGATTGGATAAGTGTTTAAGACAAAACCTGGCAAGCGACCCCGCCCCCAAGCCGAGCATCCCTAGCGGCTGAGTTTTCTGTGGCTGTAAAAAAAGCAACCACGCCATCATTTGGGCGGTGTATTCAAGGACTAATTCGGCAGGCTTAGCGACCCACATGGCACCTTGCACCCATTCGGTGCCAAAATGCAGATAACGGATGTCACCCGACTCTGAAATGGTGGGGGGGGCATGCTCCACAACCATTCTGGACGAAGTGCCTTGAGAGGCATTTGAAGTTTTTTTTGCAGGTATTTTGGCCATCTGGGGCGACTTTTGGACAACTTATGGGCAACTTGTAGGACAACATCATAACTATAAGCGGTTTACAGAATACCACCCCTCATTGCGGGAATCACGCATAACCTGTAGAATCATGGGTTGATCAAAGGATACGTGGCATTGTGAAAGCTTCACATTGGCTGGCGACCCGTCAAACCTAAGGATAAAAGATGAAAGATGGCATTCACCCAGAATACCGCGATGTAGTGTTCGTTGACCTGCAGACTGGCAACAAATTTGTTACCCGCTCGACATTGAACAGCCGCGAAACAGTCGAAATGGACGGTAAAACCTACCCTCTGTTCAAGTGCGATGTGACCTCTGAATCTCATCCTTTCTACACTGGTGCGCAGACCCGTATCGTTGAAACAGGTCGTGTTGAGAAATTCCGTGCCCGTTTCGCCTTTACTTCGATCTCGAAAAAATCTACCGACTAATTGTTCTTTTCAGAACAGCTGGCGTAGTCAAGGGCAGCCCACGGCTGCCTTTTTTTTGCCTGACGCCTGAATCTGGCTATGATGGCACTGCAAATAAGTGATTAATTCAGAGGTTACATCCAAGCGTGTCTCCACATAACCAATCCACCCCTGCACGATTGACGGCACCTGCGACAGAAAAGCTCCCCAGGCTGATTCTGCTCCTCTTGGTGCTGACGTATATCGTGCCCGGATTAGTCGGACGAGACCCTTGGAAAATCGACGATGTAGTCGGGTTGGCCACCATGCTCACGCCATTGCGTCAAGGCGGCATCTCCTGGCTGATTCCTCATGTCGGTCCAATGGCCTTAGCGCAGGATGGACCGCTGGTGATGTGGACAGGTGCCGGACTGATTCATTTTTTTGGCCATGGCCTGGGCGACGTAATTGCCTCTCGCATCACTAACCTGCTCTGGTTTGGCATGACCCTCATTTCGGTCTGGTATGGAACTTACCTCTTAGGCCGTCGTAATGAAGCTCAGCCTCTGGCCCTGCCTTTTGGCGGAGAGCCAACTGTTAAGGACTATGGCAGACTCCTGGCTGATGTCGCAGTACTGATGCTGGTCGCGACCGTTGGTATTTTGTTACGTCTGCACGAGACATCTTTTGTGCCGGCCGTGATCGCTTTTCAGTCGCTGGCTTTTTGCGCGCTGGCGCGGATGCTCGACAAGCCCAAGCTCGGTGCACTGATGCTCAGCCTGGCGATGGCAGGTGCATTTCTCACACGAGCCTTGCCAGGCTTGTTACCGGTACTGCTCGCATCACTGATTGCCTTTTCACCACGCAGTGCCTTGTGGATATCGCGCAAATGGCTGATTGCATCTGTTCTGCTTGCACTGTGCTGTATCGCTGCCTGGTTAATACCAGCTTATCGTGCTGCACCCGAATGGCTCAGTGAATGGTTGCACTGGAATAGTTTGTATTTTGGACTACCCGATGCCTATATTGCCCTCAGACCGCTACGCGATCTGCCTTGGTTTCTATGGCCGGTATGGCCCTTGGCAGCACTGGCGCTATGGCAATGGCGACGCTGGATCACCGCCCCACACATCTGGATACCGCTCGCCCTGACTCTGGGGATGTTGTTGATGTTGCCCATCACGGCAGAGACCGGAGAGCCTGAGTTTGTACTCTTCGTTGTCCCGTTAAGTGTATTGGCAGCCTTTGCTCTGCCCACCATGCGACGAGCCGTCATCAACACACTCGACTGGTTTGCTTTGATGTGTTTTTCTGTCGCCATCACGTGTGTTTGGGTCGGATGGTTTGCATTGCATTTTGGGGTTCCCCATCAGATTCAACTCAATATCCAGCGCCTCACCCAAGGGTTCGCGCCGCATATTGTCTGGTGGACAATCATCGTCTCTGCTCTGTTTACTTTACTTTGGATTGTGCTCGTCTACTGGCGATTACGACTCAGGCCCAGCATGCTCTGGCGCGGTGGAATGCTTTGCGCCTCTGGCATTACGATAACCTGGGCCTTGCTGGCCCTACTCTGGATGCCAGCGGTAGATTATGTTCGTAGCTACAGGCCGATGTCATCGCAGATTCACCAGGTCCTGGCGAAGTTGCCGACAATGAATGGTCAGCTTGCCTGCTCTCGCTCACAAGGATTATCGCTTGGTGCCCGCGCATCACTGTATGTATTCGATGGAATCAGCTTTTCCTACGACTCGAACTGTCCCTACGTTCTGCAACAAACCACGCAGGAGCAACTTGAACAAGGACTGGCCGGCTACAGTGATGGCGCCTCAGTCCTCTGGGAAGGCTCTCGTGGTGCTGATCGTTATGATCGCTACAGATTATTACGCGTACAAACCAAATGACCGTTGTCGATACTGCACCACGTTCCTTTAAAGCAACACTACGAGCGATTTTCAAGCAATCCTGGCCGATCCTGATCAGCCAGTGGGCAAGCATGGCTTTCGGAGTGCTCGATACTGCCATGACCGGCCATGCGAGTTCAACAGACCTCGCGACCCTCGCCCTTTCAATTTCAATTTACATCACGGTCTTTGTTGGACTGATGGGCGTGATGCATGCACTGATTCCCATCATGGCTCAACTTGTAGGCGCGGGCGACCTCAAGCGCGTCGGTCAGGTCTGGGGCCAGGGTATCTGGGTTGCACTGGTGCTCTCGGTGCTGGGCGGCATTGTCATGATGTTTCCTGATTTCTGGTTGAGTTTTTCAGGTGAAATCCCGCCTGCTGTGCGTAGCTCCATGAATAGCTACTTGCTTGCATTGACCTTTGCGCTGCCTGCTGGATTAATGTTCAGAACGGTTTACGCATTAGCCAATGCTGTCTCACGCCCCAAGTTGATCATGTCGATCAACTTAAGCGGCATCGTCCTGAAAATATTTTTCAACTGGTTGCTGATTTTTGGAAACTGGGGTCTGCCTGCGCTTGGTGCCACCGGTGCAGGGATCGCTTCAGCCATCGTGCTCTGGATCAATCTTGCCATGGGTATGCTGGTCATTACCCGCACGCCTTTTTACAAACAATTTCACCTCAGCATTGGTATGCCTGATTTCAAAATGCTCTGGAGTATTTTGCGACTTGGCATCCCAATGGGAGGATCATATCTGGTTGAGGTGTGCGCCTTTACCTTCATGACACTGCTAGTCGCACAAGAAGGTATCGCCGTCGTAGGCGGACACCAGATCATGGCAAACCTTGCCGCGTTAGCCTACATGATGCCAATGTCTATTGGTGTGGCGACTGCCGCACTCACGGCTCAGTTGATCGGCGCACAGCAAATGCAACAAGCACACCGAACCAGCATGATGGGACTGCTTACAGGCTTAGGCGGTGCAGTCATCACTTCGATCGCACTCTATTCAGGACGCGATCTGATCGTAGCGGCCTACACCAATAATCCTGATGTCGCACGGGTTGCCTTGTCTTTATTGGCGCTACTGCCTTTCTTTCATATCGTAGACGCCATGCAATGCATCAACAGTTATTTGCTGCGTGCGCATAAGGTTGCGATGGTTCCTATGTTGCTACAGACCTTTGCTCTGATGATTATTGGTCTGGGCGGGGGCTGGTACATGGGCTTTGGCCCGGGACGCAGTTTTATGGAACCTCTACGCAATTATCTGTTGGCGGGCTCGCCAGTTGGTGCGGGTAGTATGTGGCTGATGGCTACGATCGGGTTATCCGTCTCGGCATCCCTGCTGCACTGCTGGTACAGATATGTGACGCGGACGCTGCGGGCTTAAATCCAATACGGATCGCGCAGTAGTTTTTTATACAACTTTCCAGTTGGCAATCTGGGCAGTTCTTCTACAAAATCTATGCTTCTTGGGCATTTGTAATCAGCCATATTTTCTCTGCAATAAGCAATAAGCTCTGCCTGAAGCGCTGGACTAGCCTGATGCGCATCCTGCAGTTGCACTACGGCTTTAACCTCCTCACCAAAGTCTGTATTCGGGATGCCAAACACCGCCACATCAACAACCTTGGGATGCCCGATCAATATGCTTTCAACTTCCTGTGGATAAATATTGACTCCACCCGAAATAATCATGAACGCTTTTCGATCCAAAAGATAAAGATAACCCTCTTCATCGACGCGACCAATATCGCCTAAGGTTGACCAACCCAAAGCATTGCGTGTTTGTGCAGTTTTTTGCGGATCATTGTGATAACTGAAATCTGGCCCATCAGAAAAATACACTTGCCCCGTATCTCCAACGGGTAATTCAATACCTTGGTCATCGCATATATGCAGTATGCCTAACGCTGCACGGCCAACAGAACCAGGATGTGCCAGCCATTCTTCGCAGGTAATTGAACAAAATCCGTTATTTTCAGTGCCCGCGTAATACTCATCAATAATGGGTCCCCACCATTGAATCATCTGATTTTTAACCTCGATCGGACAAGGAGCCGCGGCGTGAACGGCCATGCGTAAAGAGCTCAAATCGTACTTTTCTCTTTGTGCAGAGGGCAACTTAAGCATCCTGACAAACATGGTTGGTACCCACTGGCTGTGCGTAATGCGCAAGCGTTCAATCAGTGACAGTGATTGCTCCGCATCAAACTGCTCCATCACACTGACCTCCCCGCCCAGTTTGATGGTGGTCATGCTGTGTCTAAGTGGTGCAGCATGATAGAGCGGTGCCGGTGAAAGATAGCGACAGTTCTCGCCATAACCATACAACCGTCCCAGCAGATCGACTAGAAAAGTTCTCTGCCCAGCAGGTCCTTCTGGACGCGGCCACTTCACGCCTTTGGGTTGCCCGGTCGTGCCAGACGAGTAAAGCATGTCCAAGCCCTGTGCCTGATCAGCGATTGGGGATAACGGCTGCTGAGATAGTTTTTCCTCTAAGTTTTCCCAACCAGCAGCGTTGATTCCTACTGAAAAAAAACGTAGAACTGGACTGAGCGTATGTTTGAGTGGTTCGATCGCCTCAATTAAATCAGCACCGCAAATCAGCACCTTTGCACCACAGTTATTAATGATAAAGGCGATCTCGGAAGACGTTAAGCGCGTGCTAATGGTTGTGTAATAAATGCCTGCTCGCTCAGCACCAAAACACAACTCGAGAAACTCACGCTGGTTTTTAAGCAAAATAGCAATGTGATCCCCAATCGCTACACCACTGCTACGCAAAAGATGCGCGATCTGATTGGATCTGGTTTCTAGCTGGGAAAAAGTAACTTGTTCCCCGGAAGTGCACATCCGAAAAGCAATCGCATCGGGCTGCTGCGCAGCCACGTCAATCGGGTAGAGCATTGGCTTAGCCATGGCTGATACAAATTTTTCCAAATTGCTGACCGGTTTTGATGTACTCAAACGACTCTTTCAACGCTTCGAAATCAAATACTCTATCGATCATAGGATGAATTTCGTGTTGCGACATGGCGCGAATCATTGCCTCAAGGCCATCTCTGTGCCCTACGGTGATACCTTGCAGACGAACTTGTCTGGTAATGATCAGGCCCAAGGAGGTTGACATGGCTGCGCCGGACAAAATACCAATCATGGATAACGTGCCGCCCGGACGAATACAGCGCAGTGATTGAGGCAAGGTTTTCTCACCGCCCACTTCAAGTATGTGATCGAAACCACGGCCGTCTGTCAGTGCACGGGCCGCCTTACCCCACTCCGGTGTTTCAATGTAATTGATTGTCTCATCGGCACCCATCGCTTTGACTCGTTCAATTTTTTCATCACTTGAGGAGATCACGGTGACATGTGCACCCAGCATTTTGGCAAACTGCAAAGCAAAGAGTGCGACACCTCCCGAGCCCTGAATCAGCAGTTGCTCACCCGGTCTGATATGCCCACATTCAACCAAAGCACTCCATGCGGTCAGTGCAGCGCAAGGTAAGGTGGATGCTTCGAAGTTGGTTAAATACTCAGGAACTTTGACAACCCCCTCCTCCGACAAGCACATGAACTCGGCCATCGTCCCATCCAGTGGCCCCCCTAACGACTGCGTCAGACGATTGGCATTGGGCTCACCTGAAATCCAGGTTTGAAAATAAGCCGGGCAGGCACGATCACCAACCTTTACGCGTGTGACTCCCGCACCAATTTCAATGACATCACCGACCCCATCTGAAACCGGGATAAGAGGCAGCTCCCCTGACTGGGAGCCATAGGCCTTGAGGGGCACAATTGGGTCACGATAATTAATGGAGGATGCACGCATGCGCAACAACACCTGACCCGGACCAGGCTTGGGATCTGGACGGGCACTCATTTTCAAATGCTCAATCCCCCACGCACCCTCTACCTGAAACACACGCATATCACGTCCTTAATTGAGTCAATGGCTTTGCTGCTGGCTTTTACAAATACGTTCCAGAAGCATTTCGGTCGAACCATCCGTAAAACTTGCAATTTGTGCTGCCGTCATATGACGGACAAAAGGATACTCATCGCGAAGGCCATTCGCCCCCATCGCGTGCAACATTGCTGCAGTATGCTTTTCAGCCATACGCGTGGCAAAGACTTTCGCTTTAGAGGCCAGATCCACCACAGGCTGTCCATCATCCAAAGCTTGAGATGCTGCGCGAACCATTTGCTGGGCAGCCTCAAGATCGATCGCCGCATCGGCTATACGCCACCGCCATCCCTGATGCTCTTGAAGAGAGGAGCCGAAAGCCTGGCGTGAAGCGCCATATGCAGTCGCGATTCGTAAACACTCCGCCACCATGCCGCAACACATCGCGGCGACATAAATCCGCGCACCATTAATGGAATGCAGGGCGCGCTTAAATGCGAAACCTGCGGGATGAATGAGCTCTTCAGGGCGGGCAATGTAACCTTCTAGTTTGAAACTACTCGTCCCCAGAGAAGAGGCTGCCTCACTTCCAAACTGTTCGTTACGGATAAAACCAGGGCGATTCGCGTCAATCAAAAAAGCTGCAATGCCTGCTGCACCTGCCTCAGGCTGAGTCTGAACATACGTGAGGATCAGGTCTGCAACGCTGGCATTGATAATCCAGGATTTCTCTCCATCAATTCGCCAGCCCTGGCTGTGAGGTTGAGCCAAAGTAGTAATAGAGGAAAAGTCGGAACCGGCGTGAGGTTCAGTCAAGGCTGTACAAGCAATCTTCTGCCCACTGAGCAGCTCAGGCACCAAACTTGAAATTGTGGTGTCACTTGTTTTACTGTCATCCCAGCGTGCGATATTATTCGCGACGTTATGCGTGTTGACAAGCGACATGGCAAAGCCGAAATCTGCTCCTGCCAAAATCTCTGCAACCAATGCTTTGCATTTAAAAGAAGCACCTGAACCACCCGATGCAACAGGCACCTCGATGCCCGTCAGGCCTTTTTGTGCAGCCAACTTAAAAAAATACCTTGAGGAATCCTTGGTGTGATTCCATTTTTTATAGGGTACTGTTTTGAGGATGGTAGCGAGCGCTTGCGCACCATCAATAAGTGCCTGCTCGGGATCAGACCAGACTGACATCTATTTATTCCTTTTCAAAACAGCTCTGATCTTGCTAAAACCAGCAACGACCATAGGCACCACGCCTCGCGGCATATATATGGTTGTCAAAATCAACAGTGCACCGTAGACAACTAACCTCAACGTATCGGCCACACGGAGGTATTCAGGTAAGGCTACAACTAAAAACGCACCAACGACTGGGCCGCTTAGCGTGCCACTGCCACCCAGAATAACGGCAAGAATAGCGTTAAGCGACTGATCGACACCGAAAGGTTCAGGATTTAAAAAGCCGATGAAGTGCGCATAGAGTGCTCCGGCTAATCCAGCAAAGGCAGCACTCAACACGAATGCAAATAACTTGTAATGCCAGGTTTCTATACCGACAGCCTGAGCAAGCGTTTCGTTTTGACGAATCGACAATAAAACTTGTCCGACACGCGAACGTAATATCAGGGCGCATATCGATGTAGCAAACATCGCAGCAAATAAAACCAAATAATAATATGCTTCCCGCCCATCAAATGACAGACGATAGCCGGCAAAACTAAACCCTTCAGGTCTGGGAACATTCGTGAGTCCGCCCTCTCCTCCCGTCAGAGAACTAAAGTTATTCAAGATAATAAATATCACCAGGTTATATGCCAGGGTAACGATCGCAAAATAGTGTCCCTTGACACGCAAGCTTGGATAACCCACAAACACTGCGATAACAGCCGTGATGAATGGCGCACAAAACATAGCCATCCACACAGAAATACCTAGTCGCAGGCATAACAAAGTAGAAGCGTAGGCGCCTACCCCCATAAACCCAGCTGAGGCAATCGAAACATAACCAGTAAAACCTTGAATCAAATTTTGCCCTTGGGCGATCACAACCCAAATCAAGGCCAAAATCATCAGATGCAGAAAATACGGCACCGTGATCAAGCGAGGAGCGATCAGTAACACTACAACGAATAAAAAGAGCCAGAAACGATTCTTCATGATGAGTTTCATTTCTTACCCATTAGACCCTCGGGTCTGAAAAGAAGCACAATAATCATCACAGCAAAGGCGATCACATCCTTATAGGACGATGAAATATAACCTGCAGCAAGGGACTCGCTCACGCCAAGGATTAAACCACCCAGTATGGCGCCAGGTATTGAGCCAAGTCCCCCAAGAATCAGTACTGCAAAACCCTTGATCACCAGACTCTCTCCAAGCCCAGGGGCGAGCGCCAGCATGGCACCCACCAGCGCACCACCCGCCACGCCCAGTGCAGAGGACAAGCCAAAGACGACATAAGCTACAGCATTTGCATTGACGCCCATCAATGTTGCGGCACCGCGGTTTTGAGCAACCGCTCTGATCGCACGTCCTGTCTTGGTCCGACTGACAAACAACCACATCAGAAGCAACAACAAGGCGGTGCAACTCAGCACAACGATTCGCAACTCGGTCACAACAATACCGAGGAAGTTATAAACATGGGTATAGGGAGTACGCACAACGATCTGATCAGGACCGAACGTCAGCAGATTAAGGCCATCGAGCATCATGGTTAATCCGAGCGCGATAATGAATGCGTTGATAGGCGGCGCATTCTGCACAGGACGATAAGCGATACGTTCGATCAACATTCCAAAAATCGCTCCAGCCAGCATGGATAAAAAAACAGCTGCGAAAAAAGGAATACCAAACTTTTCTATCAAAATAAAAGCGACATAACCGCCCGACATTGCTACAACGCCATGGGCGAAATGAGCAATGCCCAAGATGCCGAATACGATCGTTAAACCAATACCGATGAGCGTATAGACTGCGCCAATTGCGAGTCCGTTAAAGATCTGCTGGACAAGTTCAATCATGCGTGGCTCATCGGTTTCGGTTCTGGTTGCTCAAGCATTTGAATTACTTGCGCAGGCTCTTCAAATACGCCGAGTAAGCCATCGCATCGGAAGGAAGATCAGAGACATAGACCCACTTACCTTTTTGCCATTGAAAAGCACCGTTAGCGGTATAGGCTTGACCATTTTCATCAAACATCTTGTTGGCGACAGGGAGATATTTCATGACGGCTTCTTTTGGAATAGAGAGTTGATGGGCTGCAGCGGCGATTTTCGCTGGATCGCTTGCACTGCCAACGGCTTCGATTGCATTTTTCAAGACGTAGACTTGATCGTAAGCGTAGGGTGAGCTTGGTGCTGCGGCCATGCCAAATTTTTTGTTGTAATTCTCAGCATAGGTCTTGGCCGTAGGGCCCAACGCATCAAGTGTGAGCTCCAGAGGCCGCAAGTCCCACACTCCCTCCATTTGTTCCGAGGTCGCGACTTTGAGGAACTGCTCTTCGCTACCGCTCGTAAAGCCATAACGCGGCAACTTCATTCCCATTTCAACCGACTGTCTGTAGACAAAGGCGGCCGGCTCAATGTAACCAATGACGAGCAATGCTTCTGGATTCAGCGCGCGAACTTTTGTGAGCTGAGGGGTCATGTCGCGATCTTTCAAACCAAACGACTCACGTGCAACGACCTTGCCACCCGCTTTAGTGAACTCTCGTTCAAAAGCCTCCAGGTACTGGGCGTAAAGGGCCACATCAAGATTGCCTATCACTGCAATGTTTTTCACGCCCTTCTGTGCCACAAACGTACCTGCTGCCGCACCGGTAAAGTCTGCAGGCGGACGTGTACGTAATAAGTTCGGTGCGCCTTGGGTGGTAATGCTGCGTTCAGCCGCATTACCCACAAGCATCACCACGGGTTCTTTGGCGATAAAGGAAGCGACCGCACTGGTCGGACCTGAACAGCAAAAACCCACGATGTACTTAACATTATCGCGATCAATCAACTTACGGACAACGTTGGTACCTTCTGTAGGGTTAGCCTTGTCATCGTAGGCAATCACATTGAATTTGTAGGTGTCTGCTCCTGCTTTGACCCCTCCTTTTCCATTTATTTCTTCAACAGCCATCTTCACGGCATTGGACTGTGGCAAACCGTAAACGGCTCCAGGCCCTGTCAGCGCATCACTGACGCCTATATCTATCGTCTTGTCTGCAGCATAAACCGAGCCAACACATGCCGCCATAAGCGCTGCGACAACGCTACGTTTCAAAATTTTAATTGTGGGATGATTCATCACTGTCTCCTTGGTCATTTTCATACGTTTTTGTTGTCCTTACATGCTCTGGCTAATGCCCCAGATAAGCATTACTCACTTCAGGATGCGACATTAAGTCCTTGCCTGAACCCTGCAATACAATTTCACCTGCTTCGAATAAATACGCCTGATCTGCCAGACCGAGTGCCATTCTGGCATTTTGTTCAACTAACAGAATGGTTGTGCCTGCCTCTTTAATTCGCGCAATCGTTTCCCCGACTTCCTGAACAATTTTTGGCGCCAGCCCCAGGGAGGGCTCATCAAAAATACAAAGCGTCGGACGCGACATCAGGGCACGGCCAATCGCTAGCATCTCCTGCTCACCTCCGGATAGTGTGCCTGCCATTTGTAATGCGCGCTTGCGCAATACAGGAAACATATCCATCATGCGCTCGAGATCCTCTTGCTGCTCTGCATCTCGACGAACATGCGCACCCATTTTTAGATTTTCGGTCACGGACATTTCAGGAAAAATCTGCCGTCCTTCTGGACACATGGTGATCCCGCGCCGGACAATCTTATGGCCAGTCAGCCCACCAATCTCTTCACCCTGAAAGACTATGGTGCCGGCCCGCACTGGCAACAAGCCAGTGATACAACGCAGTGTGGTTGATTTACCCGCACCGTTTGCACCAATCAGTGTCACACACTGACCGGCTTTGACCTCAAAAGAAATTCCATGAAGAATATCTGTCTTGCCATAGCCAGCCCGTAAATTGTCTACTTTCAACATGTCAATCTGACGCCCCCAGATAAGCCTCAATGACGGCAGGGTCAGCACGTATGATGCTCGGCACATCATCAGCTATTTTTTGTCCGAAATTAAGGACTGCGATGCGTTCACACACTTCCATGATTAAACCCATATGATGCTCAATCACCATCACGGCGATGCCTTGCGCACGGATTTTCTGAATGACCGCGGCGAGCTCTGCTCGTTCTTTGGCAACCATTCCAGCCGCGGGTTCATCGAGAAGCAATAGTTTAGGCTCGGTTGCCAGAGCGGTCGCGATCATGAGCAATCTTTGTTGCGCAGAAGACACCTCGGCTGCATAGTGCGCAGCTAGCGCATCCAGCCCTAACAGCGTCAAAATCTTCTCAGCCTTGTCCCTTTGAATTCCACGATCGATGGTCGCTCGAGAAATTTTTAAAACATCCGCCCAGCTCGGCTGGTTATACCTCGTATGGCACGCCAACTCGACTTGCTCAAGCAACGTGAACTCCCCAAACAGGGTGGTTGTCTGAAATGTCCGTGCCAACCCTTGCTTGACGCGTTCTCCTATGGGCATCCTGGTCATGTCCTGCCCGTCAAACAAAATTTGTCCGCTCGTTGCTGGAAATGTGCCGGAGATCAGATTCACACTTGTTGACTTACCCGATCCATTTGGACCAATTAAGCCCACAACCTCGCCCGCAGCAATATCCAAGGATAGCGATTTCACGGCATGTACACCGCCGAATCGCTTATCTAACTCCCGTATCGCTAGTAAGGAATTGGCCATCTGTCTGAGCTTACCCAATCAATCCCGAATCATTGAGTGATCGGGATCATTATTAAAATAGTTGTCTGTTCATGCAAAGCTGTTTATATAATAGACCGGTCGTCTACTTATGAGATCGGTAATTACCCGAATAATGGCACGCGAACACACAGCAAAAAACGCTACGTCCATGAATACTGTCGCATCGATGAAAAATATCGATACGCAAGACTTGCCTCGCTCGCTCCAAGCTAAAGCGCGTGGCGAAACAAGAATGGCCTTAATCTGGTGTGGCACCGAACTGCTCACAGAACGAGGTTTTCAGATTACCGGCATTGAAGAAATACTGTCACGTGTAGGTGTACCCAAGGGATCCTTCTACCATTATTTCAAAAGCAAACAGGAATTCGGCATCGCGGTCATCGATAATTATGTAGATTTTTACGATGAAAAAATGAGTCGGATTTTTGATGACGAGACCTGCTCTCCCTTATCGAGAATCCAACGATTTGTCGATGAAGGTAAAGAAGGAATGACGCGCTACGAATTTAAACGTGGCTGCCTGATCGGCAATATGGGCCAGGAGTTGGCCAGTTTGAATGATGAATTTCGCATGCGGCTTGAAGCAGTTCTCATCGCCTGGGAAGCACGTCTTAAACGCTGCCTGGACCTGGCTATCGCCCACAAGGAATTGCCGGCCACTACAGATACTACGGCACTATCGAATTTTTTCTGGATCGGCTGGGAAGGTGCAATACTTCGGGCCAAACTCACATGTAGTACCGCACCGCTTGATCAGTTTTCGACAATGTTTTTCTCACTTGCTTTGAATCAAAATTCATTATCGAAAACTTGAACGGATTCGGTATGCTTAACGCGGACGACGATCAACCACGCGCCTGGCTTTACCTGTCAAAGAACGTTCAACCTTGCCCGCTTCAGTGACTCGGATCGCAGCTGATATACCGATATAGGATTTCACTGCGTGCTTTAACTGAGCGCCTAACTGCGCGCGCTCGGCCTCATTCAGATAATCAAACTCAGGACGCACTTCTGCCATGATTTCAACATCATCGAGATTGCCATTTTTAGTCAAAATGATCTGGTAATGAGGGGCTAACTGGGGAATCTTCAGCACCAGCTCTTCAACTTGTGTCGGGAACATATTCACACCGCGGATAATCAGCATGTCATCGCTGCGGCCCGTAATTTTATCCATCCGGCGCATGCTGCGTGAAGTCGGTGGCAACAAGCGCGTCAGATCGCGTGTGCGATAACGAATGACGGGCATCGCTTCTTTGGTCAAGGAGGTGAACACCAGCTCACCCATTTCTCCATCGGCAACCACCTCTCCGGTATCTGGATTAATGATCTCCGGATAGAAATGGTCTTCCCAGATGACAGGACCATCTTTGGTTTCCACGCATTCGCTGGCAACGCCTGGTCCCATGACCTCCGACAAACCATAAATGTCCACGGCGTCAATACCTGATCCTGTTTCGATATCCGCACGCATTTGACCTGTCCAGGGCTCGGCACCAAAGATACCAATGCGCAACGAAGACTGCCGCGGATCGATTTCCTGTCGCTTCATCTCATCGAGAATATTACAGAAATAGGAGGGTGTGACCATGATGATGTCAGGACGGAAATCCTGAATCAACTGGACTTGTTTCTCTGTCTGTCCACCCGACATAGGAATGACCGTGCAGCCCAAACGCTCAGCACCGTAGTGCGCGCCCATACCGCCTGTAAACAAGCCATAACCGTAGGCAATATGGACGATATCACCCGGACGCCCCCCTGCTGCGCGAATGGAACGTGCCACTAAGTTAGCCCAGTTATCGATATCACTGAGTGTGTAACCGACTACGGTGGGCTTACCGGTCGTGCCGCTACTTGCGTGAATGCGGGCGACCTTTTCGCGTGGCACCGCGAACATATTGAAAGGATAGTTGTCACGCAGATCGGTTTTCTTTGTGAAAGGAAATTTCGAGATATCTGACAACTGCTTCAGATCATCTGGATGGACGCCAGCCTCGTCAAACGATTTTTTATAGAACGGCACGTTTTCATACGCGTGCTTGAGAGACCATTTCATGCGCTCAAGCTGGAGTGCGGAAATCTCATCACGACTGGCATGCTCAATCGGTTCGAGTCCAGCGCCTTGAAGTTTGGTAGTCATCAGATAGTCTCCTGCGTATAAATTTGAATTAGATAATCAATGAAGAGGTGCAACGTTGATGCACGTAATCCCTGCACATTAGTGAAAGTATTTTTTCTTAAGCTTCTGGGGTCTGACCAATCACCTGGCCTTTAATTCGATAGGAGCGACCACGAAATAAAGCCAAGGTCTTTCCGTCCTGATTGGTGACCGTCACATCATAAATACCTGTACGCCCTGCCAGTGAACGTTCTTTGGCATGCGCAGTTAACACGTCACCTTCAAAACCTGGCGCTAGAAAATCAATCGTGCAGCCTGCCGCGACGGTATTTTGATTGCGCGCATTGCAGGCGAAAGCAAAGGTACTGTCAGCAAAGGCAAACAAAAAACCACCATGACAGGTCTGATGGCCATTGAGCATGTCGCGCCGTACGACCATACGCATGGACGACTCACCGGGTGCGATCGTCATGAGCTCGATACCCATCGCCTGTGTCGCGGGATCAATTGAATACATGCCCTGCCCCACAGCCTGAGCAAGCACGTGAGGATCAGTCGGTACCTCAAGCAAGGCTAGCGCTGAACGTGGCATGCTTATTCGCCTTTGAATTGTGGTGTGCGTTTAGCCAAAAAAGCCGCTACACCTTCTGCATAGTCCTGACTACGACCCAGTTCACGCATCAGGTCGCGCTCAAGATTAAGTTGTTCATCGAGCGTGTGATTCAGACTTGCATTGAGTGCCTGTTTAGTGAGAGCAAGTCCTTTGGTCGGTGCCTGCGAAAAATGTTCTGCGAGTCTGTTGAGCTCTGCGTCAAACGCATCGTCGGCAACACATTTCCAGATCAGGCCCCAGTCTTGTGCATCACGCGCACTAAGCTTGTCTCCCAGTAAAGATAAACCCATTGCACGGGCGTGACCAACCAAGCGTGGCAACACATACGTGCCGCCTGTATCAGGTAACAAGCCGAGACGACAAAACGCCTGAATAAATGAGGCAGATTCTTTTGCGATGACGATGTCACCCGCCAGTGCGACGTTAGCACCGGCTCCGGCGGCCACGCCATTCACACCTACAACAATCGGACAAGGCAGCGCACGCAGACGACGCACCAGCGGTGCGTAATAGGTTTCTATCGTCATACCAAGATCAGGGGGTGCGTCGCCCGCAGACATCTGACGATCGCTCAAGTCCTGACCGGCGCAAAAGCCACGCCCGGCACCAGTGATCACCAACACCCGAGCATGACCCTGCTCAATCTTTGTCAGTGCGTCGGCGATCTCGCCATGCATACGCACAGTAAAGCTATTGAGTTTGTCTGGACGATTAAGGGTGATGCGGGCAATGCCCGCTTCAAACGAAAATAGAATATCTTGATAGCTCATAAGACCTCAGGCGTGCCAGCGAGTTTGAACAACACGGAAACGGTTTGCAACGAAGGCGGAATCAGATAATGCTGCGTTCGCGGCAGGATTCGCCCCCGTGCCGTGGAAATCACTGAAGGCCGCGGTTTGATTTACAAATACCGCACCTGTCAGGTTCAATGAAAGTGATACCCCTGCGATCTCAGCAGCATCCTGCATCTCTGCGCGGACCGCAGCATCAGTGGTGTAACCCGCCAGACTCAAGGCGCCATGTTGCTGGACCATCTTCGTTGCGATGGCAATGCTTTGCGCGGTGGAGTCTGTGGCGACGATAAAGGCAATCGGACCAAACCATTCTTTACCGATCGCAGCGTCGTTTGCTGAGGCACGCAAAATCAAAGGCGTCCGCACGCGTGCTTGAGGGAATAGCGGGTGCTCAAGTAGCTGACTTTCCGCCAGCACAGGTAGGCCGAGCGCACGCGCTTGCGCAATACGCGCCTCAGTTGCCTCATTCTGGATCGCACCGGTGACCTCAACCGCCTTGGACGGATCCGACATCAGTTTTTCTACTGAAGAGGCAATTGCTGCAGCAACCTCGTCAAAAGACACGTGCCCTGCTGCTGTAAAAATGCCCGCGGCAGGAACGTAAATATTCTGAGGCGCGGTACACATCTGACCTGAGTACAACGCCAGTGAAAATGCAATATTGCGTGCAACACCTTTGAGATCTTCTGCGGAATCAATCATGATCTGATTCACGCCAGACTTTTCTGTATAAACCTGCGCCTGACGCGCATTCGCCTCTAACCAGTTGCCGTTGGCGCTGCTACCAGTAAAGTCAATGATTTTGACTTCAGGGCGCAAGGCAAGTTCCTGCGCCATATTGTCTTTGGCATCGTGCACGGCCAGCATGACGACATCCGGATTAAAACCCGCCTCTTGCAACACCTCGCGCGCGATGCGAACAGTAATCGCTAAAGGCAGAATCGCACTGGGATGAGGCTTGACGATCACCGTGTTACCTGTTGCCAAACTCGCAAACAGACCTGGATAACCATTCCAGGTAGGAAAGGTCGAACAACCGATCACCAGGCCAATGCCACGCGGCACGATTGAAAAATGCTTATTCATCGTAATGGGATCATTTTTACCCTGCGGCTTGATCCATTGCGTGTCAGTCGGGATACGTGACATCTCCTGCCAGGCATAGGTCACCGCCTCAACGCCACGATCCTGCGCATGCGGCCCCCCCGCCTGAAAGGCCATCATAAATCCCTGGCCCGTTGTATGCTGCACCGCATAGGCGATTTCAAAGCTGGCACGATTCAAATGGTGCAAAATTTCCATTGAGACACCCACCCAGGCACGCGGCCCGGCACGGCGCCAGGTTTTCCAGGCTTCTGTACTCGAGGCAATCAGTGCCTCGACACTTGCCTTGGGATAGCTGATGCCCAGCGCACCGTCAAAAGGCGACACCTCATTAACAGCTAATGCATTTGTTCCCGCATTTAATCCAGAGAAAGATTTACCACGCTGCGCCTCAAACGATGACTTTGCTTCATCATTCGCTGTCTCACCATACACGCGTGGGCTGGGCATCTCTGAAAAAGGACTCCAGTAACCACGCGCATTCGCCGCGTCGAGAGCTTGATTCAGGATGGTTTCATGAGCGGTAAAAAATTCGACTGACACGAGGCATATCTCCAAAATTAAATAACCCAGCCGCACTGCTTTCGCGCCCGACTGGTTTTTAAATGCTGAACGTTGAAACTGGAAAATCCCATTTCAAAAAAATTATGTTTCCTGATCAAAATCGATCGTCACACGATCGGTTACAGGATAACTCTGGCAGGTCAGCACAAAGCCACGTGCAACCTCATAATCCTCTAGTGCAAAATTGATATCCATATCGACTTCGCCCTCAACCACTTTGCAGCGACAGGTTGAACACACGCCTCCTTTGCAGGAATAGGGCAATTCCAGACCTTGCGCCATTGCAGCATCAAGCAAATTATCCTGATTCTTATCTACGACCAATGTGCGACTGTGGCCATCCTGAATCACCGTCAACTCGCACTGACCCTTGCCTGGCGCGGTTCTGGCGTCCTGCCCTGTACGCAGCGCGCGCGGGCCTTTGGGTGCGCCGAACAATTCAAATTTGATGTGATCTTTAGCGATGCCTTTGTCCTGTAATCCTTGCACGACATCCTCAATCATGGTTTGAGGGCCGCAGACAAACGCATAATCGATATCTCGCGGATCAAGCCAGACCGATAACAATTGATTGACCTTGGCCCCATCCAGACGACCATTAAACAAGTCAATATCCTGATTTTCACGACTCATGATGAATACCGCTGAAAATCTTTCGATGTAGATATTTTTCAGATCCTCTATTTCTTCGCGAAATAAAACCGAGGAGGAGGCACGGTTGCCATAGAACAAAGTAAAGCGGCTCTGTGGTTCGATAGACAGTGCACTTTTGACTAAAGAAAAGATCGGTGTAATGCCGCTGCCCACAGCGAAGGCGACGTAATGTCTGGCCTGCGCAGGTGAAAAATCAATCGTGAAATTACCTGCGGGAGGCATCACTTCGATCGACTGACCCGCTTCGAGCACCGTATTGGCCCAGGTTGAAAAGGCACCATCATCGAGGCGCTTGATCGCAACCCGCATCACACCATCCTGAGGCGCGGAGCAGATTGAATAAGAGCGTCGTAACTCCTGACCATCCAGATCGTGCCTGAGGGTCAGATATTGACCCGGCCTGAAAGTAAATTCTTTTGACAGCGACTGTGGAATATCGAAAGTCACAACGACTGCATCACGGGTATTTCGTGCGACAGACGATACATGGAGAGAATGAAATTGACTCATCTTGGCACCTTGCTTTAGTGCGTTTTAAAGTAATCGAAGGGTTCGCGGCACTCACTGCAGCGATATAAAGCTTTGCAGGAAGTCGAACCAAAATCGCTGACTAATCGCGTCGCGTTCGAACCGCACTGAGGACAAGGTACGGGCGGCATCGCTGGCCTGCGACTGATACCCGAGATATCAACGGCCCGCTGAACGGGGGGAGCGATGCCATAGCCTTTTAATGCCACATGCCCCTGTTCTGTCATCCAGTCCGTTGTCCAGGCAGGTGACAGGCGTGTGGCAATACGTACACTTTTAATCTGATGATCAACCAGACACTGTTCGATCGCCTGGCTGATTTCAAACATTGCGGGGCAGCCAGAATAAGTCGGGGTAATGGTTACCACACAGGTATCCTGATCCCAGGATACTTCTCGCACGATCCCCAGATCCACAATAGACAGCACGGGGATCTCAGGGTCAGCTACGTTTTGCAGCCAATCCATCACCTGTTGCGCGTCAATCACCAGCTCGCCCCCGGATAGGCGCGTTGCAAAAATTGCATTTCAGCAAGCAGAAAGCCCAGGTGTTCGGTATGGCGTCCAGTGCGGCCACCACGAAACGCTGCGTGCATCGACGCCTCAACGGGTGGCAAGGACAATGTTGCCTCGACCATCACCTGACCAACGTGGGCAGACCAGACAGATTGCAGGGAGGAGACAGCAGGTCCCCAGCCTTCTTTTTCCCAGGCCAGATCAATCGCATCGTCAGCAAACAGCTCTCCTGTATAAGGCCAGAGCGCATCAACAGCTTCCTGCATGCGCTGATGACTTTCTTCAGTGCCATCACCCAGCCTGATAATCATGTCTGACGCACGTCTCACGTGATAGGTCACTTCTTTCAGTGATTTAGCAGCGATGGCTGCGATCTCTGAGTGAGTGGAGTGCGTCAGGCGTTCAAGCAAAAAATAGTGCCAGACATCAAAGAAAAACTGTCTCACGATCGTGCGGGCGTAATCCTCATCGGGCAACTCAGTCAGGAGCACGTTGCGGAACTGATTGGCATCGCGCAAATAGGCCAACGCATCTTCATCACGCCCCGCACCTTCCTGCGAGCCTGCGAGTGTCAGCCACATGCGCGACTGGCCAAGCAAATCCAGCGCAACGTTGGTGAGCGCCATGTCTTCTTCGATTGCAGGTCCGTGTCCACACCACGCAGACAAACGCTGCGACAGGATCAGTGCGTTATCACCCAGACGGAGCAACCCCTCAACCAGCGGTGTCGTTGTTGTAGCCAGTGTGGTGGGCGATGCGTTGCCATGATTGGTAGTGCTAATCGCTGCACCAGTAGCGTTGGCAGGGTCAAGCTTGAGTACGATCGTCATGATTACCGCCTTACATGTGCTTGACTTCTTCCGGCATCGGGAAGAAAGTCGGGTGACGATAGACCTTGCTGTTGGCTGGATCGAACAATGAGTCTTTCTCTACGGGACTGCTGGCTGTGATATCAGCGGCGCGCACAACCCAGATACTCATCCCTTCGTTGCGACGGGTATAGACATCGCGCGCATGATTGACCGCCATTTCCGCATCCGAGGCATGCAGACTGCCCACATGTTTGTGTGACAAGCCATGTTGGCTTCGAATAAAAACCTCCCAGAGAGGCATATTTTTACTGTTCATGTCATCCTCGTCACCAGAGTGATTCTGGTCAAAATTAATAGAATCAGGCGGCTACGCGTGCGTCTTTTTTCTCAGCATAGGCAGCCATGGCCTCACGCACCCATGCGCCCTGCTTGTGTGCATCACGACGGGCCTGAAGGCGCTCACGATTGCAAGGTCCATTGCCTTTGAGCACGGCATAAAATTCGGACCAGTCGATCTCACCGAAATCGTAGTGACCGCGCGCAGCATTCCATTTGAGATCGGGATCGGGAATCGTGAGGCCCAGATGCTCAGCCTGGGGCACAGTTTGATCAACCATTTTCTGGCGCAAATCATCATTGGAAAAAAGTTTGATTTTCCACGCCATGGATTGGGTGCTGTTTGTCGATTCGGCATCAGAGGGGCCGAACATCATCAAGGCAGGCCACCACCAGCGATTGAACGCTTCCTGAACCATCGCGCGTTGCTCTGGGTTTCCGTCTTTGCACATGGCCAGCAGCAAGTCATAGCCCTGTCGCTGATGGAAAGACTCTTCTTTGCATACACGCACCATGGCACGCGCATAAGGTCCGTAGGAGCAACGGCACAAAGGAATCTGGTTGATGATGGCAGAGCCGTCAACCAACCAGCCAATCATGCCGATATCGGCCCAAGTTAATGTGGGGTAATTGAAAATACTTGAATATTTAGCGCGACCTGCCAACAGATCGTCGTAGAGATCTTCGCGCGAAACGCCGAGCGTCTCGGCTGCGCTATACAGATACAAACCGTGGCCGCCCTCATCCTGAATTTTTGCCAGCAGTATTGCTTTTCGCTTCAGGCTCGGAGCACGCGTCACCCAATTTCCCTCAGGCAACATACCAACGATTTCTGAATGGGCATGCTGTGAAATCTGACGCACCAACGTTTTACGGTACGCCTCGGGCATGAAATCTTTCGGTTCAATTTTGATGCCGTCATCAATCCGACGCTGGAATGCCTGCTCAGCCCCGGAGAGTTGCTCTGCGGTTTTGACCTGTGTGACACCAGTCTCGACAAGTTGCGCGTACATATTAAAACTCCAGCGGGATTAAAAGGAACCGAGCCGTATTATTTAATACATAATTTTTAGTGTCAACACAAAAACTGTATCACATTGCATTTTGTGTATCATGACAAACCCTTACTGAATATGCCGACTCAGGCAAAACCAACAAAGCCTGCGTGCAATGACCAAAAAACTCCCTAGCCTGCAGAAACACCTGGAACAAGTGATCGCCGAGGACCCTCCTCGCGCGAAATCTCTCTGCGTCACCGTGTTGGGTGACGCGGTAGGTCCCCATGGTGGAGTCGCCTGGCTCGGCAACTTGATTGATCTCCTGGAGCCCTTGGGGATCAACGAAAGATTGCTACGAACAAGTGTTTTTCGACTGGTTGCACAGGGCTGGCTGAAATCCGAACGAGAAGGCAGACGCTCGCGTTACGCACTGGCCGAGCAGGGTCTCAAACTAACGGCCCGTGCGTCGCCCAGAATTTACGTGGGTCCTCCCATGGACTGGGACGGCTCCTGGACGGTTGTGATTTTGCCGCGTTTTGGCAGCCACGGGCTTGCCGAAAGAACAGCGCTGCGTGACCAGCTGGTTTGGGAGGGGTTTGGTGTGATCGCCCCTGGCGTCTATGCGCATCCTCACGCCAATCCTCAAATTGCACACGACATTCTGGAAAAGCTCGGCATCCCGGATCTGGCACTTGTGTTGCACGCCAATGACAATGCAACGCCAGCTGGATTACCGATTGCGAGCCTCGCCGGTCAATGCTGGAACCTGGAGGATTTGTCACAACAGTACCAACGCTTTTATGAGCGTTTTGCGCCGTTCGAGGCGTTGACAGAGGCAGAAATCGATCCAAAGCTTGCCCACATGCTGCGTGCCTTGCTGATCCACGCCTGGCGGCGCGTGGTACTCCACGACCCCCAATTGCCCTCAGCCATGTTGCCAACGCCCTGGGCTGGACAAACAGCACGTGCGTTATGCGAAAGACTCTACTGGAAAATTTTTGCTTCAAGCCAGGCCTATCTCGAGGCCCAGCTTTCACCTGAAAATCCCCAGCACCAGCCCCTATCGCCGAGGGTGTTCACGCGCTTTGGTGGGGCGCCCGACTCCGTGATTCAAGCCGTTCAGAGCTTAATGAAGGTTTCCCGGTAGTATTTGAGTTCCTCGATGGACTCATGGATGTCAGCCAGGGCCTGATGTTTGCTATGTTTTTCAAATCCCTTGAGTAGGGCGGGATTCCAGCGACGAGCGAGTTCTTTGAGTGTGCTGACATCAATCGTGCGGTAATGAAAAAACTGCTCGAGCTTTGGCATGTAATTAAACATAAACCGTCTATCCTGACTGACGGTATTGCCACACAAAGGGGACTTGCCTGCGGGTACGTACTGAGACATAAAGGCAATCAGCGCATCTTCAGCTTCAGATTCAGTCATGGTTGAGGCTTTGACTTTATCAATCAGACCACTTTTACCGTGTGTCGCGGTATTCCATTTATCCATCGCATCGAGAATGGCATCTTCCTGATGGATGACCAGGACCGGGCCCTCGGCCACGACCGTCAGGTCAGGTTCTGTGATCACCACAGCAACTTCGATGATGCGTTCCTTGTCCGGATCAAGTCCGGTCATTTCCATGTCTAGCCAAACCAGACGGAATTCATTGGTCGCAGCAGCCGTACTCCCAGTCTTTGAACCATTTTTTGCAGTGTGGGCGGTGGTGTTAGCCATATAATCATCCAGTTAAAACGTGATTTTCTCACATGCGCCCATATTGAGCGCTTTGAACTGCGGCTCGCGCCCAACAACAGGTCTTATGCTCACCTTACTTTTTATCGTTTTTCTGCTCACTTCACTCGTCGTTCGCCTCTGGCTTGCCACGCGCCAAATACGTCATGTGCAAGCCCACCGAGGAGCTGTGCCTGAGGAATTTGCCTCGCGAATCGGCCTGGTGAGCCATCAACGCGCAGCAGACTACACCGCAGCGCGGGTTAGGCTGGCAATTTTCGAAACGATTTTTGACGCGGTGATCCTGGTGGGTCTGACACTGCTGGGTGGGCTACAGCTTCTCGATAGTTTTGTCAGCACGCTCTCGTCGCACGAACTTTTGCGTCAGATCCTGTTAATTGTTGTACTGGGGCTCTTACTGGGACTGATAGGACTGCCCTTTTCCATTTACCGACAATTTGGACTGGAAGCGAAGTTCGGTTTTAACCGCATGACCCCAGGCTTGTTTGTGGCAGATACGCTTAAAGGGATACTGGTTGCGGCACTGATGGGCTTACCCTTACTGGCCGCAGTGCTGTGGTTGATGGCCGAGGCTGGAACGCTATGGTGGTTGTGGGCGTGGGCGTTGTGGTCTGGATTCAATATTCTGGCGTTGCTGATTTACCCAACATGGATCGCCCCACTCTTTAACAAATTCACCCCTCTTTCTGATGAAGGACTCGCCTCCAGCATCAACGGGCTCGCACAACGCTGTGGTTTTGCACTCAACGGACTATTTGTGATGGATGGCTCCAAGCGCTCCGCGCACGGTAACGCTTATTTCACCGGCTTTGGCCGTACACGTCGGATCGTATTTTTTGACACCCTGCTTTCTCGTCTGACGACGGATGAAATCATCGCGGTGCTTGCGCATGAGCTTGGTCATTTCAAACACCATCATGTCATTAAGCGCATGATCATGAGCTTTGCCGGAGCACTGTTCTTTTTCGCGGTGCTCGGCTGGCTCGCCCAACAAACCTGGTTCTATACCGATCTGGGCGTGATGCCGCAGTTAGGGTCACGTAACGACGCCATGGCACTCATCCTGTTTTTCATGGTCATCCCAGTATTTACCTTCGCACTGACGCCTCTTTTTAGCTGGCTCTCTCGCAAAGATGAGTTCCAGGCCGATCAGTTTGCCACCAGTCAAAGTTCAGCGCAGGAGCTAGTCTCGGCTCTCGTCAAACTGGTTGATGACAATGCGTCAACCCTGACCCCGGACCCCGTCCATTCAGCTTTTTACGACAGCCACCCACCCGCTGCGATCCGCATCCGTCACATTCTCGCATCATGACCGACCGCACGCAGGGTCGCGTCATTGCAGCGCACGGCAGACACTACACGGTAGAACTGCCTGAGGGTGCACTGATTAAATGCTTCCCGCGCGGCAAAAAAAATGATGCCGCAGTCGGTGATTACGTTGAAATCACCATGCAAGGCGCAGATGAAGCCGCCCTTGAAAAAATCCTTGAACGTAAAAACCTGCTATTCAGGTCTGATGAAAATCGCAGTAAGCAATTTGCCGCGAATGTTGATCAGTTATTAATCGTAATTGCTGTGGCGCCTAGTTTTTCTGATGATTTACTGGGAAGGTCACTGGCCGGAGCCTGGTCTGCAAAGATCACACCTGTGATTCTGCTCAATAAAGTCGATATCGTCGAGGGGCTTGAAGCGGCGCGCGCCAAGCTCGCTCCCTTTCGGCAACTGGGCGTAAAGATCATCGAAATTTGTGCAAAAGATACCCAGCAGGTCGAAAGCCTGATCTTGCCGCTGCTCAAGGGTAAAACTTCAATGCTGCTTGGACAGAGTGCCATGGGCAAATCCACATTGCTCAATACGCTCGTACCTCTCGCCCTGGCAGCCACACGCGAACATTCTGTTGCGCTCGGGGCTGGCAAACACACCACCACCAGTACTCGCCTATACCACCTGCCTGCTGAGGGTGGTGAGCTGATCGACTCACCTGGATTTCAGGGCTTTGGGCTACTGCACCTCAGCCGCGAAGAAATCGAACAAGGGTTTCCTGAATTTAGCGCGCATATTCCTGAGTGCCGTTTTTACAACTGTACACACCAGCACGAACCGAATTGTGGCGTGCTGGCTGCACTGGCTCGCGGCGAAATTAATACGGCCAGACATGCGTTATATCTCAGGTTAATCGAGGCAAAGGCCTCGCACGACTCCCACTATAGTTAGTCGCGTAATGCGGCTTCCGACAGGATCTGACACATGCCAAGCAACATGGCGGCTGTGGCGCCCCAGATGAAATACTGGTTCCAGGGTGCCGAATAATACTGACGCGTTGTTCCGTCTGCTAACTCTGCACGATGGAGACGAAAATTAGCGGGGTCTGTGAGAAAGGACAGCGGCACCTCAAACACCTCAGCGACCTCGAAGGTATCTGGACACAAGGTAAAGCCAGGTTCGACCAAAGCGGTAATCGGACTGATCGCAAACCCCGTTGCCGTCAGATAGCGTGGCAGCCCCCCCAGCACCTGAACAAACTCCCTGGACAAACCCGTTTCCTCCTCTGTCTCGCGTAAGGCAGCCGCAATGGCATCCTGGTCTGTCGTCTCGATCTTGCCGCCCGGAAAGCTGATTTGCCCCGCATGGTCATTCAGATGCGCCGTGCGCTGTGTCAGCAAGACGGTTAAGCCTTCAGGACGCATGACTAAAGGCACTAGCACTGCTGCCTCAACAGGGGTTCCTTCCCGCCCGGGATGGCGCCGGGCCGACTCGTCAGGAATATCCAGTGGTCGTTGAATATTGGCTGAAAGCACTGCTCTAACCGCATCGACGCTCAAATGCTCGGACGGTACGGCAGTAAAAGCCTGTGTCGAGACGACCCAAGGCTGAACATGCGGATCAAACGCGGGTCGATGTGGTGGGCGGCGCACACGCGTGGTTGGTTGCGGTTGATCTGACATAGTTAAACAAAGATTAATGAAAACAATTAAAAGATGACCTCCTTTTTAACCGAATCTAGCCAACTATATGGAATAATCATTTTCACCATTTTGAAATAATGATTGGATTGTGATGACAGCCATATTGATTCAGGGCGGCAACGTCCTAGATGTAGTTGCATTGAACGTCAAACCTGCAGACGTATTGATCGAACACGGCAAAATCACCCAAACGGGTATCGGACTGAAGGCCCCCGCTGGTGCGCAAATCATTGATGCACGTGGCTTAACAATTATGCCCGGCATGATTGACTGCCACACCCACATTGTGGCCTCACAGGTCAATCTGGGACTCAACGCCAATCTGCCCAACGCTTTAGCCACGTTGCGTGCCGTGCCGATCCTGTCAGGCATTCTGATGCGTGGTTTCACCAGTGTGCGTGATGCAGGCGGTGCCAACTGGAGCTTGGCCGAGGCAACCCGTACCGACATTATTGACGGACCCAGGATATTCCCCTCGGGCCGCGCCCTGTCCCAAACCGGTGGACATGGCGATTTTCGTGCGCGCAGTGACATCATCGAGCCTTGCGCCTGTTCACAGCGTATCGGCAATATCGCACGTGTGGTGGATGGTGAGGACAACATCCGCCTGGCAATCCGTGAGGAAATTCAGATGGGCGCCTCACAGATCAAGATCATGGCCTCTGGTGGTGTTGCCTCTCCCAATGATCCGATTCATTTCCTCGGTTACTCAGAAAAAGAAATCCGTGCAGCCGTTGAAGAGGCTACCAATGCTGGTACTTATGTGATGGCGCACGCCTATACGCCACGCGCCATCAGTCGTGCAGTGCAATGCGGTGTGCGCACCATCGAGCATGGAAATCTGGTTGATGAGGCTGCTGCCAACGTGATGCGCGAGCACAATGCCTTTATGGTGCCGACGCTGATTACCTATGAAGCCCTGGCCAATGAGGGCGCGGCACTTGGGCTCCCAGCAGAGTCTGTTGCTAAGATTGAAGGAGTTCGCGGTGCAGGTAAAAAAGCCCTGGAGATCCTCGCTAAGGCTGGCGTCAAAATGGGGGTTGGTTCTGACCTCCTGGGCGCCATGCACCGACACGAATCCGAAGAGTTGAAATTGCGTGCGGATATTCTTGGCAACGGCATGGTCTTGCAGCAAGCCACCCTGATTGGTGCCGAAATCATCGGCATGACCGATCAGCTAGGGATCATCAAAGCCGGGGCAATCGCAGATCTGTTACTCGTCGATGGAAACCCCTTAACTGACATCTCTTGCTTGCTTGGGCAAGGTGATCAAATTCGTGTCATTATCAAAGATGGCAAAACTTACAAACATTAATCACTTGGAGCACACCGTCATGGATCGTCGTAGCCTATTGAAGCTCTCCGCTGCCTCAGCAGCCTTGCAAATGTTGCCTGGCTTTGCATTTGCCCAATCTGGCGGCACCTTTCGGGTCGGTTCGCTCTGCCCAGTAACGGGTGCAGGCAGCCCTTACGGCCCAGGCATGCAACAAGCTATTCGCATGGGGGTTGACGAAGTCAACGCAGCCGGTGGCGCTGCAGGCGTCAAGCTTGAGTTATTTAGCGAAGACAGCCAAACCAAGCCTGACGCAGCCGTGCTTGCCGCAAAAAAATTAATTGAAGTCAACAAGGTTCAGGCCTTGCTTGGTACGTGGGCATCCGGGGTAACCTTGGCGGTCATGCCGTTGACCGATGCGGCCGGTATTATTGAAATGAACACCTCGGGTGCGCCCGCGATCTCCACTCTGGACACAAAAGATCTGGTCTGGCGCTATCAGGCGACCAATGATCGCTTTGGTCAGGCGTTTGCCGAAATTTGCAAAAAGAACGGCTACAAGCGTCCAGCAACGATGGCGTTTAACAATGCCTCCGGTCTGGGTAATACACAAGGCTTCACGAAAGCCTGGGAGGCAGCGGGCGGAAAAGTCGTGGCACATGTGACCTACGAGCCCAACCGTCCTAGCTATCGCAGCGAACTGCAAAAAATCCTTGATGCAAAACCTGATGTCATCGTGACGGGCTCTTACTTGCCAGACACCACCATTATTTTGCGTGAATGGTTCCAGTCCGGCACACCAGTTAAATGGATCATGCCAGGCTGGGCAGCCAGTCCTGATCTGGTCAAAGCTCTGGGCAACGAAGTCACAGAAGGCATCATCTCTGTGGACAGCGTTTCAAATGAAAAGAGCAAGTCCTACGCACATTACGATGCGCTCTATACAAAAGCCACAGGTAAGCCAGGCTCCACCAATGTCTACGCTGCAATGACCTATGACATGGTGATCGTGCTGGCACTCGCCATCGAGGCGGCTGGACCAGGAGCGACGACTGAACAGGTCAACGCCAAGATCCGCGAAATCGGCAACCCTGGTGGCACACCGGTCTTTACGTTTGCAGAAGGCAAGGCTTTGCTGGCCAAGAAAGAAAAAATCAACTACGAAGGCGCCTCCAGCAAACTGGACTTTGATAAGTATGGTGATGTCACGCCTGATTTTGGTGTGTATGTAATCGAAAAAGGCGAGTTAGTCAGAAAGGATGTTGTCTCTATTCCTCCTGGCGTCTAAATTTGATTCAATTTTTAAATCTGCTGATCAACGGCATCACCGAAGGTTTGGTGGTGGCGTTGCCAGCGCTCGCCATGACGCTCGTCATGGGTGTGAATCGATTCCCCAATGCTGCAACGGGCGATTTTATGACCACGGGAGCATTCATGGCCGTGGGTGCACAAATGCTCGGCATGCACTCGCTCGTGCTGGCTACGATTGTCGCCGCGCTGATTACCGCGGTTCTTTCTGCGGCCTCGTACGAGTTGATTTTCAAAAAACTGGCACGCCAACCAATGATCGCATCCCTTCTCGCGGCCATTGGACTGGGATTTGTATTGCGCAGTGTGATTTCGTTTTTTGCAGGACATGATCAGCGCACCTTCAAGATTCCTTTGGTGCGTGCCTGGAATTTTGATGGTATCCGTATCTTGCCAACCGATCTGGCGATCGCGGGTGCCGCGCTTGGATGTTTAGCTGTCGTATTTATCCTGCTCTATCGGACAAGTTTTGGTCGGCAACTGCGAGCGGTCTCTGACAATCCGGATCTGGCGCGTGCGAGCGGCATACGCGCGCGCAAACTGATGATTGGACTGTGGCTGTTGGTCGGTGTACTGTCAGCAATCGGTGGCGTTCTCCTCGGCATGAAAGCGGTTGTCATGCCTGAGCTTGGCTGGGACCATCTCATCCCTGCTTTTGCAGCGATGGTACTAGGTGGGATTGGTAGTCCGGTAGGTGCCGTGATTGGGGCGTTACTCATGTCAGTTGCGCAGGAGCTGTCCGTCCCCTTACTCGGTCCCTCTTATAAGCTAGTGCTGTCTTTCGGTGTTCTGGCACTGGTACTTTTAGTTCGTCCAGCTGGTTTGATGGGTCGCGTGGAGTTGATCAGATGATTTCGCAATAACGCCCCAGATAATGAGTCTCCAAATATGACCGCATACCTTCAAGCCATCGGCATCATCGCGCTGATTTATGCACTGCTTGCACTGGGTCTGAATTTACAGTTCGGACTCACCAGGCTGGTTAATTTTGGCGTGGTCGCCTTTTTTGCAATCGGTGCCTACACCTCTGCCCTGCTTGCGCTCTCGGGAGTCCCCTTAATCCTGAGCTTTGCTGCGGCAGGACTCCTCGCGGGGATTAGCGCCTTGCCGCTGGGCTTACTTTCATTGCGGCTACGTGAAGACTACTTAGCGATTGTCACGCTTGGCTTTTCTGAAGCAGTGCGCATCACCATTCAACAAGAAGAATGGCTGACTAAAGGCGTTCAGGGCCTGCCCGGCATACCTAAAGTATTTGCTTCGCTCGGGCCGGCAGCCTCTGATACTGCATTATTTTTTATCTTACTGGTGGTCACGGCCCTTGTCGCGTGGGGCACTGTGCGCCTGACTCGCAGCCCGCTGGGTCGATTGTTGCGCGCAATTGGCGATGATGAGCCCGCGCTGATGGCATTAGGTAAAAATCCAACAAAATTCAAAGTTCAAATTTTTATGGTCGGAGCTGTGCTCGCTGGACTGGCCGGTGCGTTTTACGCGCACTTTATTACCTTTATCAGCCCTGAGCAATTTGTCCCGCTCGTTACTTTTTATGTCTGGATGGGACTGATCATGGGAGGATCGGGTACCGTGCGTGGTGCGCTTGGTGGTGCGGTATTGCTGATGGTCTTTCTCGAGGGTTCACGGTTTATCAAAGACTTCATTCCTGGCGTCTCAGAGGTACAAATGTCGAGTGTTCGTCTGGCTGCAGTCGGGCTCGCACTGATTCTTGTCACCATGTATCGCCCCAATGGATTGTTTGGGAAAAGCACCTCATGATGCTTCAGGTTCAAAACGTCAGTTGCAGATACGGCGGATTTACTGCGGTTGATGCGGTATCACTCTCATTAAAGAGTCATGAAATCCTGGGTATTGCGGGTACGAACGGCGCAGGTAAAAGCACCCTCTTTGCAGCCATTGCTGGCCAGCAGTCCTCTGCAAGTGGGAAAATACTCTTCGACGGTCATGACATTACAACGATGCCGCCTTATTTGCGTGCGCAGCGCGGTCTTGTGAGGACCTTTCAAGTCCCCCGAGAATTTAAATCCCTCACCGTCCACGAAAACTTACTTGCGGCCGCGCCGAATCCACAGGGTGAACAGTTATTTGCTTCACTGATCTTTACGGTAGCCCGCAAAAATCGTGAGCAAGCGCTGACCGAAAAGGCTGACAGCATTCTCAGCTTTTTAAATCTGGCCAAGGTACGCGATACGCAAGCCAGCCAACTTTCTGGTGGACAAAAAAAATTACTCGAACTCGGACGTGTGCTGATGTTAGATCCGCGCTGCATTCTTCTTGATGAGCCGTTTGCAGGTGTCAATCCGGTATTGATTGAGGAAATCTGTCAGCATGTGCAAACGCTGAATGCTCAAGGCATCGCATTCATCGTGATCGAGCACCATCTGCAAGCTTTGAAGTCTCTGACCAAAAGACTGATCGTGATGGATCGCGGTACCGTTCTAGCAGAAGGTGATCCCAAATCGGTACTCGATGATCCACGCGTCCAGCAAGCCTACATGGGAGGTATCGCATGAGTTTGCTAAGCTTGAATGCGATCTCTGGTGGCTATAGCGATGTGGATATCATTCACCACATCAGTCTGGAGGTACAGCGTGGTGAAATCGTGACGATTGCCGGCACCAATGGTGCGGGAAAATCCACGCTTGTCAAAGCCGTATTGGGGTTACTGCCGCGAGTGCGTGGTGAAATTTCACTTGATGCATTGTCCATCACCCACATGGCTGCCGAAGACCGCTTTTACGCAGGGCTGGCCTATGTCCCGCAAGTCGCCAATGTGTTTTCCTCACTCACTGTTCGTGAAAATTTACTGGTCGTTCGCGGTGTGAAACAGATTCAGTCACGCATGAAGGAGGTCCTCGAGGCCTTCCCTGCTCTGATAGAAAAGTTATCGCAACGCGCAGGCAACCTGTCCGGTGGTGAACGTCAACAGCTAGCCTTTGCCCGTGCCCTGATGCCCGCGCCTAAACTGATGGTACTCGACGAACCCACTGCGGCCCTCGCGCCTGCGCTGGTTGAAAAAGTATTTGAACTGGTCACCGAATTACCCAAGCGTGGCGTGGCAGTTCTGATGGTTGAGCAACGCGCTCGACAAGCGTTGGAAATCAGTGATCGCGGCTACATTCTGGACCAGGGAAGTTGCGTATTGTCAGGTGCTGCAAAGGATCTTTTGTCCGACAGTAAGATGACACAACTGTATCTTGGCAATCACTAGGCTGACCTCTCACGACCCGGCTCAAACTAAAAGCCCGTCAATTAAGATTATGTTTTACCCATAAAAAAAGCACCCATTTCAGGGTGCCTTTCAGAGCAAACAGCTTGTAAATTAAGCTGCAGCAACAACGGTCTTGCGGACCAGTTTTTCTTTAATACGTGCCGACTTACCTGAACGATCACGCAGGTAGTAGAGCTTGGCACGACGTACATCACCGCGGCGCTTGACTTCGATCGAAGCAATCTGGGGTGAGTACAACTGGAATGTACGCTCAACGGCTTCGCCAGAAGAAATCTTGCGAACGATGAAAGCTGAGTTCAGACCACGATTGCGACGTGCAATGACGACGCCTTCGAAAGCCTGCGCACGCTTACGTGTGCCTTCGACTACATTAACGCTGACGACAACGGTGTCACCAGGTGCGAATTCGGGAATAGATTTGCCGCCTGTCAGACGGGCGATTTCTTCTTTTTCAAGAATTTCAATCAGGTTCATAACAACTCCATGACATCATGCTCTCGGTAATTTGGTATTTTGGTGCACACTTGACCTATTCAAGCGACACAACCGGGCAGAGGATGTAAACGTTAGCCCATGATTCTACTACATTTTTAGGTTTTGGATGACATACTCCTCCCTCCTTCTGGTCATCGCCGCTGCCGTGGCCCATGCCACCTGGAATTTATTAAACAAGAAAGCCGCCCATGTCGGACCCGCTTTCGTGTTTGCCTATGGGTTTTGCTCCACCGTCATTTACCTGCCCTGGGTCTTGTGGATACTGATTGTTGACGATCCAAGCTGGAGCTTGCCGGTCATTTTGTGCATTGTGCTATCCGGAGCGCTGCATCTCATTTATAGCTTATGCCTGCAGCGAGGCTACCAATTAGCCGATTTGTCCGTGGTGTATCCCGTCGCACGAGGCACAGGCCCCCTGCTTTCCACCTTCGGTGCGCTGTTATTTATGAACGAGCCTGCCAGTATCGGAGGGATCGGCGGCATGCTGTGCGTGGTGTGTGGAGTGATTCTGATTGCTACGCAGGGCCGCATCACAAAATTACTCACCCCCACAGCCATCGTCGGAGTCCGTTGGGGGTTTTTGGTCGGTACGTTGATTGCAGCCTATACCCTGGTGGATGCCTATGGTGTCAAAACGCTGCTTATCGCACCCGTTTTATTCGACTGGGCAACCTGTGTCACAAAAACAATCATGATGTTTCCGCACGTTGCCCGTCACCCAAGACAAGCCAGGCAAGCCGTAAAAGGCTATTGGCCTCTGGCCTGGGCGATCGGTTTGTTATCGCCTCTGGGATATATCCTGGTGCTCTACGCATTGCGTAATGGCGCGCCCGTTAGTCTGGTGGCGCCCGCGCGTGAAATGTCTATGCTGCTTGTCACGCTGGCGGGGCTTTATTTTCTGCGCGAAGCAGTTGGCTGGGGTCGCCTGGCAGGCTGCTGCGCAATCGCAACGGGTGTCGTGTTGCTCTCTGGTGCGGGTGGGTAATGATCCGGGTGCTTTCAATCAAAACCCGGCAGCGTTACCAATCCACAAAAACGCAGGAACCATAGCTCCCCAGAAAGCCAGCAGGGCAATATCGGACACGATCTGACGTGTGCTGGTGCCTGACTCGGCCGAAGAAGAAACGAAGGAAGGTGAGTACGTGTGACGGATTTCGCGATGCATGGTGAGACTCCTGTGCTTTTCATTTGTTAGGTACCACCTCCACTCGTTTAAAAGTGAAGGTGGTGGCCGGGGACCTAGAACCGGCAAAATCGGCTGAGATCAATTTTGTTAAATTTCGCAAACACTGATTCCATAAACAGTACTGTACACACATACAGTACTGTTTGCAAGCACAGTTATTGCGCCGCAGGGTTTTTACAACAAAGGTTTCTCCATATCCATTTTTTCATAGAGAAACGAGGATGGTTTCCTTTGAAAATAAACCACAGGCGCGCAGAGGCAAGCTGTGCTAATTTTCAGTCTTCAAAAGAAAAATTAACCTTTCAGCAGACATGAAAACATTTACCTCCAGCCATGCCTTATTCCAGGTTTTCAACGATCACAAGATGGACCGGGTCTTTCTGGTCCCGGGTGAAAGCTATCTCGGCCTGCTTGATGCCTTAGTCGACTTCCCGAAAATCGATGTTGTGACCTGTCGCCACGAAGGTGGAGCGGGCTATATGGCTGTCGCGGACGGACGCCTCACCCGCCGTCCGGGTGTTGCCTTAGTCAGCAGAGGGCCTGGAGCATCCAACGCAGCCATTGCTGTGCATACCGCTCAGCAAGACGCCGTTCCCATGATTCTCATCATTGGCCAGATTGCGGCACGCGACCTGCGGCGCGAAGCCTTTCAGGAAATTGATTATCAAAAAATGTTTGGCTCGATTGCAAAATGGGTATTCGAATGTCAAACACCCGAGCAACTCGCCGAGGCCGCTTTCAAAGCAATCCGGATAGCGACTTCAGGTGTTCCTGGCCCAGTTGTGCTGGTGATCCCTGAGGATATCCAGCAACAAACGGTAGAAAAACCAGCTTTTGTTAATCATCCGCCTGTGTTTGGACTGCCCGATTCGCAGACCATGACTGCCATCACACAAAAACTGTCTGCGGCCAGCAAACCTGTTGTGATTGCCGGGGGAGAGTTTGATTGCCCAGGCGGCCGCGAGGCTTTGCGCGCTTTTGCGCACCACTGGCAGCTCCCGGTCATGGTGTCATTCCGTCGCCATGACATCTTTGCCAATGACGACCCACTCTATGTAGGGGATCTCGGCCTGTCCAACCCCGCAGCGCAAATGGCCTCTTTGCAGGAAAGTGATTTCATCATTGCACTGGGCACGCGCCTGGGTGATATCACCACACAGAATTACGCCTTTCCCAAATACGCCCAAGCGCCTCAGACACTGCTGCACTGTTATCCGGATTCGCGAATCATTAATTGGGATACGGTGGCAGACTTTCCACTTGTTTGCGACCCAGTCGGTCTAGTCAACGCTTTAACGCAAACCGCAGCACCTACCCCCAGCCCCGCTCGTCAGGCATGGCTTCACACCTTACGCGGGCATGCCCAGTCGTGGGCCGCCTGGCCAAACCGCATGCCCAAGCAAGGGGTGAACTTTACTGAAGTCGTGCATGCGGTCATGGACTACGCACCGCTGGACACTACGATCTGTCTGGACGCAGGTACGTTTGCGGCGCCGGTCTATCGACATTTCACCTTCAAAGCAGGGCAGCGCCTGATGGCACCTCTCGCGGGTGCAATGGGCTATGGCACTCCCGCAGCCTTAGCCTGCGCAATGCGCGAGCCAACCCGCACAACAATCTGCATGGTGGGGGATGGCGGGTTCCTGATGACCGGTAACGAAATGATTCTCGCCGTGGAACGTCAGTTACCCATTATTTTCATGGTCTCGAAAAACGGCAGCTATGGTTCGATACGCCTGCACCAGGAGCGTGGCTACCCTGGCCGCGTCAGTGGCACGTCACTTTTCAATCCAGACTTTTATGACTTGGCACGTAGCTTTGGCATGGAGGCTGCACGGATCAATACAAAAGAAGATATCGAGGCGGTTATCAAATCTGCAATCAGTCAGCGCAAACCCCTCCTCATCGAAGTCAACACCAGTCTGGATGCAATCCTGCCCTGAGCCTTGTCGGTCAGTAGCGTTGATCATTACGCGTTGATCATTACGCGTTGATCATTGCGCGTTGATCATAGCGTGCACGTAAGAAAAAGCCATCGCCTATTAAAAATTTGCGATGGCTTTTTACTTCAGACTACGAATGAGAATTAACGATTAGGCTGAGGGGTAATCCGCAGGTAAGGCAGGATTGCTTTATAGCCTTTAGGGAATTTCTGTTTGATCACGGCCTCGTCTTTTAACGAAGGAACGATGATCACATCGTCGCCGTCTTCCCAGTTTGCCGGTGTCGCCACAGAATGACTATCGGTCAGCTGCAGTGAGTCAATCACACGCAGCAACTCATCAAAATTACGTCCGGTGCTAGCTGGATAGGTCAGCGTCAAACGGACTTTTTTAGCTGGATCAATGATGAATACGGAACGTACCGTCAAGGTCGCATTCGCATTAGGATGAATCATGTCGTAGAGCGTTGAGACTTTACGATCCTCGTCTGCCAGGATGGGGAAATTAACTTCCGTGTCCTGGGTCTCGTTAATCTCTGGGATCCACTTGTTGTGCGAAGACGCACTATCAACCGACAAAGCGAGTACCTTGACATTGCGCTGGGCAAACTCATTGAACAGTTTAGCGGTCAATCCAAGCTCAGTTGTGCAGACAGGTGTGAAATCTGCGGGATGTGAGAACAGAACACACCAGCTGTCACCGAGCCATTCATGAAAATGAATGCGGCCAACGGAAGAGTCCTGTTCGAAATCTGGGGCGATATCGCCTAAACGTAGTGACATGTTGTATCTCCTGGCAAAAATTTATTATGTCCATTGTGGACTTAAATTGTTCGGCACGAAACTAATTTTCGCTTATAACTTTATATCAAATCAGATTGGTTCAAGGCATCGACAATCGTCGCACCATGCAGCATCTGAAGACCAAGCGCCTGCACACGAGGCAACATAGCACCGGCATAAAAAACCGCAGTAGAAAATTTGTTTTGCATAAATGCCGCGTTACTCGTGCCACGCGACGCATTCATACAGACCAAGGCCGCACGCGCGAACAACCATCCACCCAATACGTAACCGGTCAGCATCAAATAAGGCACACTTCCAGCATACACCGCCCGAGGCGCGGATTTCGCATAATCCAATACGAATTGCACCGCAGAGTGAAAGACATCCACAGAAGCAAGCAATTGATCAT
Organism: Alcaligenaceae bacterium; assembly: GCA_947380655.1. Classification (GTDB taxonomy): domain Bacteria; phylum Pseudomonadota; class Gammaproteobacteria; order Burkholderiales; family Burkholderiaceae_B; genus Zwartia. The sequence goes on along the minus strand of CANCRX010000016.1, from coordinate 13,168 downwards.
GGATCAGTTTGATTCCTGCACGATGTGGTTCTGCGCAAGTGCTACTGGCCTTTGCCAGATCAGCGATCGTTGCACGCATAGCCCGCTCCAGTGAAAAAGCGGTCATCCCCGCATCACGCAGCGTTTTACGTCCGACCAGATCATTTGACTGAATCGCAGTGGTGCCCTCGTAAATCGTCAGAATGCGCGCATCACGATAAAACTGTGCTGCGCCCGTTTCTTCGATGAAACCCATACCTCCATGGACCTGCACGCCAAGCGAGCTCACCTCGAGCGAACACTCTGTAGAAAAACCTTTCACAACAGGAACCAGAAATTCATACAACGCCTGATTCTCACGGCGAACCTGTTCGTCAGGGTGTTCTTCACTCAAATCGTCAATCGCTGCGGCCAGGCAAGCAATCGCACGTGTAGCCTCAGTCAGGCCACGCATGGTGGTCAGCATGCGCTGAACATCAGGATGCTGAACAATCGCAACCGGACCTGCAGAGCCCTCTATCGCACGGCTTTGCACGCGATCACGGGCATAGGCAATCGCTTTTTGCGTCGCCGCCTCACTCACGCCAATACCTTGCACACCGACCGCAAAACGTGCGGCGTTCATCATGATGAACATATATTCAAGGCCGCGATTTTCCTCGCCGACCAGCGTGCCGATGGCACCTTCACCGACCGCACCTTTACCGTCGCCGAACAGCAGCACCGCCGTTGGGCTGCCATGAATACCTAACTTGTGTTCGATCGAGGCACACCACACGTCATTGCGTGCGCCAAGCGAGCCATCTTCATTGATCAGAAATTTAGGGACCACAAATAGCGACAAGCCCTTGACTCCGGCCGGAGCATTTGCAACACGGGCCAACACCAGATGAACGATGTTCTCAGCGAGATCATGCTCACCGAAAGTAATGTAGATTTTTTGTCCAAAAATTCGATAGGTGCTGTCAGCCTGTGGGACTGCGCGCGCGTTAACCATAGACAAGTCAGAACCTGCCTGAGGCTCAGTCAGGTTCATGGTGCCAGTCCATTTACCCTCGACCAAGGCCGGAACATAACGTTGTTTAAGTTCGTCAGAGCCTGAGAGCAATAATGCCTCAATCACACCGTCGGTCAGCATCGGACATAACGAGAACGCAACGTTTGCAGCGTAAAGGTTTTCTGTTGTTGCCGTGGCTAACAAACGCGGTAAACCTTGCCCGCCAAATTCCTCAGGGTGTCGTAAGCCCTGCCAGCCACCTGCTACAAAATGACCAAAGGCCTTTTTGAAAGAATCCGGCATGCTTACCACGCCATCGCCATACACGGGAGGGTGTTGATCACCATCCCAGTTTGTCGGGGCGATGGCCTCTTCGGTGAATTTAGCGTTTTCCTCCAGTACAGCCTCAACCAGATCTGGTTCGACTGCGCGATAGGCCTCTAGTTTTAGCAACTCAGGCATGCCAGCGATATGCTCGAAAACAAAACGAAAGTCTTCGATGGGTGCGCGATAAGTCATGATTTCAATTGTCAGATAAGATCTGATAATGGTACTACTGTGCGCTTACCCTAGCATTACGTTTAGTGCCTAAAGAGAGTTAAGAACACGCGCCGCATACTGATGAATGCGGAGACGCAACCAAACTAACTTTAATTTAGCAACACCTCCTTCAGAGATTACACAAGCATGAGTCACCCAGCAAAAGCAATGCACAATCACTATGCCGAGCCAGCCGCTACACCTTACGGACCAGTTCGCGCACAAGTCATGAATCAAGCAAGCTTTGATGCGGCACTCAACGAAATCTCAAGCTGGCCGGGCTACGCCCCGACACCACTGCTCGAGCTTGATCATCTTGCAAAGGAAATGGGTGTAGCAAAGATTTACTACAAAGATGAACGCGGACGTTTTGGTCTGGGGAGCTTCAAAGCACTGGGTGGTGCCTATGCAGTGGCTAACGTTTTGCGCGAGAACATTGCCAAAGCGACTGGCCTCAACACGATCAGTTCCGCTCAACTGCTTTCAGGCGAATTCAAAGACATCATCCAAGCCTCGACCGTGACTTGCGCGACCGACGGCAACCATGGCCGATCGGTCGCCTGGGGCGCGCGCTTGTTTGGTTGTCATTGCGTGATTTATGTGCACGAGTTTGTCAGTCAGGGACGACGCGACGCCATCGCTCACTATGGCGCCGAAGTCCGTGAAGTCAAAGGCAATTACGATGACGCTGTGCGTCATACTGCAGCAACGGCCGCAGCAGAAGGCTGGACTGTCGTATCCGACACTTCCTATCCAGGCTATCGCGACATCCCCCTGGATGTCATGCATGGCTACGGCGTGATGGCTGCTGAGATTGTGGAACAAATGAAAAACAGCGCACCACCTACGCACGTGTTCGCCCAGGCAGGTGTCGGAGCAATGGCCGCTGCCGTCTGCGCGGACTTCTGGTTGCAGTGGAGTGATAAACGTCCGCGCTTTATCGTGGTCGAACCTACCGAGGCAGATTGCGTGTTCCGCAGTCTCGAAGCAGGTAAACAAGTCGTCGTGGATGGCTCGCTCGATACCGTCATGGCAGGACTTGCCTGTGGTGAGGTCTCAGATCTGGGGTGGGCGATTTTACAAGGAGGCGTCAATGCCTGTGCGGCGATCGATGATGCATATGCACTTGATGCCATGCGTCTGCTGGCAAATCCTCAGGCTGGAGATCAGGCGATTGTTGCTGGTGAAACAGGTGGGGTGGGTCTTGGCGCCCTGCTCGCCGCACGCGATCATGCAGACATCCGACAGACTCTCGGACTCGATGCAAACTCCCGGGTACTGCTGCTCGGAAGCGAAGGCGACACCGATCCGGTGATTTACAAACAAGTCGTCGGTCGCGACGCTGCCGAGGTATTGGCATCATGAACGCAAACCTCCGGATCGATGGCAAACGCCTGATGACGCACCTTGATAGTCTTGCACTGATTGGTCAGACGACAGAGGGGGCCTGCTGCAGACTGGCACTGACCGAGGAGGATCGGATTGGTCGCGACTTGGTGGTTGGCTGGATGCGTGACCTCGGACTAGAAATCAGTATCGATCCGATCGGCAACATCTTTGGGTTACGCAAAGGCACAGAGAATATCGCGCCCGTCATGACAGGTTCGCATATCGACACCGTGCGCACCGGTGGGCGCTACGATGGCAATTACGGGGTCTTGGGAGGTTTGGAGGTCATCCGCACGTTAAACGAAACAGGTACCCCGACACGCCGACCCATCGTAGTGGGCGTGTTTACGAATGAGGAAGGTGCGCGCTTTCATCCAGATATGCTTGGCTCTCTGGTCTACGTCGGCGGGATGTCTTTGGAGCAAGCCTACGCCTCAGAAAGTATCGATGGCAAAGGCTTGCGCGAAGAGCTTCAACACATTGGCTATCTCGGTCAGGCACCGATGCCCGCTTACACACCTCATGCTTTTGTCGAACTACATATCGAACAAGGTCCGATTCTGGATATCGAAGGTATTGAAATCGGTGCAGTCAGTGACCTGCAGGGTATCTCATGGCAAGAGGTGACCATTACCGGACAATCCAACCATGCCGGCACCACACCCATGTATTTGCGTCATGACGCAGGTTATTGTGCTGCCGCCATTGGACACTTTTTACGACAGATCGCCCGCGACATGGGTGGATCGCAAGTCGCGACCATGGGAGCGGTGACGCTGTCTCCCAATCTCATCAATGTGATCGCCGCACGAGCGACTGTCACCGTTGATTTGCGCAATACAGATGAAACGCTGCTCAAAGCAGCTGAACAACGCTTTGCAGACTTTCTGCTTCAACTCGCGCAGGACGAAGGGGTTGAAATCACAACGCGCCGTCTGGCCCGCTTTGAGCCCGTGCAGTTTGATCAAAACGTTGCAACACTCATAGCAGATACCGCGGAAAAACTCGGACACACAGTACTTCCGATGACCTCTGGTGCCGGACACGATGCACAAATGCTTGCAAGGATCTGCCCTAGCGCGATGATCTTTGTGCCTTCGGTAAAAGGGATCAGTCACAACGCCGCAGAGCACACTGAACCCGCACATCTCGAAGCGGGAACGAATGTTTTATTACATACGTTGCTTGAACTGACTAAATAATAATCTTCACAATCAAATCGCAAATAAGCTCAATCAGGGAATACAAACATGGCACGCATCATTACCGTTGGAGCAGCTCAACTTGGTCCCATCGCCCTTTCAGACACGCGCGCGCAAGTCGTTGCGCGCATGCTGGAAATGATGCGCGAAGCACGCGGCAATGGCTGCGATATGGTTGTTTTTCCTGAGTTGGCACTCACCACTTTTTTTCCACGCTGGTATTTTGAACAGCAGGAAGATATCGATGCTTTTTACGAACGTGAAATGCCTGGTCCAGACACACAGAAATTATTTGAGGCTGCGCGCACGCTTGGCATCGGTTTTTATCTTGGCTATGCAGAACTCGTCGAGGAGCAAGGCCGACTGCGCCGTTTCAACACATCGATCACTGTTGATAAAACAGGGCAGATTGTTGGAAAGTATCGCAAAATACACTTACCAGGTCATGCTGAGCACGAGCCATGGCGTCGTTTTCAGCACCTTGAAAAACGTTATTTCGAAACAGGCAACCTTGGCTTCAATACCTTCAGAGCAGACTGGGGCAAAGATTCACATGGGCAGGATAAACAAGGAATATTCGGCATGGCGATCTGTAACGATCGCCGCTGGTCTGAAACCTATCGTGTGATGGGACTGCAGGCGGTCGAGATGATTTTTATCGGCTACAACACGCCCGTTCATAACCCGCCCGCCCCCGAACATGACGCCTTGTCACATTTCCATAATGAACTCGTAATGCAAGCCGGAGCCTATCAAAATGGCACCTGGGTCGTAGGCGTCGCTAAAGCCGGCATGGAAGAAGGCGTCGATCAGATCGGCAATTCGATTATCGTGGCGCCTAGTGGAGAAATTGTAGCGGCTTGTACAACAACAGGTGATGAACTGGCTATCGCGCGATGCGATCTGGACTTGTGCAACTCATACAAAACCACAACGTTCAATTTCGAGCGCCATCGTCAACCTGAGCACTACACGATGATTGTGGAGCGCAAAGGTGCGATTGCGCCTGAATAAGTTGTGTGTAATTTCTATTTAAATCGTTTCGTACCAGGACGCTAACGGCACACCGATATCGCGCATGATGGCTTCAGGAGTGGGTTGATGTCCTTGCATCACCCGCCCGTCCAGGGCATCTGAGTGCACTTGCATATAAGCACCTAATTCGCGGGCATAGTCCGTCACCATCCGACCAAAACGTAATCTCGAGCGCTCATAAGCACCCAGCGCTTGCTGAAGATCATTGTGATTTTGCAGTGCAGTTACAAAGGCCTTCGCATCACCTGCAGCCTTGGTTGTCCCCATTGCGCAATGGGGTCTGGCGACAAACGCGGCATCACCCATGATCGCCACATGTCCGGATACCAAGCGATCGCAAGACAAATCAAAAACTGGTTGAAAAAACAAATGCTCTGTCTGATCAACGATTTCAGCAAACTGAGGGGGCAGTAAGGCGTGAGCAGCCAAACGCGTTTGCTCAATGATCTCAGGTCGGATGAGCGGAGGTGCGATGCCTTCAGGCCAGGTTTTTCCTGTCGAGTCCGTCAACAGATCGCGCAGAACAGTATCTTTGGGTGCGGGTCTGTACCAGACAAAGTTATAGCGACGTTCACCCGGACAGACTGACTGATCCGCCCCAGGTACGGGGTAACCAAGTATTTGTTCATGAGGCGGCAAAGAAAACCCGATATAAGGAAATAACTCTGTTAATGCACGGGTTGAGAGCAGCGACTCTTCAACCATACCCCGCCACGCTACATAACCTGCATATTCTAAAGTTGCCGTCGGATTCAAGAGATGGCGGACACTGGAATGCACGCCATCTGCAGCAAGTAGCAAGGAGGCCTGGACCTCGGTACCATCCTCAAAACTCAGAGTGACTGCCTGTTGATCCTGTTCAACACGTGTCAATTCCTTGTTCAAGTGATAACGACCAGCAGGTAAGGCTTGCCGCAGCTTGTGATAGAGCGTGCTCCAGGCGGTATAGATCTGAGGGTATTGAAGCGCCCCCGCTTTAGAGCCATCCTGCAGGAGAGTGATCCTTTCTTTTATATTGACACCGATGGTTTCGTCGATCAGGACACCAGCCTCGGCAAGCACCGCCAGCAGCTCAGACTGGATCACCAGGCCTGCTCCTCGACTTTCAAGATCGCTAGCCGCTTTTTCATAGACATGGACATCCCACCCTGCCCTGCACAGTAAATTAGCGGCGATCAAACCACCCAGCGAGCCGCCCACCACGGCGATCGTTGACGAGGTTCGGGAAAGAGTGAACGTCATACTTTTTATTCTGTAAAAGTAGTCTTTAGCGAACCAGCACGCCTGGTGAGGTAGGAATAGACCCAGGAATTTTATTCATAGTGACCATCACCGACAGGAGATCAAAAATTTTCGCGGAATAACCTGAGTTTTTAAATGGAATGCTATACACGTCGCCCTGATAGTTAGTCGAGGCGATCACCTGATTTGCAGAAAACCTTGCGTTTTTCTCAATGAGGAGAATCGGTATTTCTTGTTGCTGACCCAAATCATTTTTTACGGTGATCTGCGTGACAACGGGATTTGGACCCATTTGCAAGGCAATAATCCTTCCAAGGTAACGAAATACTGATCGGGTCGAACGCAACTTGATCACGAGTGAATCATTGGCTGTGGCCAATCGACCGATACCGGTGGTGGTGGCCGTATAGTCAGGTTTGACAGCCTTGCCACAATCCATTGAACGACCATAGTGGCGAGATTCTTTAGGGGAATCCATGCATAGTTTGGCACGCTGCCGCTCCAAACTTAACTGATACCCTTCAGGATTCTGACGAACTTTTCGCAAAAATATTTTCGACTGCTGCAGTTTGGATATTTCAGGCATGAACTTCGCGACATCCTCTTTGGAAAAGATGGGGCCGATCGGAACAACATCATTCGTAACCTCTGCTGTCAGACCATCGTCAAGCAAGTGCTGCACCACAGCCCTGTAAGCTGAATAGTCCGCACTGGCGGGATCATTCATATACGTTTTTTTTGTTCCATCACTGCCTTTAACTTCTATCGAATCCACTAACAGCGCAGTGATGAATTCGCGCGGTGGCGCATCAGTTTTCATAAAGAAATACATATCATCCAGAGTGGTGTCCGTCAAAAACCCTCTGAAAAACTCCTCGTTATTCAAGGAGCCAAGGCTAAACGTAAAAGAACGATTAGTCGTGAGCGAGGAGCTGATGTTGGCACCACTGCCGGGACGAGGAGAAAAATACCCACCCACCGTGCTTGGATCAACACCTTGAATATTGGCACCAATAGAGTTACTTGTCGCGATGGCACCGGTTCCGGTCACCGTGGTGACATCAGTAAAAATCAAAGGCAAATTATCTGAAGCGCGCAACATATTCGTCAGCAGTGACTTTTTCTGATGCATGTCCATGGCTTTCTCATAAGCCTCAGTCATATCATTGAAATCCGGCCCGATAATCGAACAACCGCTTAACATCGCCAATGACAATAAGCTTGTTGAGAATACCAGTGCTTTGATTTTTGTATGCAATGACATGACACTTAACCTATGAATCTAATCGTTTAGCAACGCTACGAAATGTAGAAAAAGTCTAAAAAAAAACCGCCCATCTGGACGGTTTTTTTTCAATCACAGCTTAAAGTGCAGTCACAATCTCGGGCACGGCAGTAAACAAATCAGCCACCAGACCGTAATCCGCCACACCAAAAATCGGCGCCTCGGTGTCTTTGTTGACAGCGACAATGACTTTAGAGTCCTTCATACCAGCCAAGTGCTGGATCGCACCAGAAATACCAATCGCGACATACAAAGATGGAGCCACAATCTTTCCAGTCTGTCCAACCTGCCAGTCGTTCGGTGCATAGCCTGCATCGACCGCAGCACGCGAAGCACCTAATGCTGCACCGAGTTTGTCAGCGAGCGGATCAAGGATCTTGAAGTTTTCTGCGCTACCCATACCGCGGCCACCTGAAACAACAACACGTGCACCGGCGAGTTCAGGACGATCGCTTTTAGCGACTTCGCGACCCAGAAAGGTCGACAACCCTGCGTCCGCAGCCGCTGTGATAGTTTCAACTGCCGCGCTACCACCGAGTGCTGCAGCGTCAAAACCAGTGGTACGCACTGTAATGACCTTGACAGGGTCAGTAGACTGCACCGTAGCAATCGCATTACCTGCATAGATCGGACGTTGGAAAGTATCAGGTGAATCAACAGCCGTGATCTCAGAAATCTGAGCGACGTCCAAACGAGCGGCCACGCGTGGAGAAACGTTTTTGCCTGAGGCAGTTGCCGCAAACAAAATGTGGCTGTAGCTGCCTGCAAGTGCTAACACTTGTTCAGCAACGTTTTCTGCCAAGGCATCCGCAAACGCAGGCGAGTCAGCCAGCAATACTTTTGAGACACCTGAAATTTTGGAAGCCTGCTCTGCAACGGCAGCAGCATTTGCCCCTGCAACCAGCACGTGTACATCGCCACCAATTTTGGAAGCGGCTGCGACGACATTCAGGGTTGCGCCCTTGAGTTGGGCGTTATCGTGTTCAGCAATGACTAAAACTGACATGGTTACACCACCTTTGCTTCGTTCTTGAGTTTATCGATCAGTGCGGCGACATCGGGCACTTTGACTCCAGCCGAGCGCGATGGCGGCTCGGATACTTTGAGAGTTTTCAGGCGTGGATTGACATCTACACCCAGGTCTTCGGGAGAAAATGTATCGAGCTGCTTTTTCTTAGCCTTCATGATGTTGGGCAGCGTGACATAGCGAGGCTCGTTCAAACGCAAATCCGTCGTCACGATCGCGGGTAATTTGAGCTCGATGGTTTCGAGACCGCCGTCGACTTCGCGTGTCACACGTGCGACACCCTCACCAAGTTCAATTTTGCTGGCAAAAGTGGCTTGCGACCAACCCAGCATCGCAGCCAGCATCTGGCCGGTCTGGTTCGCATCGTCATCGATTGCCTGTTTACCAAGAATGATCAGACCAGGCTGTTCTTTTTCAGCAATCACTTTCAGGAGTTTTGCAACGGCCAGCGGCTGTAACTCAACATCGGTTTGCACCAAAATTCCACGGTCCGCACCAATCGCCATTGCAGTGCGCAGTGTTTCCTGGCATTGCGCGACGCCACAGGACACGGCGATCACTTCTGTCGCAGCACCTTTTTCTTTCAGGCGGGTGGCTTCTTCTACACCGATCTCATCGAAGGGGTTCATCGACATCTTGACGTTTGCGATATCCACACCCGACTGATCTGACTTGACGCGAACTTTGACGTTGTAATCAACGACGCGCTTAACAGGCACAAGCACCTTCATCCAGCGATCTCCAAATATAAAAAAAAGCCCAACCACAGCAAAATTGGGTTGGTATCCAAACATAACCTTCTGATTTTACCCCGATGGGTAAATTTCGCTTGCACACCTCGATACCTACAAATAAACGGCCATAAAACCGCATTAAAGCGCCGAAAGCGCTCGAATATGCGCCACAACACTGCGCCCTAATGCTGAGAGGTTATAGCCCCCCTCCAGGGTGCTAATCACCCGCCCCTGTGCATGGCGGGCAGCCAGTTCAACCAATTGGGTCGTGATCCACGCGTAATCCGCCTCAACCAGACCCATCTGACCCATATCGTCCTCCCTGTGCGCATCAAAACCAGCGGAGATCAGTATCAATTCTGGTCTGTGGGCCTCAAGCCTGGGCAACCATTGCTCACGTACGATCTCACGCACCGCTTTACCGTTGGTATAAGCAGGAACGGGGACATTCAGCATGTTTGAAGCCGGCTGCTGCGTGCCCGTGTGTGGAAACAAAGGATGCTGAAAAAAACTACACATCAGGACCTCAGGGACATTCGCAAACATGGCTTCGGTGCCATTGCCATGATGCACATCAAAATCAATGATCGCTAGACGTTTGACCCCATACACCGCCATCGCATGCGCAGCAGCCACCCCGATGTTGTTAAAAAAACAAAATCCCATTGCCTGATCAGGTAAAGCATGATGACCCGGCGGTCTGACTGCGCAAAACGACGTCGTAGTCTGCCCCTGCATGACCGCGTCAACCGCAGCAACCACCGCCCCCGCGGCATGCTTGGCCGCCTCAAGGGTATGCGCATTCATCAGCGTATCGCCGTCAATCTCGTGCACCCCCTCGCGAGGCGAGACAGACTCCAGGTGATCCAGGTAATCTGCGGTATGGACTCTGAGTAAAGCCTCTCGGGTCACGGGGACAACATGCCCCAGATCATGCACATAGGACGCCAGTCCGCTGGCAAGCATCTGGTCAGAAATTGCATCCAACCGGTCGGGGCTTTCAGGATGCCAGTCGCCCATATCGTGCAAACGACAGGACGGATGAGTAATATAGAGAGTCTCCATAAGGAAGATTATGTCCATCAGTTGGCGTTTTGTGCAAATCGTGCTGCTTTCCACCCTACTCGGGGGATGTGCCAGCCAGTCAAATTCATCTGCCTCTGGCAATACAGGCAAACCTGGCGCAGGGTCGTCCTCTCAACCCTTTGGCCAGGTTTCCAGCCAGCAAGAGCAGGCAGATGCCCCGCCTCCTGGCGCGCCCAAAGGCGGCTTTGCCTCGTCGACCCAGCGTCCCGATGTTCGTAAATTTGCCCAAAATCTCGCCTCATCAAGAAATCTGTCCGAGCCCGACATCCTGAAACTGCTGGACGAAGCCCGCTACAGCGCCACCGTTGCCAGACTGATTGCACCCGTTGCAACCGGGCAGCCACGGGTGCCTCGCAGCTGGCAGACTTATCGGGCCAGACGACTCGACCCCATCACGATCGCTCAGGGACGTGAATTCATGAAAGCCAACGCCTCTGCACTGGATCGCGCAGAGCAACGCTACGGAGTGCCCCAACAAATTATTGCAGCACTGATTGGCGTTGAAACGCTTTATGGCAAAAACATGGGCAATTTCCGTGCGCTGGATGCATTAGCCACACTCGGTTTTGATTACCCCGATCCTAGCCGCCCTGAACGTGCAGAGATGTTTCGTAACAATCTGGCGGACCTGATCGAGCTCGATCTGACAGGCAAAATCAATGCTCGTATCCTCAAAGGGTCATACGCTGGGGCGGTCGGCATCCCACAATTTATGCCCAGCAGCATCAAACGCTTTGCGGTCAGTGCCGCGGGCGTGCAGCAAATTGATTTGATCGGTAACCGTGCCGATGCCATTATGTCGGTCGCAAATTATCTGGTTGAACACGGCTGGCAGCGTGGTGTGCCGGTCTTTGCTCCAGTCATTCTGCCTGCAGATGCCGCCAAACTCGTGGATGGGGGACTCAAACCAACGCTGGACTGGCCTGAGCTGAAAGAGGCTGGCGCCAAACTCGCCCCTCATCAGCCCGCAGGTGTTCAAAACTGGATGCGGGGTGCGCTGGGAGTGATTGATCTGGTGGAGGAGTCACAAGGAACCTCGGAGTTACGCACGGCAACTCCGAACTTTTTTGCAATCACCATGTATAACCGCAGCTACTTTTATGCTGCGGCGATCACGGATTTAGCTGCCGCCTTAGTTAACAAACCTTAGTCAACAAATGACTCAGGCAGCGGGTTGTTCATCAAACAAGCCGGTCGACAGATAACGATCTCCACGATCGCAGACAATAAAGGCGATCGTGGCATTACGTGCCGTATGTGCAACACGTAGCGCAGCAACTAAAGCTCCTGCAGCGGAAACACCCGCACAGATCCCTTCCTCAGCAGCCAGGCGGCGCGCCATGTTTTCCGCATCTTTTTGCTCAATCAATTCAAATTGATCCACCAGGCTCGGATCGTAAATCGCAGGCAGGTATTGCTCAGGCCATTTCCGGATACCGGCAATCTGCGAGCCTTCTGCCGGCTGGGCTCCTACTATTTTTATATCCGGATTACGAGATTTTAAATAACGCGCAACACCCATGATGGTTCCGGTGGTACCCATGGCACTGACAAAGTGCGTGATCCTGCCCTCAGTCTGCTCCCAGAGCTCTGGTCCGGTGGTTTTAAAATGCGCTAAGGGATTATCAGGGTTAGAGAACTGATCCAGCACAATCCCCTGTCCATCTGCCTGCATTTTGCCAGCCAGATCACGAGCAAACTCCATGCCACCACCACTTGCAGGCGTGAGAATGAGCTTGGCGCCATAAGCAGCCATAGAGGCTCTGCGCTCGACAGACAGGTTATCCGGCATGATCAGAATCATCTTGTAACCACGCATCGCTGCCGTCATTGCCAAAGCAATTCCTGTATTGCCGCTGGTCGCCTCGATCAGCGTATCGCCAGGTTTAATTTCACCCCGCGCCTCAGCGCCAAGGATCATCGACAACGCGGGACGGTCTTTGACCGAGCCAGCCGGGTTGTTCCCCTCAAGTTTGCCCAACACAACATTGCCACGTTCAGCAACGACTGCGCCCGGCAGACGCATCAGGCGCACGAGAGGCGTATTACCGACAGTATTTTCAACGCTTGGATAGGTTTTCATATGAGTATTATTTTAGAGATCCAGAAAATCAGTTCTTATAGTAAACCGACTCTGTTTTACTCGCAGCAACGAGACCGTCGTATCACTGACAGCCTCGTTCCCCAGCCGAATATTTACAAATTAATGCCTTATAAATTCAGTTTTGAAACGTTAAGGTGCTGGACTGATTAACGGGGTTGCCACAGCATGAGTCATTGATTTCACATTTTTTTGACCTGCAGCGGGCTCAGCAGACACCACAAGCGCTTGACTCGAACCCGCACTGCCGACTCGTAAGCCACCTGCCTGCATGGCCTGAAGTTTTTTTACGCCGATACCACGTACCCGATCGGACAAATCCTCTAGCGATTCAAAATTCCCAGCCCTCACACGCTCCTGCACGATGATTTGTGCCGTGCGCGGCCCAACACCTTTGACGGCTTGCAACTGCGTTGGTGAGGCGGTGTTGACATCAATCGCATGCGCAGGGGTCGCAGCACCCAAGCCCGCCCCGACTCCTGCGGCAATAGCGATCGCCCCCGCCTGACGACTGAGACGCGTGCACTGCGCTTGAGAAGAAAACGGAAATC
>CANCRX010000015.1 GCA_947380655.1 Alcaligenaceae bacterium | reverse complement strand
GCGCACGTGTTCTGCTGGCTGATCTGCAGGACGAGGCAGGCGAAGCCCTCGCCAAAGAACTCGGCCAACGCTATATCCACTGCAACGTGACACAGGAACAAGACGCTCAGGCCGCTGTTGCTGCGGCCTTAGAAATGGGTTCGCTGTTTGGGCTCGTCAATTGCGCAGGTGTTGCACCCGCTGCAAAAACAGTTGGTAAAAACGGCGCCCATGCGCTCGATCTGTTCCAGAAAGTCGTCAGCATCAACCTGATCGGTACCTTCAACATGATCCGCGTCGCCTCAGAGGCGATGAGCAAAAATGAGGCTCAGCCTACAGGCGAGCGCGGTGTCTTGATTAATACCGCCTCAGTTGCGGCCTACGACGGCCAGATCGGGCAGGCAGCCTACGCGGCATCTAAAGCGGGTGTGGTTGGCATGACCTTGCCTGTCGCACGTGATCTTGCCCCCCTGGGCATCCGATGCGTGACGATCGCTCCTGGCATTTTTGGTACACCCATGATTTTTGGTATGCCACAAGCCGTGCAAGACTCGCTTGCTGCAAGCATCCCCTTCCCCTCGCGACTGGGTCGCCCTGAGGACTACGCAAAACTCGTTCATCAGATCATCACCAACGAAATGCTCAACGGTGAAACCATTCGTCTGGATGGTGCGATCCGCATGCCTCCGCGATGAGCTTGTTGCGCGCCGCAGCGACGGTCAGCAGTCTGACGCTGCTCTCTCGTATCACGGGACTGGCGCGCGACATCATCATTGCACGCGCCTTTGGCGCGGGCGCACTGACCGATGCCTTCTGGGTCGCATTCCGTATTCCTAATCTCTTGCGCAGACTCTTCGCCGAAGGCGCATTCGCACAGGCGTTTGTCCCCATTCTCGGTGAGGTACGTAACAAACACGAATCCGACGCGGTAAAAGTATTACTCGACCGCGTCGCGCTGACGCTGTTTTTTGTACTGTGTCTGGTGGCACTCGTGGGTATTATCGGCGCGCCCTGGGTGGTGATGACGATGGCCAGCGGCCTGGCCGAGCCGGCTCGTGCAGATGATTTTATTGCAGCAGTTTGGATGACGCGGGTCATGTTTCCCTACATCATCTGTATGTCACTGATTGCCTTTGCCTCAGGCGTTCTCAATACCTGGCGACATTTCGCAGTGCCAGCATTCACGCCCGTTTTACTCAATCTCTGCATGATTGCTGCCAGCCTGTTGCTAACGCCTTATTTAAGCCAGCCGATCTATGCACTGGCCATCGGGGTGATGTGTGGCGGCGTGGCGCAACTGACAGTCCAGTGGATTGCGCTGGCCAGACTGGGGCTACGCCCGAGATTTTCCTGGCGAATCGGCCAAGCCATCAAAGACCCGATCGTTCGTCGCATCATGAAACAAATGCTGCCGGCCACGCTTGGCGTCTCAGTCGCCCAAATCTCATTGCTGATTAACACCAATATTGCCACCTGGCTGACCGCAGGCAGCGTCACCTGGCTCTCGTTTGCCGATCGTCTCATGGAGTTTCCCACTGCACTGCTGGGGGTAGCACTCGGTACTGTGCTATTGCCCAGCCTTGCTAAAGCGAATAAGGATCAGTCGGGCGAGCAGTACAGCGCTATGCTCGACTGGGGCCTGCGTCTGGTTCTGCTGTTAGGGTTACCGGCCGCGCTGTCCATGGTCCTGATGTCTGACGGTATGGTGGCCACCCTTTTTCATTATGGCGCCTTTAACGCAGCCGACGTAGTGCAAACACGCTCAGCGGTGATGGCCTACTCTGTTGGACTGGTTGGCTTACTGATGGTAAAAATCCTGGCACCGGGTTTTTATGCCAAGCAAGATATCCGCACCCCAGTCAAAATTGCAGTGGTTGTTCTGATTGCCACCCAGTTACTCAACCTGGTGCTCGTGCCCTGGCTTGCCCACGCGGGTCTGGCCTTGGCGATTGGCCTGGGGGGTTGCCTGAACGCCCTGGCTTTGCTGATTGGTTTACGCCGGCAAGGCATTTACAAACCGCACCGAGGCTGGCTGAAATTCATAGCCAAGCAATGCTTGGCCTTGCTAATCATGGCACTACCACTTGCCTTAAGCGCCCACTATCTGGACTGGATTGCCTTACAAGCCCAACCAGCCCTTCGTGTACTCTGGCTTGGACTCGTGCTGGCTGGATCGATGTCGGTCTACCTCGGGATGCTGCTGCTGCTGGGCATACGTCCGCAGGACTTCAGACGCGCTCCACACACAAATACAGTTGGCAAAACAGCAGCTTAGTGCTATATTAGCGGGCTGTAGTGTTAATTTATGCATTTTGCTGTGGCGTATCGGCTATAGCGCTTTTAACTTTAACGCATTTAACTTTAATAAGATTGATCTCATCACATGGCTAATACCGCCCAAGCTCGCAAACGTGCACGCCAATCCGTGGCAACCAATATGCACAACTCAAGCCTTCGCTCGATGCTGCGCACTGCCATCAAGCGCGTCCGCACAGCGATCGAAGCTGGTGACAAGGCTGTTGCAAACGAAGTCCTCCAGAAAGCTACCAGCGTGATTGATCGCGTAGCCGACAAAAATATCATTCACAAGAACAAAGCAGCGCGTCATAAGAGCCGTTTGTCTGCTGCAATCAAAGCCCTGGCTTAATTGTTCATTCACAATCGCATTACCTGCTAGTTATTCATAACAGGTGATGCGTTGTTGAAAGCACGGATTCCGTGCAGCATGTAAAACTACTGTCATATGGCAGCTTTATCGCATCGATTATTTCTTCGTTGACAATATGGCGGCCATGACCTAAAAACAGCCCTTCACGGGCTGTTTTGCATTGCTCGTTAAGAACAATAATTTCTGACAATTAACACTTGGCTTAAACAACATGACAAAAAAACGCATTCTGCAAATTGGCTCGCTCGCCGGCCATGCACCTGCCAACGCGGAGCTCTCTGCGCGCTACGATGTACTCGAGCTCTGGAAAGCGGCGGATCAAGAGGCGTTTTTACGTGAACACGCCCAAGACATTGAGGTGATCGCCACCTCAGCCAATATTGGCTGCAAAACGAATGTGATCAACGCCCTGCCAAATTTACGTGCGATTTGCAGTTGGGGCGTTGGTTACGACACCATCGACGTCGACACTGCGTTTGCTCGGAAAATCAAAATCAGCAATACGCCTGAGGTCTTAAATGACTGCGTAGCCGATATTGCCTGGGGTCTGTTACTGGCCTGCGCCCGCAACATTGCCTGGGGTGACCGCTTTGTTCGTGCAAATCACTGGGAAAATAAAGTTGGGGCTCTCCCCTTGGGCACGCGCGTAAGCGGTAAAAAACTCGGTGTAGTCGGACTGGGACGCATTGGCGAGGCTATTGCACGCCGTGGCTTAGGCTTTGACATGCAAGTGGGTTACCACAATCGTAATCCACGTAACGATGTGAATTATCAGTACTTCGACTCCTTGGTCAAACTAGCCGAATGGAGTGATTTCCTGGTAATCGCAACAGTTGGCGGGGCAAGCACCAAACATCTTATTAACGAAACCGTCCTGCGTGCGCTGGGCCCCAAAGGCATGATTGTCAACATCGCACGCGGTTCAGTCATTGACGAGACGGCCATGGTGCGTTTACTCGAAGAAGGTGCGATTGCAGGAGCGGGGCTGGACGTATTCGAGTTCGAGCCCAAAGTGCCTGATGCACTCAAGTCAATGAATCAGGTTGCAATGATGCCGCACGTCGCAAGCGCTACCCATGAAACACGACGGGCGATGACTGACTGCCTGCTTGAAAATCTGGATTCGTATTTTTCAACTGGTGAAATGGTTACACCTGTTGCGTAATCCCCACAGCACGGCCATTATTCTGGTCGTGCGCCAAAGCTTGTTTTTAATTGGTTGTCTTGCGCGAAATCGTGAACAAATTTCCAGGCGAGCGGCTCGATCTCTCTGAGCCTCTCGTCAATCACGACGGCGCGCACGTTAGCAATACTGGTGGGAATAGCATAGGGGGAATAGCTGATGTGGCTTGCCCGCAAGCCTGCGGGCCGATAAGGCGCAAGTACTCCGGCCAGTCGTTCAGCCCAGTCGCTGGGCCTAAAAGTACTGCCAGTTTCAGTTACGCCATATAAGACGAAGTAGCGGACTTCTGATGTCATGCACAACCCGTATCGCCAAAATCAGGTGTCACGAACTTCTGATTCGCGAACCTGTCGCATAGATTGTATATGATTGATCCTTTAGACCTTAAATAAGCGATTGGCGCTTATTGGTTTTTTACTGTGGAGCCTCGGCGATGACCTCAGCCATTTCTAATACCTACTCAAGACTTCCTGTTGCCTTTACCCACGGCAAAGGCGTATTTTTGTGGGATGCAGAAGGCCGACGCTATCTTGACGGGCTTGCCGGCATTGGCGTGTCCTGCCTGGGACACGGTCACCCGAAACTGGTCGCAGCGATCAGCGAGCAGGCCGCGCGCGTCATTCACACCTCAAACATTTACGAAGTGCCGCAACAAGAAGCGCTCGCAGAACGCATTTTGGCCATCTCGGGCATGACAGAAGTTCTGTTTGGTAACAGCGGCGCAGAAGCCAACGAAGCTGCGATCAAACTCGCGCGTTATTTTGGTCATAAAAAAGGCAACGACATGCCTTTCATCATTACGATGGAGTCCTCATGGCACGGGCGCACCTTAGGCACCCTGGCCGCAACCGACAGCGAAAAAGCCCGCAAAGGCTTTGGTCCCCTGCCAGAAGGCTTTATCAAGGTCACCTACAACAATCTGGAGGCGATCAAAGCCGCCGGCGATAAAGAACCCCGTGTCACAGCAGTTCTGCTTGAAGTCCTGCAGGGCGAAGGTGGCATTCGTCCCTCAGACATCGCTTACCTGCGCGATTTACGCAAGCTCTGCGATGAGCGCGGCTGGCTGATGATGATCGACGAAGTCCAGTCAGGTATTGGTCGTACCGGCAAGTGGTTAGCGCACCAATGGGCCGACATCCTGCCTGATGTAGTCGTGCTGGCTAAGGGCTTAGGCGGCGGCGTGCCAATCGGTGCGATCGCAGCCCGTGGTCCTGCAGCCAACGTTCTTGGCCCAGGTTCGCACGGCACAACCTTTGGTGGCGGCCCACTCGTTTGTGCTGCGGGCCTGGCTGTGCTCGGCGCGCTTGAAGAAGAAAAACTGCTGGACAATGCAGCCACCGTCGGGGCTTACCTTAAAGCCGGCCTGGAGCGCGAACTGCTTGGCAAACCTGGCGTGTTGGAAGTCCGCGGCCAGGGTTTGATGCTTGGTATTGAACTCGAAAAACCTTGCGGTGAACTAGTCATGCGTGCGCTCGAAGCCGGCCTGCTGATCAACGTCACGCGCGATCGCGTGGTGCGCTTGCTGCCCCCTCTGATCCTGAATAAAGAAGAAGCTGACCAGATTATTTCCATCCTGGTTCCGCTGATTCTGGCCTTTAACGCGCAATAAAATATCGAGTCAATCATGTCACACGCAGTACAACCAACCGGCCCCCTCAGGCATTTTCTGCAGTTCAGCGATCTCAGTTCAGAGGAAATTCTCTATGTCCTGGATCGCGCGCGCTTGATTAAAGATAAATTCAAGCGTTACGAACCGCATCATCCACTGCATGACCGTACCCTGGCCATGGTGTTTGAAAAAGCCAGCACGCGTACCCGCGTGTCTTTTGAAGCCGGTATGTACCAGATGGGAGGCTCGGTCATTCACCTTACAACGACCGACTCCCAACTCGGTCGCTCTGAGCCCATTGAAGATACCGCCCGCGTGGTCTCCCGTATGGTCGATATCGTAATGATCAGAACATTCGAACAAACGAGAATCGAACGCTTTGCCTCACACTCACGTGTACCCGTCATAAACGGTCTGACCAACGAGTTTCATCCCTGCCAGATCCTGGCAGATATTTTTACTTTTATCGAACATCGTAAAAATATCGCTGGCAAAATCGTGACCTGGGTCGGTGACGCAAACAATATGGCTTACACCTGGATTCAGGCGGCAGAGCTGCTTGGTTTTACTTTGCACGTCTCTGCGCCTGCAGGTTATCGACTCGATCCTGCACGCATTGCGAATGTCAAACCCAGCGTACTGAAAGAGTTTGACGACCCACGCGAGGCCTGCAAAGGTGCCCATCTGGTCACAACAGACGTATGGACTAGCATGGGTTACGAGGCAGAAAACGAAGTGCGACGTCAAGCCTTTGCGGCGTGGTCTGTCGATGCCGACATGATGTCACAAGCTTCTGCAGACGCGCTGTTTATGCACTGCCTGCCAGCCCACCGCGGTGAAGAAGTCACCGGTGAAGTGATCGATGGCCCGCAAAGTGTGGTCTGGGACGAAGCAGAAAATCGCCTCCACGTCCAGAAAGCCTTGATGGAATTCCTTTTGCTCGGGCGGCTGAACTAAGCACCAATCTGCCCAAGCAGTTAAAATCAATCATTGTTATTTAATTTTTTCAGAGCTTCATATGAGCGATATCAAAAAAGTCGTGCTTGCCTACTCAGGCGGCCTGGACACCTCGGTTATTCTTAAATGGCTGCAAGATACCTATGCCTGCGAAGTCGTGACTTTCACAGCCGACATTGGCCAGGGAGAAGAACTCGAACCCGCTCGCGCCAAAGCCATCAAATTCGGCATCAAACCAGAGCAAATTTTTATTGATGACCTGCGCGAAGAATTCGTTCGCGACTTCGTATTTCCAATGTTCCGCTGCAATACCGTCTACGAAGGCGAGTATCTGCTTGGTACCTCAATCGCACGTCCACTGATCGCCAAACGCCAGATCGAAATCGCCCGCCAGGTTGGCGCCGATGCCGTCTCGCATGGCGCAACCGGCAAGGGGAACGATCAGGTTCGTTTTGAGCTGGGTTATTACGCCCTCGAACCCGGTATCAAAGTGATTGCGCCCTGGCGCGAATGGGATCTGAACTCGCGTCAGAAGCTCCTCGCTTATGCTGAGGCTGCGGGTATCTCGATTGATATGAAACACAAACAAGGCGGTGCGCCCTACTCCATGGACGCTAACCTGCTTCACATCAGTTTTGAAGGTCGTCACCTCGAGGATCCAAAAGCCGAAGCCGAAGAATCCATGTGGCGCTGGACCGTCTCACCCGAGGCGGCACCTGACCAGGCAGAATATCTGGACGTAGAGTTCGAACACGGTGACGTGGTTGCCCTCAATGGTGTGCGTCTCTCGCCTGCGCAGGTCTTGACCAAGCTCAATGAAATCGGTGGCAAGCACGGCATTGGTCGTCTCGATCTCGTCGAAAACCGCTATGTTGGTATGAAATCGCGCGGCTGCTATGAAACCCCTGGCGGTACCATCCTGCTTAAAGCACACCGCGCAATTGAATCGATCACGCTCGATCGCGAAGTCGCCCACCTTAAAGACGACCTGATGCCACGTTACGCATCGCTGATTTATAACGGTTACTGGTGGTCACCAGAGCGCCGTGCGATTCAGGCATTGATAGACAGCACGCAGGATTGTGTCAACGGCTGGGTTCGCCTCAAGCTCTACAAAGGCGGTGTGTACACCGTGGCACGCGATTCGAAAGACACCTTGTTTGATCAGACGATTGCTACGTTTGATGATGATGGTGGTGCGTATAACCAAGCGGACGCGGCGGGCTTTATCAAGCTCAACGCCTTGCGTATGCGTATCGAGTCACGCGCTGGACGCAAATAACGCCCTGGCATTCACCCCTAAAAAAAAAGCGCCTCGGCGCTTTTTTTGTTAGAGTCCTCCTGATCCGACACGCTTAGCGCGCATCAATGACCCAGCGCCAACTTGTTTGAGGCCGACTTAGCGCAGTTGGGTAAATCGATCCAAACGAGTGAGCTGTGCGCCTTTGCGGGGACCAGGAAACACAACGGTCATTCTTGCGCCATCAAAACTGGGGCGACTCAGTAAATTCCACCACGCTCCGTGCGCACGAGCGATTTCACGCACAATAGCGAGCCCCAAACCAGAGCCCCCTTCGATAGCCTGAGCTGACCGGTAGAAGGCCTCAAACACCTTGCCTTGTTCCTCAGGAAGAATGCCGCAACCGTTATCTTCGACAGCAAGCGTAGGAGGCGTCGAGGTTACTTGCAGGCGAATTTGCGTGGCATGTTCAGCGTAACGCAAAGCATTATCAATCAAATTACCTAATAATTCATCAAGCAGAACTGGATCACCCTCAATCCAGACAGCGTCTTCAGGGGCATCGAGCTGCAAATCAACATTCACAGCACGCGCGCGCGCCAACCATTCCGCACCACTTGTTCGCACCCACTCACAGAGATCAATCCTGACAAAATTATCTTGTGGCCTGGCTTCAGGATCGACACGTGCGAGCAATAACAATTGCTGGCCGACTCGAATCATCCTATCTGTTACGTTTTTAATTCTTTGTGCGCGCGCATGAATATCAGGGGGCAGCTCTTTGGCTAACATCAGTTCGGACTCAAGCTTCAGCCCAGCCAGTGGTGTGCGCAACTGATGCGCAGCATGCCCGACAAAACGCCTCTGTGCAGCAAAGGTCTCGTTCATTCGAGCCAGCAAATCGTTGGTGTGGCGCACCAGCAGATCAAGCTCCCTTGGCAGATAATCGACCGCGACAGGTGCTAAATCATCGCCGGAACGCATAGCGATCTCCTCGGATAACTGATTCACTGCCCGCATTCCAGAACGCACGCCTTGTACAACAACCCAGGCAAATAAAATAATCAGGACAAATTGACCTGCGAGCATGATCCAGAAAATGTCTTCGAGTTGCCAATCAGACATTTCAATTTTGTGTGTGATGATCCACGTGGCCACCAGATCAAGCACGGCAAGAAGCATGATAGGTGGGAGCAACCGCACAACCAGATGCCGCGCCAGCGAGCCCGCAGGTAAAAGTGAAACAGTGGGTGCTGTCTGTTTGGTGTGGGATTGCATGGGGAGAATCTGTCTCAGACAGTCGTTTCGAGTTCGAGCAAGTAGCCGAACCCGCGTACTGTCTGAATCGAAGTCCCGCGACCTTCGAGTCGTTTGCGCAAGCGGTATATGTAAACCTCTACTGCATTTTCGCTAAAGTCTGCATCCAAGGCAGAAAGGCCCTGCACGATTTGCTGTTTCGTGACGACTTTTCCTGCACGATAGATCAACATCTCAAGAACAGAAAGCTCTCTGACGGAAAGTGCCAGTCTTTCGCCACTGGCCCTTAATTCTCTGTGAGCCGTATCAAAAGTCAGGCAGCCGAACTCAATAATCGTATTGCTAATACCGATATGACGTCGAGCCAAAGCACGCACGCGTGCGGCAAACTCGATCAACTCAAATGGCTTAGTGAGATAGTCATCAGCGCCTGCGTCAAGACCTGCTACACGATCTTGTAAACCATCGCGGGCAGTCAGCACCAGCACTGGCAGAGTCTGTCCCATACTGCGAAGCGTTTTGAGGACTTGAATTCCGTCTATCACGGGCAAATTAAGATCAAGTACGAGCAGATCATAGGAATGATTCGACAACGCAGAAAGACCTCTCTGACCGTCAGCAAGCCAGTCAGTTATGTGACCCTGGTCTGTCAGGAACTCCTGGAGAGCCCGACCAAGGGTGGCATCGTCTTCTATCACTAATACACGCATGATTAATATCTTAACTCTTTGACAGAAGGACCGCACGGGCCAACTACAACAACTAGGCGTTAGAACTAATTACGCAATAAAAACTCAATCGGTATGTCAGCTATTCGCTCTAAAGGAACACCATTTTCCAGGTACGGTTTAAAGCGGACTGGGGCGAACGCTCGGATCGCTGCCTCATCGAGAGCGTCAAAACCAGAAGATTGCTGAACATTAATCGAACTAATTTGTCCTTGTGCACTAATTAACACGCGCACGATGACTTTGCCTTGCTGCTTTCGGCTTCTGGCAAGCGATGGATAGACAGGTCGAGGGGCGTCACCCAAATACTCAATCCGCGTAACGACTCTTGGACCAGGGGCTCCGGAGACTAGTGTCTCACCCGAGGCTAGGCCGCCGGCTCCAGTCTGAAGACCGCTCGGTGCCGTTACGGCCGACGACGTGGGTTCAGCAGTCTGTTTGGGTGCCACGGGTGGTGTGCTGACGGGCTTTTCTTGTCTGGCCGGCGGCTGAGGGCGCTTGAGTGCCGGTGACGGCTCCTGAGGCTGTCTGGCTTGTTTATCCAAAGCAATATCAGCAGGGATCTCTTGATCGCCCACTGCAGGCTGACTCACCTCGGAGGAAGGTGTCTCGGATCGCTCAACAGAGGATTCTGGTGAGGATGCGGGTGACGTTGCAAGTGAGGCTGCGGAAGAGGATTCAGATGAAGGGTCTTCTTCGAGCACGAGCGTGACAAATATCGGTTGCGTGGAAACCTCCTGCGCACGACCAAAATACACGCCCATGACCCACCACAACACGACAACATGCACGAGCAAAACTATTCCAAAAGCTGCCCATGGCAAGTCTTTAATGACAAACCGCGAAGTAAGTTGTGGGGTGATTCTCGCGAGTAGCGAAGAGAGAGTAGTTCGATTCAGCATAGAGATGGTCTGTTAGCGGTCTCGGTCATAGGAGACAAAAGACTGTAAGACATCCAGGCTTATCAAATAGATGATGGTGGGTGGTACAGGGCTCGAACCTGTGACATCTTCGGTGTAAGCGAAGTGCTCTACCAACTGAGCTAACCACCCGGAGTGCTTAATTTGAACTGCTTAATTTGTACTGCTTAATTTGAACTGCTTAATTTGCACTGCTTAATTTCACACTGCATAAATAACAATGCGGTTCGCATTATAGCGAACCGCATGATTTTAGCAAACTGAGTGCGCGCGAGGCGAATTAGTTCAGCGCGTCTTTCAGTGCTTTACCTGGACGGAATTTAGGCACTTTAGCTTTTTTGATTTTGATGGCTTCGTTGGTACGTGGATTACGGCCCATACGTGCTGCACGTGTTGTCACGGCAAACGTACCGAAACCGACCAGAGTTACTGTGCCGCCCTTTTTGAGGGTTGCTTTCACCGCGGCGATCATCGCATCGAGTGAACGGCCAGCTGCAGCTTTAGAAATGTCTGCCTTGGTGGCAATGTGCTCGATCAGTTCGGTTTTGTTCATATCAGGTCTACCCCTATATATATATTAAAAAAAATCACAGATGATTCAGGCATCGGCGACAGTAATCTTCACGAGAATTCAAACTAATCCCGCAAGTTTCAATTTAGCCTCAGCTGTGGGCGTCTGTCAAGAAAAAAACCTCGTACAAGCCGCATGATAATTGACTGAGGTTTTTTTTGTGTAATTTTTTATATTTTTATAAATCTTTTATATTTTTGTGCAGACATCAAGAGCTTGGGCGAAATCATTGATCAAATCCTGCTCATCCTCGATCCCGACTGACAAGCGAATCAGGCCATCAGCGATTCCCATCTGTGCGCGCAATTCAGGGCCCATTTCATAGTAAATGGTGTGTGCCGCTGGCAAAGCAAGGGTTCTGGTATCCCCTACGTGCGTGGCCAGAATCACTACTTCGAGCTGATTCAGAAAGTCGAAAGGATCGATTCCTGGGGCAAGCTCGACCCCCATCAGCATGCTGTATTGACCATTAAATAACTTTTTAGCGCGTGCATGCTGGGGATGATTTGTCAGCCCTGGGTAAGACACTCTTGCTACGGCAGGATGTAAGGATAAAAAATTTGCTAGAGCCATCGCATTCTTACAAATTTTATCCAACCGCAACGAAAGTGTTTCTGCACCGACAGAAATCCTGTGGGCAGCGTCTGCTGCCAGCGTAGCCCCCATATCCCGCAAACCCTTTTTCTTGATTTGCAGCATTCCCCACCCTGCGGGTGCACTTTTCTTGTAGATATCCAGGATATTAGGGTAAGTCGTCCAGTCAAATAGTCCTGTGTCGGTCAAGGAGCCACCTAAAGCATGCGCATGTCCACCGATATGTTTGGACAGTGAATTCATGACAAAAGTCGCGCCAACGATCCTGGGCTGAAATAACCAGGGCGAAGTCAGCGTATTGTCGACCACATAGACAAGATTATGTTCTTTACAAATCTGACCAATCCCCTCGAGGTCAGCAACCTGTGTGCCAGGGTTGGCGATGGTCTCTGTAAAGACCATCCTCGTATTGGGTTTGATTGCCCGGGCCACTGCACTTGCATCGGTTGGATCAACCAGCGTGATCTCTATCCCAAGCAACTGCAAAGTACCGAATAGGCTATTGGTATTGCCGAAAATATACTGACTTGAAATCAGATGATCACCTGATCGCAAAAGCGTGGTGAATAACGCCGAAAGTGCAGCCATCCCGGTAGAAAAAGTCAGGGAGGAAAGCCCACCTTCCATAAGGTTTATTTTCTTTTCCAGCGCGTCAGTGGTGGGGGTCCCCTGACGGGCATAGGTATAACCGGATTTACCCTGAAACACAGCAGCCAGTTCACGCGAATCGGCATAAGCATATTGCGAAGAGGTATGAATAGGTTTATGAACCGCTCCGTGCTCGACAGATCCGCGACGATCGCAATGCAAAATGTTGGTGGTAAACCCGTGCTTGGCCATAATAAATCTCAGCAAAAAAAAGTAGCCGCCAGTTTAACTCTGGCGCTGGCGAACCGTCTCAAACAGACATACTGCAGTAGCAACACTGACGTTCAAACTTTCCACACTGCCCAGCATAGGGATGTGAACTAACTCATCGCATGTTTCGCGTGTCAGCCGGCGCATGCCCTCGCCTTCTGCGCCCATTACCCAAGCCATGGAGCGACGTGTATCAGTCTGGTGTATGGACTCCGTGGCACGGTCATCTGTTCCGATCAGCCAGATATCGCGATCTTTGAGTTCGCGCATCGTGCGTGCGAGATTGGTCACCATCAGATACGGCACCGACTCGGCAGCACCACAGGCCACGCGCTGAACAGTCGTGTTTAACCCCGCAGAGCGATCACGCGGTGCAATAACCGCATGGACACCCGCTGCATCGGCCGTTCTCAGACAAGCGCCAAGATTATGCGGATCTGTCACACCGTCCAGTACCAGCAATAAAGCAGGGCCTTGTATGCCATCGAGCACTTCATCCAGGTCATCAGCGAGTCGACGGGCATCTGCCACGGCAACAACGCCCTGATGACGCGAGCCTCCTGCTAGCCCATCCAGCCGATCGGCACCGACTGGATGGACCGAGCGCCCAGCTGCGGTCGCCTGCTCGATGAGCGCTTGCATACGCTTGTCGCGGCGTTGCGCTTCGACATATATTTCCCTGATCGAATCAGGGGCCTGACGAAGTCGTGCAATCACCGCGTGAAAACCTGCGAGTGTTTGTGTAGCTGCCATATAAATTCAATACCTTTTTAACGACCTTTGCGGGCAGATTTTTTCACGCCTGCGCCTTTTCTTGGTCCTTGTTTTTTGGGTGGTTTCGCGGTCTCGTGTTTAGCGGCCTTTTTAGCCTCCAATCTTCGATCACGCGCGGTTGTACCTTTGAGCTCCAGGGGCTTGGGGGCTGCCGCTTTTTTTACACGACGTGCACCCGGCTCCTCAGTTCTTGTTGCCTGCTTGCGCAGTGCTCCAAAGGTCGTCCCTGCCACCAGTCGAAACTCAATGCGTCTTGCTTCAAGATCCACCCGTGCAACCTGAACCTGAACCGCATCCGTCAGACGATAACGCATTCCAGTGCGTTCGCCTCGAAGCTCATGCAACGCCTCATTAAACTGAAAATACTCGCCACCCAACTCTGAGACATGGACCATGCCCTCAACGTGCAAGGTATCAAGCGTCACAAAGATCCCAAAACTGGCCACGCCCGTCACGCGACCGCTAAAAGTTTCGCCGACACGCTCTTTAACAAACCAGCACTTGAGCCAAGCCTCGACATCGCGTGAAGCATCGTCCGCGCGACGCTCAGAGGCCGACAGTAATAATCCGGTTTTTTCCCAGACATCGTGTTCGTATTCTTTGGCAGTCGTTCCCGGTGCAGCGACAAACCCCCTCATCGCAGGCTGGTAACGAACCCCTTTGAGCAATGCCTTGATCACACGATGTGTCAGCAAGTCCGGGTAGCGTCTGATCGGCGAAGTAAAGTGGGTATACGCAGGATAAGACAGGCCAAAGTGACCGGCATTATCAGGTCCATAGATCGCTTGCTGCATTGAACGCAGGCACATCGTCTGCAGGAGTGCGTAGTCCGGACGCGCACGCGCTTTCTCGAGCAACTCGCCATAGTCCTTCGCCTGCGGATCATCGCCTCCGCCCAGACTCAAACCGAGGGTACGCAAAAATTCACGCAGAGATTTAAGTTTTTCTGGCGTCGGGCCTTCGTGAACCCGGTATAAACCAGCATGTTTACTGCGAAACATAAAATCAGCGGCACAGGTATTGGCCGCTAACATACATTCTTCGATCAACCGGTGGGCATCGTTACGCACCATACCAATGATCTTTTCGATGCGTCCCAGCTCATTACAGACAATCTTTGTTTCAACCGTATCAAAATCGATCGCTCCGCGCACTTTGCGGGACTGCTGCAAGACCTGAAACAGTGCATACAAATCAGTAATTTGCGGCAAAACTTTAGAAAGGCTACGCGCCATCGGTCCAAGTGGTTGCTGCAACGACTCCCAGACCTGGTTATAAGTCGTGCGCGCATGAGAGTGAATCACTGCGTTATAAAACTGATAGGCAGCAACCGTATTCGCTTTAGCGCCCGTCAACGGGATCACCATGTCGCAGACCAGTACCAGGCGATCAACCTCTGGTTTGAGTGAACACAGACCGTTGGAAAGCTTTTCTGGCAGCATCGGAATCACACGACGCGGAAAATACACGCTTGTGCCACGCTCTAGTGCATCGGTATCCAGTGCATCATCGGGTTGTACATAATGACTGACATCGGCAATTGCCACAAGCAAACGCCAGGCAGGTCGCTTGCGCCCCGAACTCCCCAGATCCACCATCTCGCAATAGACGGCATCATCAAAGTCACGGGCATCTTCACCATCAATGGTGATGAAGGCCACATCGCGCAGATCAACACGATCTTTCAGATCGGTTTTACGCACCGCATCAGGTAGTTTGTCTGCCTGTTTGAGAGCGGCCTCTGAAAAATCAACCGGGACATCAAACTTGCGCACAGCGATTTCGATTTCCATGCCTGGATCATCGATCTCGCCCAAGATTTCAGCGACACGCCCCAAAGGCTGTGAATGTCGCGTTGGCTGCTCAATAATATCAATGGACACAACTTGGCCGTGTTGCGCACCACCTGTATCCCCAGGAGGAATCAACACATCATGCTTGATTCGCTGATCTTCAGGGACAACAATTGCCAAGCCTCGCTCGTTGAGAAAGCGGCCAACCAGCCTGTTGGTGCGACGTTCAATCACCTCGACAATCATGGCCTCGGGTTTACCGCGATACTCACCGGTTGGTTTAACCAGTACCCGATCGCCATGCAATACCTTAAGCATCTCTCGCGGTGACAAAAACAAATCCTGCCCGCCATCATCGCGCAGCAGAAAACCAAAACCATCGCGATGCCCTTGGACACGGCCCGCAACAAAATCTAATTTGTTCGCAAGCAATAGGACGCCCTTGCGATTAGGGAGCAGCTGGCCATCACGCTCCATTGCGTTCAAACGACGATCAAATCCTTTTAGCGTTTCTTCTCGAACCAGACCCATCCGTGTGGCTAAGTCGTTTGGTGAGAGCGGCGCAGCAGCGGAGCGCAGTGACTCAAGAATTTGTTCACGCGTTGGCACATCCGGATCAAAATCCGGGGGCAACTCTGGAGTAATAGAGGGTGATGCGGCGCGTGAAGTCTTCGGTGAAGACGTGCGATTTTTATTGATATTGTAGGGCGGGCGATTTGCCAAGGCTTGAATCTCGTTATATAATGCGTGGCTTAGTTTAGTATAAATGCAGTGAAATAAGTTAAGTAAAAGTGAAGTGGTAGTGAAGTGAAACAATAAGTGGAACAAACTACTCAGTAACTAAGTGCAGTAACTAAGTAATAACTAAGAAGCAGCACTTAAAAGCAGCACAAAAAAGCAGTACTCAGTGCCCAGGTGGCGGAATTGGTAGACGCGCACGGTTCAGGTCCGTGTGCCGCAAGGTGTGGAGGTTCGAGTCCTCTCCTGGGCACCATTTAGTGTAAAGCATATTAATCTTTTAAATTTTACTGCTTTATCTTTATCTCCAAAAATGACCTCAAATTTCTCTTGAAGAATTTGAGGTTTTTTTATTTGTTTTCAACAGCGTTACTTAAACGCATGGCGCATGAGGACGTGAGGAATGTTCGCCTCATAAAAAACCTCTTCCTCCGCAATAAAGTCATGCCGGCTGTAAAACTCTTTAGCGTGAGTCTGGGCGTGAAGGACTACTTCCGTAAAACCTGCAAGCTGGGCTTGCGCCACAAGAGCACGCAGAATAGAACTGCCCACACCCTGCCCTCGGTATGCCTGCAGCACGGACATTCTGCCTATGTGGCCGTCAGGCAGTAACCTGCCGGTGCCAACCACCAAACCTGCTTCATTCGTTGCCAAAGCGTGCAGGCTCAGTGGATCCATAGCGTCCACCTCTTCTTCAATCGGTACCTTTTGCTCTTCGACAAAAACAGCCAGGCGAATCGGCATGGCGTGTTCCTTGATTTCTGGCCAATGGCCTAGTCTGACTTCTATCGACACGGTCACCTTCCTTGTTTAATGTTTATTACAAATCTGATTCAAATCACGGCTGCATTAAGCCATCACAATGTAAACTGATTTGCTTACCTTTTCTCTAATTTATAGCCTTCCGATGCTTGCTGCGGTCATTCATGCTGCCTTCCCCGTATTTGCCCTGATTCTGACGGGATGGTTTTGCGCACGATTCAAACTGCTCAACACGCTTAGTATGGAGGGGCTGAATAAATTTGTGATTTACCTTGCACTCCCGGCACAGTTGTTCGACGCCATGTCACATGCCGTGCTGACTGATCTGGCGCAGCCAGGTTTTTACTGGGCATTCTCGATCGGCATGCTGGCGACTGCAGGGTTGCATGCATGGCTCACACGCCACAGCAATTTCCCTAAAACTGAAAAAATCATCCAAAGCATGACTGCGGCCTACAGTAACGCCGGCTTTATGGGCATTCCCTTAAGCCTGATCGTCTTTGGTAAAGCAGGCTTAAGTCCGGCGATCATCACAACACTCTTCACAGTCTCATTTTTATTTGCGCTCACCATTTTATGGATTGAGCTCAGGCAACTTGATCAAGGCCAATTAGGTCCTGCGATGCTTAAAGTCGGGGGGGCATTGATCAAAAATCCACTGCTTATCGCCCCGATCTTGGGTATCTGCTGGTCTGCTTCCACACTCTCGATGCCTAGCGCCATCGATCGCTACATTAACCTGCTGGGTGAGGCGGCGACCCCCTGTGCGCTTGTGGCCATTGGACTTTTTCTGGCTGCAAATCCTATCCGGGGGGTTGATCGAAGCGTCTTACAAATCGTGGTGCTTAAGATCGGTTTCCAACCAATATTTACTGCATTACTGGTTTTATACGTTTTTGATATGCCCCTCATGTGGGCACAGATAGCTATTCTCTCTGCGGCACTTCCTGTCGGAACGGGTCCGTTCATGATGGCGCAGATTTATCGGCGAGATGCCTCCGCCAGTGCGCGCGCCATACTCATTTCTACCCTTTGTTCGGTTATAACAATCTCATTATTGTTAGCCTGGATCACACAGACTCAGCGCTAAATGTACTGAATGCCCTCTTTTTTGGACGATTAAATATGTCGAGTCTCCTACATAGCAATCCCTACGGATCAATTAAAAAAATCCAGATAAATACCATACCTATTATTTTGGCTGCCTTGGTGATTATGAGTGGCACGGTTTATATTTTTCAGACAGTAAGTCTGAAACAAGCCGCACTTTGGTTAATTGGTGCGCTGTTGGGCATCACACTATATTTCGCCTCTTTTGGGTTCACACAGGCCTGGCGCGTATTTATTGCAAATGGACGTGGTGCCGGTTTACGTGCGCAGATGGCGATGCTTGCCGTCGGAGTATTGTTATTTTTTCCTTTCCTTTCCCAAGGAACGCTGTTCGACAACCCCGTTAACGGTTTCGTCTCGCCAGCCGGTGTGTCGGTGCTGCTTGGTGCATTTATTTTTGGTATTGGGATGCAGCTAGGTGGTGGCTGTGCCTCAGGAACATTATTTGCCGCGGGGGGCGGAAATACACGCATGTTTGTCACGCTGTTTTTCTTCATTGTTGGCTCGGTCATCGGTGCCTATATATTTCCCTGGTGGTCAGCACTCCCTGCCATCAAACCCTATTCGGTCGTTAAGCAGTGGGGGCTTGCCCCAGCGCTGTTCGCTAATCTGGCAGTGTTTGGCTTAATTGCCTGGGGAACTGTGGTGCTAGAGAAACGCCGCCATGGTGAAATCGAACCAATCAGTTACGTACCGAACCAAGCCTCATCGCTCATGCACGGCCCATGGCCCTTGATTTGGGGGGCAATGGCACTTGTTATTCTGAATTTCGCGACGCTTGCGCTGGCCGGGCGCCCTTGGGGCATTACCTCTGCCTTCGCCTTATGGGGCTCACAAGGTTTACACGCCTTTGGCGTGGATGTCGCTAGCTGGGCGTTCTGGAACAAAACACCTCAGGTGATTACAGACCCGCTTACCAAAGACATCACCTCAGTCATGGACATCGGCATCATGCTTGGAGCACTAGTTGCCGCGAGCGCAGCAGGTAAATTTGAACCCATCTGGCGACTCCCCTTGCGATCACTGCTAGCAGCAATACTGGGCGGCCTGTTACTTGGAGTGGGGGCGCGTATGGCTTATGGTTGCAATATCGGCGCATACTTCAGCGGCATTCTGTCTGGTAGTCTGCATGCTTGGCTTTGGGTGCCAGCGGCTTTCGCAGGCAATGCACTTGGCGTGTATATCCGCCCATTTTTTGGTCTCGCTGTTGAGAAAACACCACGTCTTTCAGGTTGCTGATTATGCATATTTTTTTGCCTCGCTATTTCGTGCTCTGGATGTGCGCAACGCTGAGCATCGTTGCGCCTTTGATGACGCTTGCGGGCCAGATGGAAGAGCTGTGGTGGGTGATCACCATTTGCTGCTGGTGTTTAACCATTGTAGGGATTCGTGACCTGCGTCAGACACCGCACGCTACGCTTCGCAACTACCCAATCATCGGACATATTCGCTACTTACTTGAATCACTGCGCCCAGCGGTAAGACAGTATTTTTTTGAAAGCGAGACTGAACCTACTCCCTTTTCTAGAGAAAGTCGTTCGCTGGTTTATCAGCGCGCAAAAGAAGAAATCGACAAGCGCCCCTTCGGCACGCTGGAAAACGTCTATAGGGATGACTATGAGTGGATCAACCACTCCATGGCACCGACCAAAATTGCCGACTCAGATTTTCGTATTACGGTCGGCGGACCCGACTGCACGCAGCCTTTCTCGCTTTCTGTTCTCAATATTTCTGCAATGAGTTTTGGCGCACTATCGGCTAATGCCATTCTGGCGCTGAATGCAGGTGCCAAATTAGGACATTTCGCTCACGACACCGGCGAAGGTGGTATCAGTACCTATCATCGCCAGCCTGGTGGAGACTTGATCTGGAATATTGGCTCAGGCTATTTCGGATGCAGGGATGAAAAGGGACATTTTTCTGAATCTCATTTTGTAGCAAATGCCACACTCCCCCAAGTCAGGATGATTGAAATCAAATTATCCCAAGGTGCAAAACCCGGGCACGGCGGCATTTTGCCTGGCAGCAAAGTCACCGCTGAAATTGCTCTGGCGCGCGGTGTAAAAATCGGCGAAGACTGTAATTCACCTGCAGCACATTCAGAATTCAGCACGCCAGTCGGCTTGCTTGAATTTGTTCAACGCCTGCGTAGATTGTCGGGCGGTAAACCAGTCGGTTTTAAGCTCTGTATTGGTCATCCGTGGGAGTGGTTTGCAATTGCCAAAGCCATGCTCAAAACAGGTATCACACCTGACTTTATCGTCGTCGATGGTGGCGAAGGCGGAACAGGTGCCGCACCCATCGAGTTTGTTGACCATGTAGGAACACCTTTGCGTGATGCCTTGACACTAGTTAACAACACACTGATTGGTATTGGCTTGCGTGATCGAATCAAGATAGGCGCCTCAGGCAAAATCACCTCATCTTTTGATATGGCCAGGGTGTTTGCGCTGGGTGCAGACTGGTGCAATAGTGCGCGGGCGTTTATGTTCGCAATTGGCTGTATACAAGCGCAACAATGTCATACTGGACGCTGCCCAACAGGGGTCGCCACCCAAGACCTTGACCGACAACGCGGCCTGGTCCCTCTAGATAAAGCCCCCCGTGTAGCGCATTTCCACAAAAATACCTTACACGCTCTGACTGAATTGCTTCAAGCAGCAGGACTGCACCACCCTGACGATTTGACAACCAAACACATTGCGGTCAGAACTTCTTCGACTAAAGTTACCCTGATGTCCACGCTCTATCGGGAGTTTGAGCCGGGCATTTTATTAACAGGAAAACTACCTTCGCCAGTCTTTGAATACGCATGGCCGCTGGCCGATCCTGATAAATTTGGCCCTCACTCATAAGCACAATCCGCCACGCAATCCTCATAATCAGGCTGGTGCCCGATATAGCCAGAATGCAACATACTCAGGCCCAGCCGCTCAAATCCAACACGTGAAATCACACGGCGACAGGTCCATAAACCCGCCTGCTGATATCGGCTCATCGCACTAATGAGCGTATCCTGGGACAAATCCGGATAAAACGGTGCGACCACTTTTGCGAGCTCTGAGGGACCGTGCTGGGTCAGCCACGGACCAAATTGCTCAATCGCACGAATCATGGCCTCAAAAGCATCGTGGTTACGTTTCATACCATCCACGGTAGAAATGAATGTTGTGTAGGCGGTGTAACCGCGGGCATGGGCGGCGTGTAACACCTGACCCGCACCCTGCTCCAGCGCTTGTGAAACATAGGGCTCAAAGAGCTGGGCAACATCGATTTCGCCTTTGAGTAAGGCGCGCACATTCTCTTGCATCAGCCGGTCAGGAATCCGGTCTATTGCATGGGGATCCACCCCCGCATCACGCAAATCCTCCTGAAGGCACAACCAAGGCGTGGGTACCTCGCTGACCGAAGCAAATTTTAGTTTCAATAACTGTGAGAGTTGAAATGTGTCTGGATCAGGCGTACCAACCAGAAAAAATGGGTCCTTCGCAGCAACCTCACAAAATGCTACGAGTGATGAACCGGTCCGAGGATGCTGATCGCGCTCTTTGATCACGCGAAGCGGACCGCCCCACATGACATCAATATTGCCTTTTGCAAGCTCAGCAATACCCGCTCCCGGCGAGGGGGAGTCAAGCAAAGTAATAGATAAACCTTCTTTAGCAAACAAACCCAAAGCGTGGGTTGCATAAAAAGGGGCATAAAAAACTGCACGAAAATTCTCAGCGAGCTTTATATTCATGATCTGTTCTCAAATTCTTTGCCCACAATATTACACGCCCGCCTACCAGGAACACACTCGCATCATGCTAAAAACCCATCACCGATACGAATACTCTGCGATTAATAACCGCCCCGACTACAGTTGGCCTGGGGGTAAACGACTTGCCGTACATTTCAGTTTAAACGTCGAGCACTTCGCTTTTGGCGAAGGAATGGGCAATGACTATGCCAATCCGGCTCCTCAGCCCAATACGCGTAGTTTTGCCTGGAGAGACTACGGTAACCGAGTCGGCGCGTGGCGATTATTAGATCTAGCCAACACGTATGACTTTCCATATGCGCTGCTAATTAATACAGAACTCTATGACTACTGTCCGGAAATGATCGCTGCGTTCAGTGCGCGCGGCGATGAGATTGTCGGACACGGCCGAACCAATGCGGAACGACAGGCAGACATGAGCCTGGAGCAAGAAAGAGCCTGCATTATGGAGGCCACACAAACAATCCTAAAACACGAAGGCAAACCACCCGCCGGCTGGCTTGCGCCTTATATTTCGCAAACCCATCACTCGCTAGAATTACTGAAGCAAGCAGGCTATCGCTACATGATGGACTGGCCCTTGGACGATCAGCCGATATGGTTCAAGACTGCACACGGTCCTATTCTTTCCATCCCCTACTCCCATGACCTGAACGACTCCTTTGAGTGCGTTTCCCGCCGTACCCCCTCACAACTCTATTGCGACAGTCTGATCGATCAGTTCGATGAACTACTAGAGGAGTCGGCTCGCAGGCCTTTAGTGATGAGTGTCGTTCTGCATAGCTTTATTCTTGGACAACCCTACCGGCTGCGCCAATTCAGAAAAGTAATAGAACATATCGTCTCTCATCGGGATCAAATCTGGCTCACGACGCCAGGTGCTATCTGCTCTCATATTGAAAGCTTACCTGCGGGGATCGTTCCGGGCATGGATATTGCTTAATATTATTGATTAATGATACGCACGTACCGAGCCTACTTTTTAGAATCTGGATCAGACAAATGAAATTCAAATTATTACTGTCTTTATTGGTTATTAGCATGACGCATATCGTTTGCGCGCAACCTGCGTCGAGCGATGCAGGAAAATTCCCGGATAAACCCATTCGCCTCATTATTACGGTGCCACCCGGTGGCGCATCAGATTTTGTCGCTCGGTCGCTTTCCGAAGGCTTTGCAAAAGAACTGGGTACATCTGTTTTAGTCGAAAACAAGGCCGGTGCAAACGGCACTATTGCGAGTGCTTTTGTTGCACGCGCTCCTGCAGATGGCTATACGCTATTACAAGCCGGAATTTCGACACACGGTATCGGTCCCTATTTTTATGACAAACTCACTTACGATCCATTTAAAGATCTGATTCCTGTTGGCGCACTTGCGGAATTCCCAATTATTTTGGCGGTGAATGCTCAATTACCTGTTAATTCAGTCAAGGAACTGATTGAACTTGCTAAGAAAAAGAATCTCAGTTTCGCCTCTGCGGGCACTGGCAGCGCGCCACACCTCTCAGGAGAATTATTTAAAACTGAAGCAAGTATCGAATTAGTTCATGTCCCCTACAAAGGTTCAGCCCCAGCAGTGGTGGATGTGGCAAGCGGCCAGGTGGATATGATGTTTGACGGGATTCCTGCATTGTTACCGCACATCAAAAGCGGCAAACTGCGCCCAATTGCAGCGGTCAGCGTTAAACGCAACAGTTTGCTGCCCGATCTGCCGACCTTTACCGAACTCGGTTACCCAACGATGGTGGCCTCAGTATGGTATGGCCTGATGGCTCCTGCAGGCACACCCGCTGCCGTGGTGAGCTATATCAATACAGCGTTAAACAAGACACTGGCTATACCTGAGTTACAAAAGAAACTCGAGGATGGTGGTGCGATTGTGATGCCTGGCACACCTGCTGATTTTGGTGCCTTCATGCAAAAAGATTATGCGCGCTGGGGCCAGGTGATTAAAAAAGCTGGCATTTCAACGACCAATTAATTGCTATGCAATCAGCTATAGCTTGGACTGCGCAGTATGTTGACTTAACCGTTGATAATCTGCGCACCCCTCAAGCCTAAATAAGGATTCAAATTCAGGAGAATCCAACCAGGTGCTCATGTTGAGTTGAACACTCGGATTGGTTAATGCATCAGTTTGAATAAAAACGACCCAAGTCACTCTGGTATCTCTTTCACCACGCAACGTTTCCTCAGGACTGGCTTGAGACACAGATCCCTCTGCAGCTTCCCACAGCGCGACACGTACAATTGTCTTGTGTGTTCGTATACGCTCTGCCATTGCAGTGATCAGAAACTCTCTCGCTAGATCTTTCTTGCCGGAATGCGGGGCACACCGGATCGCAATTGCGTGAGTGCCTTGGTCCGTTCCTTCTGCCCAGGTTTCATGACAGACCGATCGCACCATATTTTTGAACTGCGGCATCATCCTACGCGTCCATTCAGTAGGATTTTCGAGCCGTTCAAGATAGGCGGGTTGCTCAAGAGTATCTGTCCCTGAACACCGATACGTTGCCATATATGCCTGAGAACGACTCGATGTGTGCCAGCGACTGGCACTTAAAAAACCATCGATCGCCAAACGCTCTGGAACATGCTGTGTTTCATACCAGGTATTGAATTCGTCCTCGACATCGTTGCAAATGTCATTCATGACGAACAAAATCGCAGTTAGATTATTGAATGAAGATTGTGAGGTAATCATTTCAGTAAGATATTGGATAAACCCTAACTACGATATTATCTCAGACGCAGGTAAGGCAAGACGATCTCGTTTTCGTCAAGCCCTCGGATACAGAACAGATGCACTTCAATCACAGGATCCGCTCAGGCAAGCCAGAATAACTCCATAAGTGAGAATAAAATGAAAAAAATATTAGTGTTGCAAGGTGCCAATATGACGTATCTCGGCCGAAGACAGCCCGAGCTATATGGCACCACGACAGCCGCAGAGCTTGATGAGATGATGCGCGAACATGCGCGCAATCATCACTATGAACTGGAAATTTA
Source organism: Alcaligenaceae bacterium (assembly GCA_947380655.1). GTDB lineage: Bacteria > Pseudomonadota > Gammaproteobacteria > Burkholderiales > Burkholderiaceae_B > Zwartia. Next base: position 31,116 of record CANCRX010000015.1, on the reverse strand, counting down.
CTATACGCACATCGAAGGCGAAGCAATCCAGCGGCTGTATCAAGCCGTTGATGAGGGTGTGGATGGCCTGGTCATGAATCCAGCGGGCTTTTTATATGCGGGATATGCATTGAGGGACTGTCTGCGTACGATCAGTTTTCCCTATGTTGAAGTGCATATGACCAATATTGAAAAGCGTGGCATTCACTCAATATTGGCTGACACAAGCGTGGGAATGATCGCGGGCTTTGGTATAAATTCGTATCTTTTGGGGCTTGACGCAATGTGCAACATATTAGGCAATAAATAATAGATATTGCGCTTAACGACGTTGCCACAAGATTAATCCCACACCACTGGCAATAATGATGGCCATACCAACCAGCGTCATCTGGTCAGGCATATGGCCAAAAAAGACGAAAGCGACCAAGGCCGCGAAAACAATTTGCGCATAACTAAAGGGCGCAAGCGTCACGACGGAGGCCTGACGATAAGCATAGGTCAGTAATACGTGCCCAACCATCGCAATCGATCCTCCAGCCGCCATGAGCAGAGCATCCATCAGCGTGGGGGTTTGCCAGAAAAAAGCTACCAGCAAACTCATCACGACCGTGCAAAACAACCCAGTCATAAAGTTAGTCGCAATGATGTGATCGGTCTTGACTAATTGACGGGTAAGAAGCTGAAAAGCACCCACGGCAATCGAGGAAACAAAGGGGAACAAAATCGGAGCGGTAAATAAAGCGCTGCCCGGTCTGACAATCACCAGCACGCCAAGCAAACCGCAGGCAATCGCTACCCACTGACCCGTGTTGATTTTTTCTTTTAAAACTCGTCCTGAAAACCACGTCACCAATAACGGGGACAGAAATACCACGGCTGTTGCCTCACCCACCGGAACATTAAAGTGCAAGCTCAACACGAAAAATAGGCTGGCTATCATCATGCATGCTCCACGTGCCAACTGGAGTTTAAGTTGACGGCTGCGGATCAGGTCTAAACCCATTCTGGGGGCGAATACACCGACCATTAATACACTCTGGGTCATGAATCTGGCCCAGACAACCAGGACAGGTGGATACAGAAGGGTCAGGTATTTTGAAATATTGTCATGTGTAGCAAATAAGAGCGACGACAATAAAATCAGCAGAATGCCGTAAAGAGGATGCGGTTGTTTATTCAAAATATTTTTCTAAGTCCTAAACCCAACGCCATCGATCTCAACCCATCAATCGTGGCATAGCCGTTTGTATAAGAACCATAAGCATACAGGTTTAATGTTTTCGAAAACTTGTAGGTATAGCCAAGACTCAGAGATGTTTGCAGTGTGCTGTTAATCGTTGAATGTTCGCGCATCCTGTCAGATGGTTGAACAATGCGTAAATCACTAAAAATGCTACTGTTCTCTGACGTTGCGGCAGTAATCGCCAGGGTATAGGAATTAAGCTCAACATTTTCATCAAAAATAACAAACCCATTTTTTATATCCAGGGACGTATTGGGCAGCAAATCAGCCAGAGGCTGTAGGGGATTGATCCAGCCATTTTTAATCTGACCATACGTCAATGCAACCTTAACCGCATTGAAATCGTAATAACCTCCCATGGTCCAGGAAGTGATATTGCGATAGTCTCCATTCGCAGTGCCAACATTTGGCATCAATACGTCACCAGTGAGCGTCAGATACAACGGTCCATTTTTATATTGAGCCCCAGTGGTCAGTGCGCGTAGATTATTCACCGCTTCATAGTTATATGCTTTGGTATCACCTTGGGTGAACGAAAAATCACCATTGAGTGATTTGTAGACAGAGCCTAATTCCGCGGCAAAGGAATAACCCAAACCGAGTTTCAGCCCACTCATACTGATCGTTTCAAATTTAATCGTGTTACTCAAACGCTCAGTGCCACCGGCGGCAAAAGATGAGCCCATTTTGGCTCTCGTAAAATCACCACCAGAAAATGGCGTTAACTCACTGAGATAGTCATAAGCAAAATTAGTTTGCCGACCGAACCGAACATAGCCAAGGCTTTGTGTCTGTAAACCCAGCCAAGATTGCCTTCCAAACGCCCTGTTACTTTGCGCTGAGGTGCCATTGCCGATATTGAAACCATTTTCCAGAACGAAATTCAGTTGCGCACCATGACCGAGATCTTCAGAACCCTTGAAACCGATACGATCTGTAGACTGCCCGCCACTGGCCACCCCAGCGTGCGAGCCACTTGGAACATAACCGTCAGCACTGCTAGAATTTTTTTGATAAGAAAGGCCGCTATCCAAAATCCCATATACGGAAAATAGATTATCCGCATCTGCAGTTTTTATAGAAAACAAAGATGCCAATAAAAAAATGACAACTAACAATGGGATTGAATAGCGTTTCATTAACGAATATACCCAGTCCTTAGCTTGAATAAATTGATTTAAATATTTCCGCTCATTGCTGCGCAAGCCTTTGCTTAATTTCCAGTAATTGACTATGCACCATATTCAATGCCGATTTCATACTGTAGAGTCGGTTGATATCATCAGAGGAGATCGATATCTGCCTGGAATCGACGTTCATCTCCTCGAGACGGTCTAGCATTTTTTGCAATACCTCTAACGATTCACATGTATCGGCTTGCTTCTCAATTTCGAGAATTTCCTCATAGGCATCAGAGATCAACATCGCTGCGCGTGTATGTCTATAACTTGGAAATAATTTAAATATCGGATAGATCACCGCGAGCGCGGCGATCAGCAGAATCCATATTCTGTCCAGATAACTACTCAGCCAGAGTGGCAAGGTATCTTTGAGAGGCGGAGCGCCATTTTCGTAAAAGCGATGTGCGACAGGGCTTAAGGGAATATTGTGATCAAGGTATGCTGGAAATAATTCTGGTTTTGCAAAAAACTGATCCACTTCATTGCTAACCTTTTCTGCACCCAGTAAAAAAAGATACTGAATGGCTGGGTGCATGTCTTTTTCAACCAGCAAAGAGACCGTCGAAGACAGCATGCTGATGTCGCGCGGTGGACGCAAGGTTTTTAAATCCAGAGAACCTTTGGGTATCTCCACGACTTCAAGATAAGGTAATTTTTTAGCCAAGGCCTTGGCATATTCAAAGTTAAACACATGAATATCATCGTGGGCTAACAGTTTTTGTACATTCGGCCCATTTATTCCGTCAAGAATAAAAACCGCATCGATCTCACCGCTAATTAACTTCTCAGCGGCATCTTTATTAGGGATTTTCAGAAATTTAGCACTACTGTCCAACGCGATATTACTCAAAGAAAGTATGCGCTCAAGAATAATTTCAGTGCCACTGCCCTCAGGCCCGATCGCAACCGTTTTGTTCGAAAAATTTGCGACGGTGCCGCTAATGACGGGAGACTCTCCGTGATAAAAAAACCATAATGGAACATACTCAATACTGCCAAGGGAGTTTAGATTTGGATATTTGTCCTTCTCAGGGATACCACTGACCATCAGTGCCGCATTGACTTGAACGTTTTTATCTGCGAGATCACGCAAACTGCTGGCTGAACCAGAAGTATTAATTAAATGCAGACGGATTTTTTCTTGTGCGAATAAGGGAATAAATTTTTTACCTAAGGCTTCAAACGTTGAGCCCTCCTGCCCCACTGCCAGATAAACATCTTTGGGTGGCAACGGCCGGGTAAACGCCAACAAAAGCAGCAAACCTGCAATGAGTATCAGCACCCAGTACCATTCTGATTTCAAAAGCCCCCACCAAGCCTGAAACTCCTGCAATAAGGAGTCGCGGGTGTGAAGAATCAAAGAAGGATTTTGCTTAGACTTGAATTTATTCATGCGACGGGCACTTTGATAAAAATTCCATAATTTGCCTTACATCCTTTATCCCGTGTTGGTAATATCGATCATTCATAATAAAAACCGAAGAGACAACATGAGTGCTTCAATCATTGCAGGCCTTGACACGCTATCACGGGATGAATTCACTCGAAAAAGCGATCAACTTGCATATGGCCTATCCCAGATGGGGATTGAGCAAGGAGATGTTATAGCCATCTATATGCGTAACCGCATGGAATATCTTCAACTCATTCAATGCTGTCGAAGACTTGGAATTTATTACTGCCCCATCAACTGGCATTTCACAGCCGACGAGGTATCGTTCATCGTATCTGATAGCGCGGCTAAAGTGTTATTCACGGAGAGTGATCTGGTCGACACCATGTTACAGGCGATTACAGGTGTCTTACCCATCATTTGCTTGAATACAGATTCAACAAAAAAAACGGTTCGAGTCACTCAACATCTTCCTGTTTCCACCAGAATACTGGATTTTGAACGCTGGTGCGAAAAGCAGATCCCCTATGAAGGTCCCGCAGTATCACCTCGGGGCCACATGGCCTACACCTCAGGAACAACAGGCCGTCCTAAAGGAGTGGTGAGATTTGCCGTGCCCATGGAGAAACTGGAAACTCAACAGAAATTCATGGAAGAAGTCGTCGTCAATGCACTAGGATTAAAAGCAGGTTGCAATGCCCTTCTTCCCGCACCGATTTACCATAGTGGCCCGAGCATTTTCACCCAAGTCTCACTGAGAGTATGCAATAAATTTATTGTCATGCCGCGCTTTGATCCCGAGGAAGTGCTTCGATTGATTGAAGCGCACCGTATCAATGTCGTTTACCTGGTACCGATCATGTATGTAAGGATGCTGAAGTTAGCAGACTCAATTAGAAATAAATATGATCTCACCTCACTTAACTTTGTTGCCTCCACCGGCTCGCCCTGCCCGCCAGAAGTCAAGCGTCAAATGATCGAATGGTTTGGTCCCATCATTTATGAAACCTATGCCTCAAGTGAAGCGGGCATGATCACCGGAATCGGCGCAGCAGATGCTCTTCGTAAACCTGGGAGCGCAGGCAAACCTATCGGCAACGGTATCATCAAAATCTATGATGACCAAGGTAATCTCTGTGCGCCCCTGCAAACAGGAAAAATCTATGTTCATCAACCTGCCTATGCCGACTTCACGTATAAAAATAATCCTGAAGCCCGCAAAAAAATCGAACGAGACGGTCTCATTACATTAGGGGATATTGGGTATTTGGACGTGGATGGCTTTCTTTTTGTCTGTGACCGTGAATCAGACATGGTGATTTCCGGAGGCGTGAATATTTATCCTGCAGAAATTGAGAATGAGTTGTTATCGCATCCAGAAATTGCAGACTGCGCAGTAATCGGTATTCCCGACCAAGAGTATGGAGAAAAACTCCTGGGATTTGTGCAGCCTATCTCAATGACAACTGAACTTAGCCAGGAGTTTCTGATCAATTGGCTGAAACCGAAAATCGCGGGCTACAAAATTCCTCGGGAATTTCGGTTCCAGGCAGCACTACCTCGAGATGACAGTGGAAAAATAGTCAAACGCAAACTGAGACAACCATTTTGGGAAAAAAGCCCGCGTAAGGTATAGAATAATAAAAAATATCAATTTATTAACAGGAGACAAATATGGAACACGATACACATCACGAAGGCCAGCATTCGGCAGCAAGCGCGATTTGGGCTGTTTTGATTGTTACTTTTGCACCTTGTGCGCTAACACTGGCCTGGGTCGTTCACCTCGCCTCTGGCGGTCGTTAAACCAGAAAAGAATCAGGCTCTTCGCCGATCGGGAATGCGACTAAATACAGAGCGACTCCCGGTGCAGGGCTTTTTTCTTCGTCCGTATCAGGTGGCAGCTGACGTGTCGCATAGCTAATCGACACGCCAAAACTTTTAAGCTCCCCGAGATAGTCCTGAAACTCCTCGTGAATATCGCTGACTCGCGCTGTGGAATATTCATCGAAGCATTCGCGATACTCGCGGACATAATCCGTCAAGGCCTCGAACACTTTATCGGCCTGCATGCCAAGCTCAAAGGAGCGGCTGACAGCCAGCGCGGAGCTTTGCATCACAAGCTCACCTAATTCTTCGCCAGTTGTCAGCACAAAAGCCTCAAGCGTTGTGCCCTCAGACTCTGGAGAGCTTGATTCTGCTTCAAAGTCCTGGGGTGTCGGAATATGAATGGGCTTGTTCAACACATCGATATCTGCGAAGCCAAAGGCCTGCCCCAAGGCACGCAGAGAGTCTGGCGCATTGCTCAGACCGTTTTCAATCTCATCGATTTGCTCGATCGAAAGCATAGAAAGCTCAGCTAAATCCTCTTGACTCCACTGTTTGAGCTTGCGATAGCCCTTAATTAAGGCGGCTAACTCCGAGAGGGTCAGCATGCGTGGGGGTTTGGATAGCGAGTTTGTCATGAAGTACTCCAGCGTAGGAGGTTTATTTTACTGAATACTTACCCATAACAGTTCAACTGTAATATTCTGGAAAAACGAACATTCACACCTCATGGCTCATTTCACGATAAGGCTAGTTTTGAATTCAATCCGCATTTTCTTTACAGCACTATTATTGACACTGACCTCTTGCCTCGCTTATGCAGCAGATTGGCAGCGTGTCAGGCTTGGAACGGGTGCTGAAAGCTATGAATTTCCTGTTTACGCAAACCACGATCTGAAGAGCAACCTGAAAGGAATACGTGAAATCGTTTTAATCATCCATGGCATCAACCGAAATGGCGATGATTACTTTGCAGCCGGGCAAACTTTACTCAAACAGTCTGGTCGCAACGAAGCTGAGATACTGTTGCTTGTTCCGAACTATCCCGGCATTACAGATCTTGCTAAAGGTTTTGAACGGATGCCGCTTTGGAATAATCGAGAATGGTCTGGCGGACTGGACGCACAGGAAAATCCTTTTGCATTGAGTTCCTTCAAGGTGCTTGATGACTTATTACTCAAAGTGACAGAAAAGGAAAATTTTCCTGAGGTGACAACTGTAACCTTGGCCGGCCACTCTGCTGGCGGGCAGTTAGTCCAACGCTATGCGGTGCTCAACCAGGTCGATGAGGAAATAAGAGGCCGCAGCATGGATCTACGCTATGTCGTGGCGAATCCCTCATCATTTCTGTACTTCAATACGCTGCGTCCAGTCGAGCGAAGCTTTAAGGAGTTTCCGGCTGAACAATGTCCGGCATTTAACAATTATCGTTATGGACTGCAGGACATCATTCCTTATGCAAAAGGAAAAACAGGTCAGGAACTATTTAAACGTTACGCCTACAGAAATGTTGTCTATCTGATGGGGGGAGCAGATACAGATCCTGACCATAAATATCTCGACAAGTCCTGTGCTGCCGCCGCACAAGGCTCAACGCGCCTTTCTCGTGCACAAGCCTACATACGTTACGAGCGATTACTTGCTGGGCGGTCAACCAAGATCAATCACCTCGCATACGAGGTCCAGGGCATAGGACATCAACAGGAAAAGATATTTGGTTCAACCTGCGGGATGACGATCTTATTTCAACATCATCCACTCAAAGGCACTGACTCAGCAATCTGTCAGCCCTACCTTTTCTAAAGGTTTAATCTAGGTTGCACAAAGGATTCGACTCAGGTAGGCTTAGTTGACAGTTAATATAAAACTCAGAGAAAGCGATTTCTTACAAAAGAGTTCAAACGGAGACAGCATTGAAAACGATCCCGAGCCTGTGCGTTCGCTTTACAGCATGTGCATTGACGACGCTCACCCTTGCAATAGCCCCGTTTCAAAACACCTTCGCACAAAAGACCAATGCCTGGCCGACACATAGTCTGACGATGATCGTACCCGGCGCCGCAGGTGGAACGACCGACATCCCCACGCGCCTTGTTGCACAAAAACTCAGTGTGCGCCTCGGTCAATCTATCGTGGTTGAAAACAAACCGGGTACGGGTGGAATACTTGGAGTACAAGCGCTGTTAAAAAATCCAGCAGATGGATACACGCTACTTGTTGGGAACACCGGCTCAAATGCAGTCAATTACCGAGCCTATAAAAACAATACTTACAAACCCGCTGACTTTATCGCGCTCAGTGACTTGATTTCATTTGCTAACGTCCTGGTCGTGAATTCAGATTCCCCCGTTAAAAATGTCGCAGATCTTGTTGCCCGGTTGAAAAACGAACCATCCAAACTCACCTACCCTTCGGCAGGGATTGGTCAGCTTACTCACCTGATGCCTGAGATGTTTAAAGTGCAAACACAAACGGATGCGTTGCATATCCCCTATAAAGGCTCGGTTCCCGCAACGATGTCCGTGTTGTCTGGCGAAACCGCGTTCATGTTTGATAACCTGACGCAAGCCCTACCCCAGATTCAAGCCGGAAAATTACGCGCTCTGGCCGTAACCAGTGCAGAGCGTGTTGCTAGCCTGCCTAATGTTCCAACCATGCGTGAATCAGGTTATCCAGATTTTGTCGTGACAGGCTGGTTAGGTTTTTTTATCCGCTCACACACGCCACCAGACATTGTCAAAAAAATTCAAGAAAATTTAATTGCTGTCCTGAACGATCCTGAAATTAAAAGTAAATTCATCGAAATGGGTGGAATTCCAGGCGGTAGTCCTCAACCCGCATTCAGCAAATTCGTCAGCGCCGAGGTCACCCGATGGAGTGACCTGATCGAACGTACCAAACTCTCACTCGATTAAATTTTTAAGGTTAAAAGATGAAACTTCAAAATATGTCAGCAGTCATCACAGGCGGGGCTTCAGGGCTTGGATTGGCCTGTGCGCGGCAACTTCTGGCAAAGGGTGTATCGGTTGTCATCGCGGATCACTCCGCTGAACGGGGTCAAGCGGTCATTGGCTCACTCGGAGAGCATGCGAGATTTATTCAGGCGGATGTTTGCAATCCCGAGCAAATGAATCATGTCTATGATGTAGCAGAATCTCTTGCCCCGTTACGTGCATTGATTAATTGTGCAGGATACGGTGGCGCACTCAGGTTAGTTGAAAAGGATGGCACGGCTGGCTCCTTAGAGAAATTTGAAGATGTCATTCGTGTCAATTTGATCGGCACGTTTAATGCGCTACGACTAGCCGCTGTCCGGATGGCAAAAAATGAACTGATTGATAATGAGCGTGGTGCCTGCGTGCTGACCGCATCTGTTGCAGCCTACGAAGGCCAGATTGGACAGGTTCCTTACGCGTCAGCCAAAGCAGGGATCGTCGGCATGACGCTCGTTGCGGCACGTGACTTAGCCCAGCGACATATTCGGGTCTGCACCATTGCTCCGGGGATCTTCGACACACCGCTACTGGCGAGGCTGCCTGAACCCGTCAAAGCATCGCTGGGCGCGTCAGTCCCCCACCCCGCAAGACTCGGTCACCCCGATGAGTTTGCAATGACAGCGCTACACATCCTCGAAAACCCAATGCTCAATGGTGAAACCATCCGTCTGGATGGTGCGATCCGGATGACACCGCGTTAAATCTGACAGAGAGGAGCTCTGGCATGACAACATTCATCGATTCAAATGCACTCTTGATGAGTCAAATGATGTCTCAGCCTATGCTGATATCCAGCCTGCTGACGCACGCAAAAAATAATTACGGCACGACTGAAATTGTTTCAAGACGCACAGAGGGTGATATCCATCGCTATACCTATGCCGACTGCGAACAACGTGCGCGACAGGTTGCTCAAATGCTAAGCAGACTTGACGTCCAGCCGGGAGATCGAATTGGAACACTGGCCTGGAATGGCTACCGTCATCTCGAGCTCTATTATGGGATCTCCGGAAGTGGCTCGGTATGCCATACGATCAATCCTAGACTATTCGAAGAACAGATCGCATACATCATTAATCATGCAGAAGACAAAATCATATTCTTTGATATTACGTTCCTGTCGCTAGTTGAAAAAATGGTCCCTCAATGTCCGACGGTTCAGCATTGGGTTTGCCTAAGTGATAAGAATAAAATGCCAAGCTCTGAAATAATTGAGCTAGCCTGTTATGAGACATTGATTGCAAATGAAAACGGCGATTACGCATGGCCGGTCTTTGATGAATTCGCAGCCTCAGCTCTTTGCTATACCTCGGGGACAACGGGACGTCCAAAGGGTGCACTTTACAGTCATCGCTCAACTATTTTGCATGCCTATGCCTCAGCATTACCCGGTTCGCTGAGCATTTCCAGTGCAGAAGTCATCATGCCGGTCGTACCCATGTTTCACGTCAACGCCTGGGGTACACCCTATAGTTGCCCCATGACCGGAGCAAAAATTGTTTTCCCAGGAGCAAAACTCGATGGCGCCTCCTTATTTGAATTAATAGATACTGAACAAGTGACGATGGCCGCAGGTGTGCCGACGATCTGGGCCGGATTGCTCCAGTATGTCAAAGAGCAAAATCACTCCTTCCATAGCTTTAAAAGGACCGTCATCGGTGGTTCGACCTGCCCACCAGCGATGATGGCGAGTTTTAGCGAGTATGGAGTCAACGTCGTACACGCCTGGGGTATGACCGAGTTGTCACCAATCGGAACCGTAGCGGGCTTAAAAGCAGTTGATTTACAGAAATCCAAATCCGAACAAAATCATATCCTGCAAAAACAAGGACGCTCGCTCTACGGTATCGAAATGAAAATCGTAGATGGTGAAGGCAAGCAACTCCCCAATGACGGTAAAGCCTTTGGTGATCTGATGGTCAAAGGCTCCTGGGTAATCAGCAATTACTATCGAGCAGAGGAAAGTCCTCTTGTTGATGGCTGGTTTCCGACAGGTGATGTCTCGACCATCGATGCAGATGGAAATATGCAAATCACAGATCGCAGCAAGGACGTCATCAAGTCTGGCGGTGAATGGATTTCCTCAATAGACATTGAGAATGTCGCCATCGCCCATCCTGCCGTATTAATCGCGGCCTGCATTTCGGTTCATCATCCCAAATGGGATGAGCGCCCCTTACTCGTGGTCGTTAAAAAAACAGAGATCCTGCAAGATGAGCAAAGCCTCAAAAAAGATATCCTGGCATTTTTTGAGGGTAAAGTTGCTAAGTGGTGGATACCAGATGATGTGACGTTTATTGATCAAATGCCGCTTACAGCGACCGGCAAACTCATGAAACTTAAACTTCGTGAACTATTCAAGGATCACCGCTTGGCGCAGTGATCCTGAACAGTGATCCTGAAACCAGCCTACTTCTCTTTTGAAAGTAAATCCTGCTCAAACGCGCGAATTTTATTCAAGCCTAGCGCATTATTTGTTTGCTCAAGAGAGGCCATCTTATCCACCCAGTTACGCGAGTCACCTGTTTTTTTCAAGTCAGTCAGAAAGTCATCTACTGCTTTGATAGTCAGTCTCACCGTACTGCTCGGAAATAGTGCAATAGCAAAACCCATATGCTGTAATTCCTGAGCAGAACGCAAAGGTGTTAAGCCTGTCTCAGACATATTCGCCAGCAATGGTCCTGGCAATTCGCGCCCGATTAATTCAAGTTCGTCTAACGACTGTGGGCCATCAACAAAAAGAATATCCGCACCCGCCTGTTTAAACAACATGCAACGATCAAGTGCCTCCTGCATACCGAGCGGTCCCCGAGCATCCGTGCGTGCAACAATCAGCGTTTCTGGATTGGTCCGTGCAGCGACGGCTGCGCGTATTTTTCTGACCGCTACCTCACGCGACTCAACAATTTTATTGTCCATGTGGCCGCAACGCTTGGGCCAGGCCTGATCTTCGATCTGGATCGCTGCAACGCCGAGCAGCTCCATACCTCTGACGGTACGCACTACGTTCGCTACATCACCATAGCCGGTATCGCAATCAACAATCAGCGGTAAAGTCGTCACCCGACGGATAGCATGTACAGCATTTTCAATGTCAGCATAAGCGATCAGTCCGATGTCAGGCTCACCATAGCGGGCGGCCGCTGTGGCATAACCGCTGACATAACCCGCCTCAAATCCTGCGGCCTCGATCTGGCGAAGTTCTATCGGTGAACCTCCGCCTGGGATCACCATAATTTCAGGTTGCTCAAGTCGTTGACGCAAGTGCTGTGCCGGGCTCATAGTTATCCAGTGATTTGTAGGTAATATGCCAATATAAACAGAAATAACAAAAACAGCATAAATTCTTACTTATGCGCATAAAAAACAAGGAGATGTCATGGGTTTCACAATGACAGAAAAAATATTCGCTCAACATTCCCAATCAGGGCGTGCGAGATCGGGCGATATCGAGGTACTCACACCCGATGTGGTGTTACTCAACGACACAAGCGGCTCCATTACGGTCGGCCAATTAAATCTGATGGGAGTCAGCAATCTTTTTGATTCTGAAAAAGTAGTGTTGATCGCCGATCATTTCTCACCTCCTAAAGACGTCACCAGCGCAGATTCGATCAACTTATTAAGAAACTTCGGCAATAAATTCGGGATTAAAAATTTTTATGAATCGGGTCGGCACGGGATCGAACATGCACTCCTCCCCGAACTTGGTAAGGTAGGTCCTGGCGGCCTGATCTTTGGAGCGGATTCGCATACTTGTACGGCCGGAGCATTAAATGCCTGTGGCGTGGGTTTTGGCTCGACTGATTTGGCGGGTGTGATCGCAACGGGAGAATTGTGGGTCAAAGTACCCGCTTCGATTCGCATAGAGTTGATTGGCAAACCAGGAAGGTTTGTCACAGGCAAGGACATCATTCTGTTTCTGATTGCAACAATCGGAGTCGATGGAGCGCTCAATGCAGCCCTGGAGTTTGGCGGGACAGGCCTCACCAATCTGAATATCGATGAACGCATGGCTATTGCAAACATGGCTGTTGAAGCAGGCGCCGATACCTGTGTATTTGAATATGATGAGCAAGTCGCGCATTACATTAAACAATCCGGTTGGAAAGCTCGACAACCTGTCACACCTGACTACGACGCAGCCTATCTGGCGACTTACACCATCGATCTTAATCTACTCGAACCCATGGTCGCCGCCCCGCCCTCACCGGCTAACGGTTTGCCTATCGAACAACTCAAAGAAATTACCGTTAATCAAGTCTATATCGGTAACTGTTCAAACGGCACCATCACAGATCTCAGGCAGGCGGCCGAAGTCCTCAGCGGCCAAAGCATCGCACCGCATGTCCGACTGATTGTTGTGCCTGCCACCAGCGCAATCTATCGACAAGCGGCACGCGAAGGTTTGCTAGAAATCCTGTCTGCAGCGGGAGCGGGAATCTCCTTACCGACTTGCGGTGCCTGTTTCGGTGGACATATGGGAATACTGGCGGCGGGAGAAACAGCCATATCAACCACCAACCGAAATTTCAGAGGACGAATGGGCCATAGCGACTCAAAGGTCTATCTGGCAAATGCCTGGGTCGCTGCCGCAGCTGCGGTCGCTGGAAAAATTATTGATCCGGCATCGATTGCGGACCACGCGGGCAGAAAGGAGCAACTATGAGCGTCACTGGAGTCATCCATCTGTATGGAGCACATATCGATACAGACGTCATCTTACCCGGCAAATATCTGAACCTGCACACAGCTGAAGATCTCGGCCCGCACTGCATGGAGGGACTCGACCCAACATTTACTCAGCGGGTACGTGCGGGCGATGTGATGATTGCAGGTAATAATTTTGGTACCGGTTCGTCCAGAGAACATGCACCGATCGCAATCAAAGCCGTTGGGATATCGTGCATTATCGCGACGAGTTTTGCGCGTATTTTTTATCGTAATGCAATCAATATTGGCCTGCCTGTTTTTGAATGTCCGGAAATCGTGTCTGCTGTGCAAGATGGAGAACAGATCGAAGCCGATGTCACGCAGGGTCTATTTGTCGTCAAGGGTGTCACCTATCAGGCCAAGCCCTTCCCCCCATATATTCAGGGAATTATTCAAGCAGGTGGCTTAGTACCATTCGTTAGAAACCAATTAAAAAGTACTCAGGAGTCAACATGATCAGCACAGTATTAAAAACTACCCATCGCTTGCAACGAATTTTTCTGGGTCTCGCATTGGCCGCACTCTCAGCGACAGTCAGCGCACAGAGCACTTTCCCAAACAAACCAATCCGACTGATTGTGCCCTTTGCTCCGGGTGGCGTCACGGATACAAGTGGAAGATTCATCGCAGACCAATTGTCTCGTCGCATCGGACAAACAATTGTTGTAGAAAACAAACCGGGTGCCTCAGGCAATATTGGGGCAGCGATGGTGGCTAATTCGGAGCCTGATGGATACACACTCGTTCTTGGGTTTGACGGAACAATTGTGATCAATCCACATATATTTACCAATATGCCATTGGACACCACGAAGGATCTTAGACCGATCGGAAAAATTGGTGAAACAATTCTGATCCTGGTGGCCTATCCAAAATTCGAAGCACAAACACTTCAGGAGATCATCGCGATCTCCAAGCAACCCGGTAAAACCATTAATTTCGGCTCCTCTGGCGTTGCCAGCCCTCAGCATATCGCTGTCGAATTACTGAACAAGCAAACGGGTTCAAAACTCGTTCATGTCCCTTACAAAGGTGGCGGCCAAGCCATGATTGATGTTCAGGCGGGCGTGATACCTCTGGTGTATACGGCTGTTGCGGGAGCCTATCCCTACATAAAATCAGGCAGACTCAACGCAGTAGCCGTTTCAAGTCAAAAACGCGCCTCCTCTCTGCCTGAAGTGCCTACCTTCATGGAGAGTGGTGTCAAAGATTTTGTTGCGAGTGGCTGGGTTGGCATTTTTGCACCAGCCAAAACACCACAATCAATCGTTGACTATCTGAATAAAGAACTCAATGCCGTACTCTCAAGTCCAGAAGTCATCGCAAAGCTTGATACGCTCGGAATCGAAGCAACACCCGGTACGCCAGAGAAATTCAGTACAGAAATCGCGATTGATCTGAAACGCTACGGAGAAGTCATCAAAGCCGCAGACATCAAAGCAGACAATTAATTATTCCTACTCATCGCCTGAGCTGTCTTGAACAACAGCGTCAGGTGATGGAGTTTCGAAGCGCATCAGCCGGTATTTCTCAGGCCCGCTGCAATGCCGTTAATCGCAATATGTATGCCTCGTTGCACCCTCTCCTCTTGCTCGCCTTGCCGGTAGCGACGAATGAGTTCCACCTGAAGATGATGCAAGGGATCGATGTATGGAAAGCGATTACGGATTGATCGGGCGAGTGCCGGATTATTCGCCAGCCGGTTTTTTTCTCCAGTGACCAACGCCAGCGCCTGAATCGTTTTCTGCCATTCTGTCTCAATCGCATTAAAAATCCGTTTACGTAATCGTGTATCTGCTACGAGCTCGCTATAGCGTGACGCCAGAGCAATATCACTCTTTGCCAGCGCCATATCCATATTAGATAAAAGTGTTCGGAAAAATGGCCAGTTTTTATACATTTTTTGTAATAACGCTAACGCCGCTTTGCGCTGTGCTGGCTCGTCGTACTCCAGGAAACTCTCAACAGCGGAACCAAAACCATACCAGCCTGGCAAGGTCAATCGACACTGCCCCCAACTGAACCCCCAAGGGATGGCACGTAGGTCCTCGATTTTCTGACTAGGTTTACGACTCGCAGGTCGCGAACCGATATTTAGTTTGGCAATCTCCCTGATGGGAGTCGCGCTAAAAAAGTAATCGGCAAATCCTGGAGTTTCGTACACCAACTTACGATAAGCCCCCATACTCTCTTGGGAGAGCTTTGAGGCTGCTTTTAAAAATTCACTCGTTGCAGGTTTAGAAGGTTTTAATAAGGTCGCCTCAAGGGTTGCAGCCACAAGTGTCTCGAGATTACGACGACCAATTTCAGGATTCGCATATTTGGAGCCTATCACCTCGCCCTGCTCTGTCAATCGAATCTGGCCTCGTACCGTACCAGGAGGCTGCGCAAGAATTGCCTCGTAACTCGGACCACCTCCACGTCCCACTGTACCGCCACGTCCGTGAAACAAGCGAAGACGGATAGTGAATGTTTCTTCCAAACTTTCAAATAAATCGACCAAGGCGATCTCTGCGCAATAGAGTTCCCAGTTACTGGTGAAAATACCGCCATCCTTATTACTGTCAGAGTAACCGAGCATGATGTCTTGCTCAGCGCCTGAGCGCTTCACCAACTCCGCGATACCAGGCAATGCATAAAACTCGCGCATAATCGGGGCTGCATTGCGTAAGTCTTCAATCGTCTCGAATAACGGTACGACAATCAGATCAGCCTGCGCATCACTATCCAGAGTTCCCAGCAATAGGCCACATTCCTTTTGCAGTAACAGCACTTCGAGTAAATCGCTAACGGTTTCAGTGTGGCTAATAATGTAATGTCTAATCGCATCATGTCCAAAAGACTGACGCAATTTTTTTGCCATCTCAAAAATAGCAAGCTCAGACTGGGTCCAATCGGAATATTCCCAGCCAATGACCCTCAGGGATCGTGCATCATTAAGCAGGCTCATTAAGACTGAGCGTTTTTGATCCTCGTTGAGCTTAGAATAATTTTCCTCCAGCCCTGCTACCTGCAAGAGTTCATGAATAACGCACTCATGATTATCTGAACTTTGTCTCAAATCGACCGTAGCAAGATGAAAGCCAAAGACCTCTACAGCTCTGATCAGAGCGTGAAGTCTTCTATCAGAGAGCGCGAGCGCATTCTGAGCGATCAGTGAGGCTTCGATGGTTTTAAGATCAGCTAAAAATTCTTGCGCATTCGCATAAGGATTTTGTGGAGGCACGGCATGTCGGGCAGCATCCGCACCGGTCAGTACTTTAAGCGTGGCGGCTAAACGAGAGTACATGCCAGTCAATGCTCTTCTGTAAGGTTCATCCTGCCGATGTTCATTCTTATCTGGCGATGCTTGAGCAAGTGTTTGCATCGCTTTCGGAAAATCTAGTAGCAATGCAGAAACAGAGAGTTCTTTTCCAAGATAATGGACTTCAGTTAGATAATGCCGCAACACGAGTTCAGCTTGGCGAGCGATTGCATAATCAAGAGTTTCAGCTGTGACATTAGGATTACCATCACGGTCACCACCAATCCACTGACCCATTTTCAAAAAATTCGCAACGTTGTAACCAGGCAATTCCTGTTCGAGATGCGCATAAATTTTGGGGATCTGACGCAGAAATGTTGACTCATAATATGTCAGTGCATTTTCGATTTCATCTGCGACGGTTAACTTAGTCACGCGCAGCAATCGGGTATGCCATAGCTGCAACACGCGTGCACGAATCTGCTCTTCGTTTTGCAATAACTCTCGCGCAGCCAGTACATCCTTTTTAGTTGTCTGTGCGACGGAGAAGGCTTTGATCGCGTCGCGCTCAGCCAGCAGATTCGCTATATCGCGCTCAGCATCCAGAATGCTAGTGCGTTGAACCTCCGTCGGATGTGCAGTCAGGACAGGTGAAATGAGACTCGTCTCAAGCGACTCTGCAATCATTTTGCTCGTCACTCCGGCAGAATGGAGCTTTTTCATCGCAATTTCTATACTACCGTCCTGATAACTACCCATCCGCTCATAGACCGCGCGCCTGCGAATGTGATGTCGATCTTCCGCCAGATTTGCTAAGTGACTGAAATAGGTAAAGCCACGCAGAACCTGAACAGCTCGCTCGCTACTTAGGCTTTTAAGTAACTTTTTAAGATCTTTATTGGCCTGCTGATCAACATCTCGATGGAACGATACAGAGAGTTTTCGAACATTCTCAATCAAATTGAAAATTTCATCACCGTCCTGCTCTCTGATCACGTCGCCGAGTATCCGACCAAGCAAACGAATATCATCGACCAACGGCTGCTCAGGATCCTGTAATTGCTGAGGAATTTTCTTTGTACCCGTTGCTTGACCCATCTGAATCCCCTCAAAATTAGCAGCTTCACAATCTCTGAATCACTATAATATTAAAAATAACGCAGGAGACATAAGAATGAAAAAAAGTTTTGGAAATAATGCCGTGCTATGTGAACTAGACGAGCGCGGGGTCGCAACTCTCACCCTCAACCGTCCTGAAGTCAATAACGCGTATAACGGCGACATGCTGCGCGGTGTGCATGAGGCGATGGATCAGCTGGCAACCGAACCAGGTCTGCGTATCGTTGTGATGCAAGGCCAGGGCAAACATTTTCAAGCGGGAGCAGATCTCACCTGGATCGCCAGTGTAGGTAAGACAGAGCCAACAGCTAACGAACAGGCATCCCGCTTGACGGCTGAGGCCGTTCGGCGCTTAAACGAATTACCCATCCCCACCATCGCAATCGTCAAAGGCGCCTGTATCGGTGGCGGAACAGGCATTATCTCGGCCTGCGACATTGTCATTGCCAGTGAACACGCAATGTTCGGAATTTCTGAAGCGCGCTGGGGACTCGTCGCAGGAATTATTTTTCCGCAACTCGTTCAAGCGATTGGGACCAGAAATCTTAGACGTTATGCCTTAACGTGTGAAAAATTTGGTGCCAATACGGCCAAAGCAATCGGACTGGTTCACGAAGTGTGTCCAGACGACAAGTTACAAGAGGTCAGTCACACGATCATTGATGCCATCCTGATGAATGGTCCACAGGCGGTCTCTACCAGTAAAGCAAGGATACTTCAGGTTGCAGAGGCCTTACTCGGTGACGAGCTCTTTGAGGTTCTGGTCAAAGAACATGCACAGGTGCGCCAGTCAGCCGAGGCCGCCGAGGGGACCGCCTCTTTTAAAGAAAAAAGACAGCCTAGGTGGTACCTGCCTCGGAGTTAAAGACAGCAATACCGTCAGCAGCTTTTACCCCCTGCCCCCGTTCCAAAACAAAGAGCGGATTGATTTCAGCCTCTAAGAGTTGCTCACCGAGCCGGGCGACCATTTCAGAAAAGGAAACAATTGCGGCAACCAGTGCATCAATATCAGCTGGCGCTCTGCCTCGATAACCATCCAGTAAAGGCCAGGTTTTAAGCTCCATCGCCATCTGGCGTGCTGTTTCGGGTGCAAGTCCTCCTGCTGAGGGCAATAGTCGCATCGCTGTGTCTTTAAGTAACTCCGCCGTCACGCCTCCCATGCCCAACAAAATAGCAGTCCCCAGGGGATCACGATGCATACCAAGGATTAACTCTGTTCCACCAGAAACCATTTCCTGCACAAGGAATTTTTCAGGCGTGATGCCTGCGTTGGCCTTGACCGTCACCTTCATCTTTTCAAGACCATCTCCAATCTGCTCGGCATTCAGATTGACCGCGACGCCGCCCATATCACTCTTATGCAAAATTTCTGAAGAGAGGATTTTGAGTACGACACGGCTGCCTAATTTCACGGCGGCCTGTCTCGCCTGTTCAGCGCTACTCACGACAATTTCGTTGACACAGGGAATCCCGAATCTTGAAAAAAGCTGTTTTGCCTGCGCCTCATCGAGTGCACCGGTCGGGATGGTATCCAGAGCAACGCTGGTGGTCGGTCTATCTGATTGAGTCGGTGCTTTCCATTGACTGGCGTGCAACATCGCACCTAAGGCAGCACTGCAGCTTTCCGGTGCTGAAAAAGCAGGGACTCCACCTTGCGTAAGCAACGCTCCAATTTTTGGCGCATGCGGGCTGATATAAGCGATAACAGGTTTGTCCGTTGAGCCCAGGCAACTATTAATCGCGTTTGACATCAACTCAGGCATGGCCAGTCCGGAAGCCCCGACAATCACCACTAACGCATCATAGGTCGGACTACGCAGCAATGAACTGATGGCACCTTTCAACAGATCGGGTTTCAACCCCGCTAGCGTGACATCAATCGGGTTGCGATCCAAGGCCGCGTGATCACCATTTTGTAGTGCACGGAGTTCACCAGCAGTCATTTCGTCTGGCGCAGGTGTTGCAAAACCTGAAACACCCAACGCATCAGAAACAAGTGTTCCAGCACCTCCCGTCGAGGTCAGAATCGCCACACGATTGCCACCCAGCTTGCGCCCCGTTGAGAGCGCCGCTGGAATATCCAGTAACTCATCAAAACTATTCGCACGAATGATACCGACCTGTTTAAACAAGGCGTCATACATCCGATCAGCACCTGCCAGTGCGCCAGTATGAGAAATCGCGGCTTTCGCACCTGCTTCTGAACGACCGATCTTAAAAGCAATAATCGGCTTACCCGCCGCAGCTGCACGCAAGGCAGCCTGTCGAAATTTTTCGGTATTTCTGACTGACTCAACATATAAAGCAATAACTTTTGTCGCATCGTCCTCGATCAACCAATCTATAAAGTCTGAAAGTTCAAGATCGACTTCATTACTGGTTGAAACCAGTTTGGATAAACCAATACCGCGCGCTGCAGCGCGAGACAACAGAGAACCCAAGATCCCGCCGCTTTGAGAGACTAAACTGACTGCTCCAGAAGGAAAATGATCCATTTCCAGCGCGCCCGAAGCAGACAACACAATCCCGTCTGTGATGTTGACCAGACCAATGGTGTTGGGTCCTAGGATACGCATACTGCCTGCGGCCTTGATCAGCTCCGCCTGGCGTCTTGCCCCATCTTCGCCGACTTCGGTATAGCCACTCGCTAATACGATCGCAGCCGAGCAGCCCATCTTCGCTAACTCAGCGACAGCCTGATGCGCACGCTCCGCTCCGAGCAGCACAATACCAACATCGGGTACCTCGGGTAAGGAAGCAATATCTGGATAACAAGGCAGTCCACAAATCTCTGAGGCTTTAGGGTTAACAGGATAGATCTCGCCCGTAAAGCCATGTTTAAGCAAATAAGAGACCGGCCGACCGGCAGTCTTTGAGATATCTGCAGACGCACCAATTACAGCAACGCGCTGCGGTTTCATTAAGCGTGTAATCACATTCATCACGCATCAGCCTTTTTTACTATTGGTTTCAAGAAATGCCAAGACTGCATTGCGATGCTCAGTGCTTGTATAGCAAATACCCTGAGCCTGACTACCCTGCGCAAAAACTTGATGCGCAGTGGATTCGTAGGACTGATTCAGAATAGTTTTAGAAAGTGCCAGTGCGGTTCCTGAACCTTTGCTCAACTCTTTCGCCCAGGCTTGAGCATCCGCCAATAAATCAGCACTTGAAGATTTACGATCCAGAATACCGAGTGACAAGGCCTCTTCGGCATCCACTTTACGACCCGAAAAAATCAGTTGTTTTGCCATCGATAAACTCACCCGGCGCGGCAGCAAATACATACCGCCACCATCAGGAATAATTCCGCGATTGATATATGACCACGTGAAATTGGCATACTCACTACCGATCAGAAAATCACAGG
This sequence comes from Alcaligenaceae bacterium, assembly GCA_947380655.1. Taxonomy (GTDB): domain Bacteria; phylum Pseudomonadota; class Gammaproteobacteria; order Burkholderiales; family Burkholderiaceae_B; genus Zwartia. The sequence continues at coordinate 10,048 of CANCRX010000015.1, read as the reverse complement.
CGAGCGCCGTGTCAGCCCCCAAGCCAGAAGCGGCACCATTGACCGCCGCAATGGTAGGCTTAGGCATCGAGTGCAATAGTGTTTGAGTGTGGTGAACACGCTGCTGTCTGTGCCAGCCATTAAAAGCGATTTCACCGGTTGGAGCGCTCATGCGCTTTTCCATACCAGCGATATCCCCCCCTGCGCAGAATCCTTTACCTGAGCCAGTAATCACCAACGCGCGGATCCCCTTGTCAGCAGAAATATGCTCAAGCGCATGGATGAATTCCGTACGCATATCATCACTCATGGCATTGCGTTTCTCGGGACGATTAAAGGTAATCGTGGCGATTGAAGACTGCACATCCATGTTTATGAGTTTGTATTCCATTGAAATCCCCAAGCAGTTATTTATTGAAATTGAATTTTGTTTTCTGTAATGATTTTTTTCCAGCGCGCTTGTTCGCCCTGGACATACATCTGCAATTCACCAGGACTTCCCACGGCAATGGTCAGGCCCTCGTGCTCGACCTTCTTTACAAAATCGGGCGCTTTGACCGCCTGCGCGATTGCAGAATGTAGTATTGAGATCACCTCTTTCGGTGTTCCGGCTGGCGCATACAAACCGTACCAGCTTTCTACTGCATAATCGGGAATGGTTGCACTGACAGTCGGTACATCCTTGAAGGCTGGAGAAGGCAAAGCGCTTGTCACAGCGATTGCGCGTAATTTCCCACTCGCCATTAAAGGTGAGACAGCCGCTGCGGTTCCAAAAAAAAGATCAACTTGCCCGCCCAGCAAATCTGTCATGGCTGGCCCCGCTCCGCGATAAGGCACGTGGGTCAACTCTACTTTTGCAAGGTTAATAAACATCTCACCCGCAAGATGCGCCGAGGTGCCATTGCCTTGTGAGGCGTAGGTCAACACACCGGGGTTTGCCTGAGCCGCGGCAATGATCGCCTCCACTGTCCTGTAGGGACTTTCTGACCGTACCGCCAGTACGTTTGGTCCTCGCGCGACTAACGCGATCGGATCAAAGGAGCGGTCATTGTCATACGGCAATTTAAGCTGCAGGCTTGGGTTGACCGCGTGGGCAAAGGTTGCCATGACCAAGGTGTAGCCATCCGCTGCGCTTCTGGCTACCGTATCCATACCGATTACCGTACCCGCGCCTGGTTTATTTTCAATCACAACAGGCTGTCCGAGTGCTTTTGCCATGCCAGCACCCAAAGCGCGAGAAATTTGATCCGTACCACCGCCAGGTGCGAAGGGAACAATTAAACGAATGGCTTTGTCTGGATAAGCGGCGAAGGACTGCTGCCCATTAAAAACAAAAAAAGTGACGAATGCAATCAACCATAAAGGCAGGATTTTACTAAGCAAGATGCACACTCCCGGTACTAAGTAAATAGAGGCATTTTCTGGTCATACGTATGACATGACAAACAAGTTAGAAGCTTAGGCTAGAATTCAAATTAAAGTTAGTCTTGAATTCCATCAGGTGGAATTAAACACATTTCAATCGAGCCATTAATATTTATCACAAAGACTTAAGATACCGATGATTAGTCAAATGAAATCAGGCAAAACCAATCGATCACTCGAAAGAGGAATCGAAATATTGCGTGCATTCAGACCCGGGTCATATTTACTGGGAAATAGTGAAATTGCTGAACGTGCTGGTTTGGCTAAATCGACAGTAAGTCGACTGACGCAAACGCTTGTAAGCACAGGAATATTAGAATTTGACTCAGAACAACGTGCCTACAGACTCGCACCCGCTACGCTCAGTTTTGCACACTCGATGCGAACTGGATCTCAAGTCCTCCAACTCATTGCTCCGAAAATGCGTGCTCTGGCAGAAAGCCACGGGATCAATGTAGGACTGGCTGCGGCTGATCGAGATGAGATGGTGTATCTGGAATCTATCAGATACAAGCGCAGAGTTGCTTTCAGAAATGTAGTGTCTGGTCAACGCGTACCGATGGAGTTGACATCGCTTGGACGAGCGTATCTTTCCACACTTTCACTCAAAGAGCGCAAACCGCTCTATAAGATTTTTCGCCAGCGCAGAACTGCCCTTTGGCAAATATCTCTGCTTAAGGACATTGAAAAATGCATCAGCGATATACAAACCAAGGGATACTGCGCGGCATCCTGGCAACCAGGGGTTGTAGCCGTAGCAGCACCACTTTATATACACGGCACGACCTATGCGCTAAACACGAGTTTAACGACGAGTGAAAATTATTGTGACGTCGTTAAAAAATTAACGCTGCCACTCCAAGAGTTACTACGAGAAGTATCTGAATTGACTGAAATATAAGTAATTCGTACCTTATTCATCCACTGTAATTTGAGTCATCTGCAACACTTCAGCAATAAACTTTTTTTCTTTTTCGATCAACAGTGTCATCTCTTCAGGCGTACTCGCGAGAGGAATCGCGCCACGTTCAATGAGTTTATCAACAAAGGTTTTGTCCTTGAGTAACTTTGCCAACGCATCGTTAAAAGTCTTAATCACTGAGGCGGGAGTTTCTTTAGGTGCAAAATAACCATACCAGGCGCCAACAGACATTTTTTCATACCCTAGTTCTTTGAACGTGGGTACATCAGGCAGGCTTGGTAAACGTGTGCTGCTGGTCACTGCGAGCATTCTGATTTTTTCTGCCTGAATATTACCGCGTACGGTGATCAAGGCGGGAAAGGTAAACAAGACCTGGCCTGCCATCACATCGGTGACTGCCGGTGCGGAGCCCTTATAAGGAACATGGACCAAGTTTGAGCCAGTTACTTTGTTATAGGCCTCCCCCATCATGTGAGCCTGACTTCCAAGACCATAAGAGCCATAAGCAAGATTACCCTTATAGTTCTTGGTGTATTCAACCAATTCTTTGAATGTTTTAACTGGCAACTTATCAGCCACAACAATACCAAGCCCAACCTCGTTCAAGGTACCTACCGGAACTAAATCCTCAGGCTTATAAGTCAGACTTTTATAGAGCAAGGGATTTGCAACAGCTGTAGAGTCCGTGGTGAACATCAGCGTGTAGCCATCTGGCTTGGACCTCGCCATGGACTGCGCACCGATTGCTGTGTTGGCACCACTTAAATTTTCGATGACTAAGGTGACACCAAGGATTTTTTCTAAGTCTGGTGCGGCTAACCGAGCAAAAGAATCCGCTCCGCCTCCAGGTGCGTAAGGAACAATAATTTTGATTGCGCGCGAGGGATAAGTCTCAGCCGAAACTTGTTGAGTCAGTCCCAATGCCCCAGCAAACAGAACAAGCGTCGATAAAAAGGTTTTGTTAACTTTCATTTTTAATCTCCACAAATCTAGTATTTTTATTTTTTCGTTATAGCACGCCGCTCACCATTATTGAAAAGCTCACTCCCCCTGGACTTGGGTCATTGACAGTTCACTAAGGGTTTTATACTCTCAAACACGTATTACCAAGGAGACATAAAAATGAAAATAGGACGTTATCAAGGGCCTCAAGGCGACGAGCGACTCGGTATCGTAATCGAGCAAGCCGGCATGCTCACAGTTCTGGATTTACAGTCTGCCGCAGTTGCATCAGGCAAGTACAAGCAGTTTCCTACAAGCATGGATGGCTTTATAGATGGTGGAGAAACTGTTTTATCTCAGGCCTATGCGATCCTTGAGTGGGCTCAAAACCAAGGTGAAAGCAACTGGTTCCTCAATGAAATTGATACCCCGTGGATGACGCCGATCAATGTTCGTAACTGTATCGCAGGCGGACGAAACTTTGCCGCGCACCGGGCTGAAACACTTGAGTATTGGACTAAACAAGGCGCCAAATTACATAGCGAAATACCGATGGGTTTCATTAAGCTTGCCAGTTCAATGGTCCCAACGCGCTCAACCGTGCACCGGCCAGCGGGTTGTGAATGGTTTGACTATGAGGTCGAAGCGACAGCCGTAATTGGATCCCAAGCACTCAACGTGGACGAAACAGCAGGACTGAAAGCAATTTTTGGCTACACCATTCTTAACGACCTTTCTGCTCGTGAAATGCAACGAAAGGAAATGGCTAACCAATCGATACTACTGGGTAAAAACTATCCTGAACTCGGTCCTCTCGGACCCTGGATACTAACAGCGGACGAGGTGCCTGATCCGTCTGTGCTGAATGTCAGACTAACAGTGAATGGCGAACCGAGACAAGAAGCCAGCTGTAGTGATTTAATTTTTTCCTTTCCAGCACTGGTTTCACATTGGTCCAAAATGGGACTGGCTCGCGGTGATCTGATTACTGTTGGCTCACCAGAGGGAGTTGCGATTGGTCGACCAGATCCCATGGCTTTTTATCTTCAGTCGGGGGACATCGTTCGCGCGGAAGTTTCTCAAATAGGTGTGCTTGAAACCTATATTGCTTAAGGGCTGATTGAATAGTTAGAACTTAAGACTCAGCTCTGGATGAATGTTGTTCAAACCACAACAGGCTTTGATTAATATCATCCAGAGTAACGCAACCAGTAAAACCCATGATCCGGTCTAGCTCTTCGCGCAAAATATCTAGCGCCTTATAGGCACCGCCCTCACCTGCTGCACTAACACCCCATAACGGAGCACGCCCGGCAAATACTGCTTTAGCTCCGAGTGCGATCGCCTTGAAAATATCACTGCCCCGCTGAATTCCGCTATCCATAAAAACATCGACCCGACCATTTACAGTCGCAACGATCTCTGGCAAAGCATCGATGGGAGCAATCGACGAGTCGAGGTTACGTCCGCCGTGATTCGAGACGACAATCGCATCAACTCCACACTCTAAAGCGACTTGCGCATCCGCGGGATGAAGAATCCCTTTGACCATCAGGGTGCCTTTCCAGCGCTTTCGTAACTCACGTAAATCATCCCAACTCACCGAGTCGCTCTTTGGCAAGCCTGATTGATGGCCTGGACGCTTTTCACTTAAGCGCTGTCGATATTCTTTTGGATAATTCTCAAGTGTTGGAATACCTGAGCGCAGAAGATAACGGAGAAAGACTTTAAAAAACCACTCAGGATGTTTCGCTACATCGATCGCGTTCTTGCGAGTGATTTTCATCGGCAACGTAAAACCGTTTTTACGGTTGTACTCACGGTTCGGTGTCACCGCCGTATCAACCGTCACAATTAACGCCTCATAGCCTGCGGCTTTGACGCGGTCGACAAGCTGATAAGACATTGCACGATCGGGCCACATATAAAGCTGAAACCAGAGGCGGCCTCCGGCCTCCTCGGCGACCCGCTCCATCGGAGTGAAAGAGGCGGTAGACAACGTAAAGGGGATTCCGAGTTTTGCAGCGGCACGGGCAATCGCGATTTCACCATCAAAACTGAGCAGACCTGCAGCACCGGTTGGAGCCACGGCTAAAGGCATTGCACTTTCCCGACCCGCGAACTTGCATTGCAGCTTCCGGCCTGAAACATCTACAAGCACTCTGGGGCGTAAACAGATCCGCTCAAATGCCGCACGATTTCGTTTCAGTGCAAGTTCATCCTCGGTTCCACGGTCCATGAACTCAAACAGACCTTTTGGCAATTTCTGTTGAGCGATCTCACGTAAATCTGCAATGCTGTAAGCCTGCTGAATATCGAGTCCCATTGTGAGCCTCGTTAAACAGGAAATAATTCTTGGGCACCACTCCAGCGCATCTTTCTGGGATTTGGAGCGTCATAAGGCATTGCGCGGTGCATGGTGAAACTGTCGTCCCACATGACGAGATCACCAGTCTTCCATTTGTGGGCATAAACAAACTGGGGCTGCGTTGCAAATTTAATCAGCTCCTCTAACAACGCCTCACCTTTGGCCTTCTCCCAGCCGATGATATGCGAAGCATGGGAGGCCAGATATAGTGATTTCCTTCCTGTTTTGGGATGCGTTCGAACGAGTGGATGCACAACAGGAGGCCTGAGCTTTGCTGCCTCGGCTGGAAAGTCAGTCAAACCGACCTTTGCTCTGGATACAAAAATACTGTGCTCGACCTGGAGCCCTTCAAGTCGTTTTTTTTCCTCCTCAGGCAACGCATCCCACGCCGCACGCATATCAGCATATTGCGTATCTGGGGCAATAGGAGGCAAGACTCTGGCCGAAAGCATTGTTACCCGAATGGGGGGCTGGATCTGGGTGCCATCGGTATGCCACAACTGATTACCTAAATGATAGAGATGCTCAAAACTGTCTTTGGCCAGTGGATTATTGTTTGCATCCACAGTTGCGATATCGAGAAAATGAGGGCGCTCTATCACCCCACCGTCTTCAGGTTTTTTAGTTTTAAGAACACTATTGACTGGTGGACCAAAACGCTTGATCAGTGCCTCCTGATCATCATCATTCATCGGCTGGTCATTACGAAAGATCACTACACCGTAGATTGACAGCACGCGTTCAAGCTCCTCGTACTCCTCATCTGTCACGCCACCTTTTAGGCTCAAGTCACAGATCTCAGCCGCAAAATTAGGCTGCTCTGGTCTAACGGGTTGGGCTGTAAACATCTTCATTTTGATCTCCAATCATTATTTTGATATTTTTTTAGTAGCAGTATTTTTTCTGCGCCAGGTGACACGACCACCCTGTTGTGACTCAGGTTTGTGAGCCTGCACGAGCTTTGTCACGAGCCTAAGTAACTCGGCTCTTTCTGGCGAGGTCAGTGGCGAGAGTAGTTGCAACGCTGCGCTCTGAGCCAAGGGAATCGAACGCAGCAAAAGAGCGTGCCCCTGCTCTGTTAGATGCACCAATTGCATTCTTTTGTCTAACTCACTGCGCACCCGAGTGACCGCACTGTGCTGCTCAAGGCGCTGCACAACATCCTTGATGGTCGAGGTATCAACTACGGCTCGGGTTGCGAGTGAAACCTGATCCAGACCATCCTCAAGCGCCAGGATGCGCAGCACGGTGGCCTGTAGAGGCGTTAAATTCAATGGGCGTAATTCGTCATGAAAAAAGGAAACTGAGACTTGCTGTAGCCGACGAATCATGAATCCCGGCCCATGCGCCTCTATCGTTGCAGTCCGAAGTTGTGATGCAGCAGTATCCTGGAATGCGTGAGGCATGCCCTCAACCATAGTTTTTATCTCTAATTGATTTATTGCTTTTAGTGAGTATACTCATTAATAAATATATTACAAGAAGGCAGACAAACGTGAACCCCAAGATTCAGAACAATTTTTCCGCACAACGACGCCGTTATCTGGGTGGCTTATCGCTGGGTAGCTTAAATCTCGGTGGCCTAACCCTGGGTTTGCTCTCCAACACATCTTTTGCTCAAACAACCTATCCTGACCGTGCAATCAAACTCGTGATTGGTTACACCCCCGGCGGTGCTGGCGATGCGCTAGCCAGGATGATGGCGCAAAAATATACTGAAACACTTGGTCAGTCTGTTGTCGTTGAAAATAAACCTGGCGCCAGTGCAACGCTTGCAGCCACCTCCGTCGCAAAAGGTCTCGCAGACGGTTATACCCTTCTGGTCAACACAGCGCCTGATACCGCACTAGCTCCAATCACAATGCAAAACTCGCTTCAATACGATGTTCAGCGAGACTTTGCGCCCGTTGGTTTGATCGTGACCGTACCAAGCGTACTGGTCGTACCAAACGATAGTCCTTATCGCAGCATTGATGACATCATCAAAGCGGCCAAGGCGACCCCTGGCAAACTGAATTACGGCTCCTTTGGTAATGGCACTAGCGCGCACATGGCTGCCGAACTCTTTAAACGAGTCGCTGGACTGGATATTGTTCATATCGCTTTTAAAGGCAGTGCGCCAGCCATGGTAGAGCTTTTAGCCGGGCGCGTAGATTTTATTTTCGATACATTTGCGTCGGCATGGCCACAAATTCAGGCAGGTAAATTACGGCCACTGGGCGTCACCACAGACAGTCGCATTCCTCTGGCACCACAAATCCCCACGATGCAAGAACAAGGATTTAAAGACTGTGTCTGGCAATCATTTATTGGTGTGATGGCACCAGCGGCAACACCCCCCTCAATACTGGATAAGCTTTACAGAGAAACAGCAAAAATCGTCGCGATGCCTGATGTGCAAAAACGAATCACTGATATGGGCATGATCCCAGGTAAAGCAATTGGTCCTGAATACTCCGCATTCATCGTGGCTGAAACAACACGCAGCAGGGATTTAATTCGAGAGGCCAAGATTCAGTTTGAATAATCTCTGCAGGCCTAATTTCAAAGCTGGGACGTTTACCGGACTACCTATATAAGGACAATCATGAGTTTTTGTACAAATTGCGGTACCAAGCAAAACATTATTGACCTAGCATGACCAAAGTGCTGCCTTATATTTAGTCTATCCAAAGATTTTCTCTTAGCAGTTTGCTAGTGAAGGGTATGGAAAGTATTAGATCCCTGATTAAGACTCTCCAGAAGAGTTCAAGAAACTTTGGGCACAGTGAGCGCATGGAAAGAAAAGACTGGATGCGAACGTGCCTTTATGAATTCCAGTGCTAATTGCATATTGTCTGCGTCAACTTAGTTAAAGTTGATCACCAACGAATACACACCCAACACAACGTCGGTATCAAGGTAAGCATCGCCTTTCGGGGAAGACATGAACCCTACCATCGACAATTGGCACTCGTCACTTATCAACATTCCACTCCTTACTGGAAACAACCTTTGAATTTACTTGAATTTAAATAACCAAATCCCTACACTAAAAGAAAAAGGGGACACAAAAATGAAAAAACGAAAAACTCTTGTGCGACTACTCGCAGCAGCCTTTGCCCCTCTGGTGCTGGCATCTGAACCAAACCTAGACTATCCCAGTAAACCTGTCCGCCTTGTCGTGGGATATCCCCCAGGAGGCGCAGGTGATATTTTCGGAAGACTCGTCGCGAATTATTTGTCGCAACATATGCACCAGCAATTTATCGTTGAGAATCGACCAGGCGCTGCAGGCACCATCGCTGCGGCTCAAGTCGCTCGCATGCCTGCGGACGGCTACACCCTATATCTCGCATCAGCAGGAGATTTCACGACAGCGCGTAGCTCCTTCGGTGAAAGATTGCCATATAACCCAGAGCGAGACTTCACACACATTACTTTGCTAGTAAAAGTGCCACTCGTACTGGTTGCTCATCCGTCAGTACCCGCGAATAACCTGCGAGAGTTCATCGCTTACGCAAAGACTATGCCCAAGCAACTGAACTATGCATCGTTTGGTAATGGCTCTACTTCTCACCTCGCCGCGGAGGCCTTTAATTTAGCGAGCGGGACCGAAATCACACATGTTGCTTACAAGGGCAGCAGCCCCGCTGTAGCAGACTTACTTGCGGGCCGGGTACAAATTATGTTCGATACGGTTTTGAGTGCGTCTCGGTTTATTAAATCAGGACAGTTAAAGAGTTACGGCGTGACTACTTTGAAAAGAGTACCGCTGATCACAGAGACTCCAACGCTCGACGAAAGTGGTTTAGCTGGTTATGAAATAGCAACCTGGCTAGGCATAGTGGCCCCCGCAGGATTATCGGCACAGATCACTCAGGCGATCTCCCTTCAATTGGATGCCTTTACTAAGGATCCAGAAATTCAAAAACAACTGGATGCGCTTGGACTGTTGGTTGATGGATCAGGCCCGACAGCATTCAGTAATTTTATCGTTGAGGAATCGGCTCGGATGGATAAGCTCATTAAGAACGCAGCCATTCAATTTGAGTGATAGTGAACTATATTTGAGTGATAGTGAACTATTCATCTTAATACACGACAATCGAAATCTATCAAGCTGGTCTATCGCTTATATCTTTTGATACATGAGAGCGAGATACTGTTGAGGTTTATATTCATGCTGAAATATTTAATGAACATCATGCGTAGTCTGCTAGCACTGTTGTCCGCAGTCATTGCACTTGGGCTGATGGACAACACTTACGCACAGTCAGCTCCAGACTATCCAAACAAAACTATACGATTCGTTGTTCCCTTTGCAGCTGGAGGAGCTTCCGACGTAACCGCGCGATTAATTTCACAAGTAATGAGCCAATCTATTGGTCAGTCTGTGATTGTTGAAAACAAAGTAGGCGCCGGAGGTAATA
>CANCRX010000014.1 GCA_947380655.1 Alcaligenaceae bacterium | reverse complement strand
GCCCCAGATTTTTCTTTCAATAACTCGCCAGCCACATGCGTAATGCTGCCATTGCCAGACGTGCCGAATGAGAGGCCTTGAGGCGTGGCTTTGGAAACGGTCACCATCTCTTTCAGTGTTTTGAAGGGCTGACCTGGATTGGCAACCAGGATGATGATTGAGTCTCCGAGCTTGGCAATCGGTGCAAAATCCTTCAGTGCGTTAAAGCCGACTTTTTCATAGGCATGAGGATTGATGACCAGCGTACCATCCAGCGCAAGCAACAAGGTATAACCATCAGGCGCTGCAGTCGCAACGAGTTGCGCGCCGATATTGCCCGAGGCACCTGGCTTGTTTTCAATAATGACTTGCTGATTCAGGCGTTTGGATAAGCCTTCGGCAACGATACGACCACTGGTGTCGGTGACGCCGCCAGGCGCAAACGGGACAACAAGCCTCACTGGTTTTGTCGGGTAGGAGTCTGTATTGATTGGCGTACTTTGAGCAAGACAGCTGGCTGCCATCCCAATTGAAAAAAGCCCCAGAAAATATCTGAGCGTGGTCGTGGATGCAAATTTTTTCATTTTGAACTCGCCTCTAGATCTTTACGAATTCTTGAAGAAATCAATCCTTCAGGCGTTTCAAATTCGAACATCAGTGAGTAATGATTGAGATCACCTATTGTTTGATAGTGAACCGCACATCCTTGGTGTTTTAAATGCTCGGCAAATCTGCTGGACTCACGGATCCAGTCGCGAGGTTCCCCGCCACCCACCAAGATTTCATAGGAAGTTTCTGGACTGAATGTGAAGCGTAAAGGACTCATTGCGTGGACTTCTTCGGGTAGAAGTCTGATCTCTTCATTGACCGAGATGTCGAGTACGGGTTCGACGTCGTAGACACCGCTCAACAGATACGCTTTTTTGATGATGCCAGTCGGTAGTTGATAGGATTCACCCGTCTGGGCAAGTACCGCTGCCAGCAGGTGCGCGCCAGCAGAGTGCCCAGAAACATAAATTTGTTTAGGGTCGAAGTTCCAGCGTTCTGCTTGTGATGCGAGCCAGACTAAGCCATCTTTTACTTGCTGAACAATTTCAGATAGTTTGACGGCAGGGCAGAGGTCGTAGTTCATCACGACCACAGAGCAATCTGCGCTCACCAGGCCATTCACAACAAAGCTGTAGTCCTTTTTATCCCTGGCGCGCCAGTAGCCTCCGTGCAAAAACACAACAAGTGGGCGTCCAGCTGATTTGGCAGGGAAAAAATCCAGATCTGCAAGAGGACCTTTCCCATAGCGAACGTCGGATTCGAAGGTGTAGCGTGCACGGGCTTCTGCGCTCAATTTGTCGCCTCGGGAGGTGTAAATACCAACGTCAGGAACGGTCGTGCGCGGGTTGAATTGGGATTCAATTGCTGGATTCATAGTCTCTCAAAGCCTGTTTGTTTAATTTCTTATTGGGGAATTTCACTGTTTTGAACAGTTTTAACTTAGTTTATATATAGAATAGAATGAATTATCCGTTAGGTATAAATGGAGTTAGATAAAAAAATGATCAGGGAAGCGAGATGAGCGATATGCGTTTTGAATCACCTAAGACGGTCGAGGCAGCTTCAGCACTGCTCGCCGCAACTTCAGGACTAGCGAAAATCCTGTCAGGCGGTACGGATCTGCTGATCCAGATGCGCAATGGCATGACTAAACCAGAGCTGGTTTTGGACGTGAAAGGAATCAGCGAAATGACCAGTGTGGCAGTTGAAAACGGTGGTTACCGTTTTGGCGCAGCCGTGCCTTGCATGCATCTGGTTGAAAATAAGGCCTTTGCAAGTGTTTGGCCGGGCGTCATTGATGGCGTGAATTGGGTAGGTTCTGTCCAGGTCAGAGGCCGCGCGACGGTTGGTGGTAACGTCTGTAATGCATCACCTGCAGCCGATACAGTACCGGCCATGATTGCAGCCGGTGCAGTGGCCCGAATAGTTGGCCCAGCCGGAACGCGCGAGATTCCCGTTGAGCAAATCGCTGCTGGACCGGGTAAGACAACCCTGGCCAAAGGTGAGTTAGTCACTTCCTTTTTCCTGCCCCAGCGTCCAGCGCGTTCGGGCGATGCTTATCTTCGCTTTACACCTCGTTCAGAGATGGACATCGCAGTAGTCGGTTGTGGCGTCAGCCTCACGATTGACGAAAAAGGTATCTGTACACACGCGCGTGTCGCGTTAGGTGCCGTCGCCGAGCGTGCACTGCTGGTGCCGGAGGCTGCTGCAGCATTGATCGGCACGTCTGTGGATGAAGCGGCGCTGACCAAACTGGCCGCTGCAGCGAGTGCCGCAGCGCGTCCAATCGATGACAAGCGCGGAACCAAAGCGTTCCGTATCAAAGTAGCAGGTGTGCTGGCTCGCCGTGCGGCAGTCGTGGCCTTGAACCGAGCCCAGGGGAAATAATAAATGTCTAAGCATCATGTATCAACGGTCATCAATGGTGACCCAGTAGAATTTTTGTGTGAAACACAGCAGACATTGTTGAATGTGCTGCGTGATGATCTGAGCATGACCGGGACCAAAGAGGGTTGTGGCACGGGCGATTGCGGCGCATGCAGCGTGACGATCGATGGTCGTATGGTGTGCTCTTGCCTGGTGCTCGGTGTCGAGGCTAACGGCAAATCCATTCAGACAATCGAAGGCATGGCTAATGGCACAGAGCTTCATGTGTTGCAGCGCAAGTTCCTTGAGCACGCGGCCTTACAGTGCGGTATCTGTACGCCCGGATTTCTGATCGCCTCACGTGCTTTGCTTGAGCGCAACCCTGATCCAACTGAAGAAGAAGTGCGTTTCTGGCTTGCAGGCAACCTTTGCCGTTGCACGGGCTACAACAAGATCATCGAGGCAGTGCTTGACGCTGCTCGTGAATTGCGCGGAGCCTAAGCCATGACAACACATCAAAATTCAACCAAAGCCATGAAGGTTGTCGGTACCAGCCCAGTCCGTCCGGATGGTATTCAAAAAGTGACTGGCGTTGCACAGTATGGTGCCGATTACTCTTTGCCCGGTATGTTGTGGTCGCAAATTTTGCGCTCCCCGCATGCGCACGCCAACATCCGTTCGATCAATGTTGAAAAAGCGTTGGCGCTGCCTGGCGTGAAAGCGGTGATCACGGGAAAGGATTTTCCTGATCACAAGTTTGATTATGTCGGTCCCGAGCGTGTAGCGGTTAACTACTGGCACATGACGCGCAACATCATGGCGCGCGAAAAAGCTTTGTATGAAGGCCATGCTGTGGCTGCCGTTGCGGCTTCAACACGCGCGATCGCTGAGCAGGCCATCAAGCTGATCGAAGTCGATTACGAAATTCTGCCTCATGTCATCGATGTGGACGAGGCGATGGCAGAGAATGCGCCACTGCTGTTCCCAGATATGGTGACGCGTGGTGTCGAGCCTGCACCGACTAAACCTTCCAACGTTGCCAAGCGTACGGAATTCAAGGTCGGTGATCTTGAGGCTGGTTTTGCCTCAGCCGACGAAGTCGTGGAAATGAGTTTCAAAACTGCGCCGGTTCACCAAGGCTACATCGAGCCGCATGCCTGTCTGGCACGCTATGGTGCGGACGGCCAGAGCGAGCTCTGGTCCTCGAGTCAGGGGCATTTCGTGGTGCGTGGCTATACCGCCAAGTTACTTGGAATCAATCTGAGTGATTTGCTGGTTCACCCCGCTGAAATTGGTGGTGGCTTTGGCGGTAAAACGGTTGTGTACGTTGAGCCAGTAGCCTTATTGCTTTCGAAGCACACGGGCCACCCTGTCAAGATCATGATGAGTCGCGAAGATGTCTTTAAAGCGACGGGTCCGACTTCCGGATCATCGATGACTGTCAAAATCGGTGTCAAGAAAGACGGTACGATTGTCGCTGCCGATGCGTTGTTGAAATTTCAGGCGGGCGCCTTCCCTGGCTCACCGGTCATGAACGCGACGATGTGCTCGTTCGCGCCGTATGAGATTGCGAATACGCGTGCGATTGGCCTGGATGTGGTGAGCAACCGTCCTAAATCTGCCGCCTATCGTGCACCAGGTTCGCCAATTTCTGCCTTTGCTGTGGAAAGCGTGCTGGACATTCTGGCCCACAAAATCGGTATGGATCCTTTGAAATTGCGTTTGAAAAATGCAGTCAAAGCGGGCTCACCTACCTCGTGGGGTCCCAAGCATTCGCATGACGGTTTTGCTGAAACGATTCAGGTGTTGCTCGATCACCCAGAATACAAAAAGCCTTTGGGCAAGAACCAGGGCAGGGGTGTTGCCTCAGGCTTCTGGTTTAACGGTGGCGGTGAGTCAACGGCGAGTGTGCACGTCAACGAAGACGGTACCGTGATCATCGCGACAGGTAGTATGGACGTTGGTGGTTCGCGCGCCTCCATGGCGTTGATGGCTGCTGAAACACTGGGCGTTCCCTACGAAATGGTTCGCTCGACAGTGGCTGACACGGGTTCTATTGGCTACAACCATGTTACAGGTGGCTCACGTGTGACTTTCGCCACCGGTATGGTGGTGGTGGATGCCTGCAACAAGATCATCGACGAGTTGCGTTTACGCGCTGCATTGATGTGGGATGTCGATGTCACCGGAGTCGTTTGGGAAGATGGTTTTGCCAAGCCTGCTGATAAGAGCGTGGGTGATTTTGAGCCTCTGTCTCTCAAGGCTATTGCTGCCAAACGCGCGGTGACGGGTGGCCCGATCGGTGTTGAGGCATCGATCAACGCAGGCGGAAATGCTCCAGGTTTCTCGACGCAGTTCTGCGATATAGAAGTCGATCCTGATACAGGCAAAGTCACTGTGCTGCGCTTTGTCGCCGCCCAGGACGTAGGCCGTGCGATTCATCCAAAATACGTAGAAGGACAGATTCAGGGTGGTGTCGTACAAGGTATTGGCTGGGCCTTGAACGAAGAATACATCTACGATAAAAATGGTCGCCTCTCGAATGCGGGTTTCCTGGACTACAGAATTCCTGTTGCTTCAGATTTACCGATGATTGAGGCGGTGATTGTTGAAGTACCCAACCCCTTGCATCCTTTCGGTGTGAAAGGTGTGGGCGAAGCCAACATCGTGCCTCCCATGGCAGCCATGGCCAATGCTATTTTCCAGGCAACTGGCTGCCGCATGACAGAGCTGCCCATGTCACCTCCAAAGGTGCTTGCGGCAATTGATGCAAAAAATGGTTGATACAGTCCTGCCTCAAACCGTCCGGGTGATGTTTACCGGCGGTTTTAGCAGAAGGTATACCGATGGGGTCAGAGAGTTCAATGTACAGGCCACCACCGTGCGTGGTGTGCTCAGTGCAATGGATGCGCTGTTCCCTGGTCTGGGAGAGCACCTTGAAGAAGAAACCTCTATTGCGATTGATGGCGTTATTCACGAGGTGGTCTACACGCAAAAAGTCCCTGCAGGCTGCGAGGTGTTTTTTATTCCCCGTATTGAGGGCGGCTAAGCCGAAGTATTTTGTCGACGGTTTTTATCGGACCCGTTGGCATGCATTGTTGCTCAGTACAGCCTTGCTTGGTTTTCATGCATATGGACAAACCAACTCAAATCCGGGCTCCAGCAGCGTAGCGGCTTATCCCGATAAAACGATCAAGATCGTTGTTGGTTTTGTCCCTGGTGGGCCGACCGACTTGTATGCAAGGCTCGCAGCCCGAGCCTTGTCTGAGCAGCTACACCAACAAGTGCTGGTGGAAAACAAACCCGGTGCGAGTGGTGCAATCGCCGCCAGTGCCGTTGCCTCTGCACCTGCAGATGGCTACACCTTATTAGTCAACGTAGTGTCTGACATCATTTCACCGGTTGCGAATAAAAATATTGGCTATAACCTGGTGCGTGATTTCTCAGCGATTGGTCTGATTGCCAGTGCGCCTAATGTCCTCGTCATCAATCCTGCACTCCCTGTGAACTCGGTCAGTGAACTGGTGGACTACGCAAGAAAAAATCCAGGTGTATTGAACTATGGGTCTGCAGGCGTTGGCACCGTTAGTCATTTAGCCGGTGCCTTGCTTGAGACCGAAGCACAAATACCGCTGACCCATATACAGTACAAAGGTACAAATGGTGCACAGATGGATCTGTTATCCGGCCGGATTTCCATCATGTTTGATAATCTGACCAACGGACTCTCTCACGCTCGTTCAGGTAAGCTTAAAGCCCTCGCTGTGACTTCAGCGCAGCGCTGGGCCGCAGCCCCTGAACTGATGACCATGGCTGAAAGTGGTTACCCGGCTTCCAGCCTGTTGTCTGTTTTCGGACTCGTCGCACCAGCGGGGACACCGGTTGCGGTGATAAGCAAACTCTCAAAGGCGTTGACTGCCGGATTACAGAATCAGGACTTTCGCTCAGGCCTGATTGCTTCGGGCGCAGAGCCTGGCGATATGAATGCCGAGCGCTATGGTAAGTATTTGATTGATGAGTCTTTGCGCTGGGAAAGTTTTTTGCAAAAACACCCAGAAATCATGAAGAATTAATTTACGTCTCTTATCTAATTCACGCTTATCGTTTGAAGCAGCGCTTTAGAGCTTAAGCCGCGTCAAGCTCCTGTCTCGCCTGGTCTAAATAAATATTATTGATATAAGATTTCGCCCGCGCTTGCGCGCGTTTTGGCACATGTCTGAGCAGGGCGCTGATATCGATGAGTGTCTGGATTGAATCAGGATTCGCCTCGGCATTTCTGGGGAAGATTTCCGCTTGCGTATATTCATCCCAGGCGCGATCCGCGTACTCTGCGCTGATGCCGCTCTCTTGCATGGCAATCGTCTGGCAGCCTTGTTTGTTGCGATAGAACCATTCATGCGCCCGGATAAAGGCTTTCATGAAAGCGACCGTCGTGCTGTGATTCGCTTGAGCCCATCGGCTGTCGACATTTAAAGAGGTGAACTGAAACCAGGGGAATTCATCTCGTGGCTCACAGAGAGAATTAAAGCCCAGATCCTGAGCGATGTAATTTAAGGGAGCACCTTGCAGTCCTGCATCAATTTCGCCAGACTGGAGTTTTTCCCAGCGTCCAAGAATTGGACCGACTGCAACGATGTTGTAGTCTGCGGGGTAGTGCAGGCCATGCGACTCCATGATTTTCATGACGAGCGAGGAGCTACCCGCCTGCACAGAGGACACACCGATCGTGCGGCCTTTCATATCTGAAAAACTATGAATATCTTTTCCTGCAATCAGCGAGAAGGGCAGTCGGTTAACGTTGCCACCAATAATCTCAAGGTGACCGCCGCTTTCACTGTCCAGAATGATGTGCTCGGTCACGCCTAGCGCGATATCCAATCGACCGTCCTGCAGGCGCGTCCAGACCTCGTCGATTGGTTCGTACAGTTCAATGGATACGTCCAGGCCCTCTTGTTCAAATAGGCCCGCATGTGCGGCGACCCAGATGGGCATATTGAAGTAATTACGGGAAATTGCGCCCAGACGTATTTTTTTCATGACAAATGACTGTATTACTTCGTAGCGAAATCGATATGTTTGACGAAGACGATATTACCTTTGTCATTTTTCACGATGTTGTAGCCGTGCAGTCCGTCACCGTTCTTGTCGAAGTTATACGTGCCTTCTACGCCTTTGTAGCCCTGGATTTCATGCAGTGCTTTCTTGATGTCTTCAGGCTTTGTGCTCTTGCTGTTAGTAATCGCCAAGGCAAGCAGCTTGACCGCATCGTAGGCCCACGCAGAGTACAGATCGGCTTCGAGTTTATATTTGGCTTTGTATTTTTCTGAGTAGGTTTTCGTCTCAGGACTTGAGTCAATTGCATAGTCGGCAATCGAATACGTACCATACAGCGCATCGCCTGCTAATTTCATCGCGGTGTCGGTTGACAGGGATGGTGAGCCAACCCACGTTGTGTTGACACCGAGTTGACGCAATTGCTTGGCGAAAATGCCTACATCAGGTGAGTTGGCAATGTAGGTCGAGACGATATCCGCACCAGATTGTTTGATGGCCAGGACGATTGGTGTGAAGTCCTGTGAGTTGCTGGTGAAACCTTGAACAGAGACCGGTGTCACACCCAATGCTTTGAGCGCTTCAACCAGATTGTTTTTTCCACCATTACCAAAGGCATCGGTGGAGTGAACGATGGCCCATTTTTTGAGCTTGAGTGTATTGACACCATAGTCTGCAATCACCTTGGCGGAGTAACCGTCATTAGGACGTGCACGGAAAATCCATGGGTTATTGACATGGGTCAGGCTGTAATCCGTACCACCTACCACCATGGGTAAACCAGCTTTAGCAACAGTTGGTGATACAGCTTGAATCTGGGTGCTGCGCACTGAACCAATCAGTGCTGTCATGTCTCCACCGCTGGTGAGCTTGGAGATGGCAAGAACGGAACCTGGGTTGGTACTTTGATTGTCCTCTGAACGCAATTCAAGCGGCCGACCCAATACACCCCCTGCAGCATTGATCTCTTCAACAGCCATTTTTGCACCGTTGTTCTGGTAGACGCCAGCTTCGGCGTTGGGGCCAGAGCTTTCTGCCATCATGCCGAATTTAATCGGATCGGCAGCTTGCACATTGATGGATAACGCAGCGAGCAGGGCAGCTGCACTTAAGGAAAAAATTTTAGTTTTCATGAAAATCTCCAGTCGTTCTTATAAGTGTTCATTCAAAAAATCAGACAAGCTTTTAATACCAACACAGTTTTAATATCCTCGGACCTATATTTCTAAACCGTTTATTTCTTATTGCCACCACCTAGGTAAGCAGAGCGAACTTCTTCATTGTTTAGTAACTGCTCGGGAGTACCTTCTACGGTTAGTTCCCCTGTGACTAGGACGTAGCCACGGTCTGCAACGGATAACGCCATGTTGGCATTTTGCTCAACCAGCAGGATCGTCATGCCGCGTTCACGGATTTTCCGGATGGTGGCAAACAACTGCTGTACGATCAGTGGTGCAAGCCCCAAGGATGGTTCGTCAAGCAACAATAGTTTTGGCTTGGACATCAAGCCGCGGGCCACAGCCAGCATCTGTTGTTCGCCACCCGATAAGCTCCAGCCTAAGGCTCCAGATAAACGTTCTAGTGGTGGAAAAATTTCAAACATTTCCTCGACTTCGGAGTCTAGTTGCGCGCGACTAACATTTTTGCGCGACGAACTGCCGATCATGATGTTTTCTTTGACCGTCAGTCCTGGGAAAATTCTTCGACCTTCAGGGACGTGTGCGATACCGCGACTCACTGTTTTTTCCGAAGGAATATTCAATACCGTCTGGCCATCAAATAAAATATCGCCACGCGTGACAGAAACGAGTCCAGAAATGCTGCGCAGAGTGGTACTTTTCCCCGCTCCATTCGCCCCCAGCAGCGTCACAATCTCGCCCTGGTTTACGTGCAGCGATACGCCTTTGAGCGCTTGCACATTACCGTAGTAACTTTCTACATTTTTAAGTTCAAGCAGCGCCATGTGCACTCTCCCCCAGGTAAGCGGTGATCACATCAGGGTGGCGCAACACATCATTCGGTGCGCCTTCTGCAATTTGTTTGCCAAAATTCAGGCAGGTAATACGATCCGACACTTGTTCGATCAAACCGATATCATGTTCGATCAGGAAGATCGTCAATCCATGTCCTCTCAGGCGTTTGAGCAAGGCGACAAGTTCTTGCTTTTCTGTCTGGTTCAGTCCTGCTGCGGGTTCATCAAGCAGCAAGAACTTAGGATGTCCGGCAAGTGCCCGTGCAATTTCAACCAGACGCTGGTGACCATAGGGTAAATTTTGCACAATGACTTCTGCGCTTTCTGCCATTCCGACAAACTTTAACGCCGATAAGGCACGCTCGCGCAGTGCTAATTGCCCTGGTGCGATGGGATTGTTTTCACGCTGAGCACCGACCATGACGTTTTCAACAACAGAGAGCGCAGGGAATAAGCGAATATTCTGGAATGTTCGTCCCATCCCAAGACCTGCTCGCTCATAAGGAGCCATTTCAGTTATGTCGACTCCATCAAAAGTCATGGTCCCTGCGGTAGCTTTGTAAATGCCGCTCAGGATATTCAGAGTCGTTGTCTTACCCGAGCCATTCGGACCAATCAATGCATGCACAGTGCCACGCATGACCTCAAGGGTAATTCCATCTACTGCGCGAACACCACCGAAGTGTTTCTGGACATTTTCAAGTTTAAGTATGGGCGTTGGATCTGTAATCGGTACGGTCACGTCCAGCGCAGGGATGGCCTCAATATCAATGGGGGCAGGTTTTCTGTATTTGGCCACACGTGAACTGATTAACCCCCAGATACCCGTAGGCAGGAACACCATGATCAGGATCACTGCCAGACCGTATGCGGCCAGATAAACCTCTTTAAGAAAACGCAGCCATTCGGGCAGCAAGATCAGTAAGCTAGTGCCCAGAACGCCACCAAAAGCAGATTGCGCACCACCTAGCAGCACCATGGTCAGAAACTCAACAGACCGCGCAAAGTTAAAGTTGTCCGGACTGATGTAGGCAAAGCCCGCTGCATACAGCGCACCGCCTAGGCCGGCCAGTGCCGCACTGATCGTAAACGCAATGACTTTAACTTTGAGGCTATTGACACCATTCACTTCAGCTGCAAGTTCATTTTCTCGAATCGCGCGCATCGCACGACCGGTGCTTGTTTGGGGGAGTTTCCAGACAAAATAAATCACGGCATACAGCACCACTGCACACATCAGCAGATAGGCGCGGTCGTCATTGAGCGTATAGCCAAAAAGCGAAGGCCTGGCGATTCCAGCGATCCCGTCAGGTCCTTTGGTGAAGTCAATCCAGTTATTCAGAATCAGATCGAAGATCTGCTGAAAACTGATGGTGATCATGGCGAGGTAATGGCCTTTCAAACGAAGCGTTGTCAGCCCAAGAATAAATCCGGAGATTGTCGCCACAGCAATGCCGAGTACCAGTGTGATCCAGAAATTCAATCCTGCATCAACAGTACCCAAGCCCACTGCATAAGCACCTAAGCCAAAAAATGTCGCTTGCGCGAGGTTGATCTGCCCCGTATAGCCCAGTACGACTGTCATGCCCAGCACCGCGATCGAATAGGTCACGGCTTGCATGAAAATATTTAAAACGTAAGGCGATACTTTGAAAAAATAAGGTAGCAGCGCAATCAGCAAGCCGATTGCCAGCAGTGTGAGGATCTTTTTCATGCTTTCTCCGAAATCTTTTCACCGAAAATGCCCTGAGGTCTCAAGAGCAAGAAGATGAACAGCAGAAGAAAGGCAAAGGCATCCTTGTAAGGAACGGAAATGTAATGCGCGCCAAAGGCTTCGACTACGCCAAGCAGTAAACCCCCAACGATTGAGCCTGTGACGTCACCAAAGCCACCAATGATGGTCGCAGAAAAGGCTTTGAGCGCGATGATCGATCCCATACCGATCGAGACAAACAGCACGGGTGAAACCAGAATCCCCGCCACACCGCCCAGTATCGCGCTGTAGCAGAAGGTAAAGGCGATCATGGTTGCGACAGGAATACCCACCAGTCGTGCCATATCTTTATCTTGTGACGTAGCCTGTAATTTTTTACCAAACAGCGTTCGCTCAAACAGGAAATACTGAAAACCAACCGCGATCGCTGTGACCCCGAGGATCGTCAGGTATTGCGTATCCATGAACACTCCACCAATCTCGATCGCGGAGGTTTTAAAGACTTTTTCCATCGGCCTTGGTTGTGGTCCAAAGAAATAGAGAACCGTGTTTTGCATGAAAATAGACGCGCCCAGCGTGCTGATGATCACAGGGAGAAAAGAACGATGTCTGAGGGGGTAGTACACGCCCAAATTAAAGATCAGGCCAAACACACCCATCGCAACCAGCGCAAGCAGAATAGCCAGCCAGTAAGGAGCGCCCGCGGCAAGGAAGGCCACCATCGAAAATCCGCCCAGCATGGCGAAGTCGCCCTGTGCAAAATTCACGACATTTGTCGCACGGATAATCAACACAAATCCGAGTGCGACCAGCGAATAGATGGCCCCGAGAGCAAGACCTGAAAACAGGACCTGCAAATTGATCACAATAAAATCAGACACTTTGTCTCCAAATTTTCATCGCACATCTCTTGGCGGACGCGCTTGGTTCATTATCAATGAATTTTGGTCAAAAAAAACCCTCATGAAATGAGGGTTTGCCCTGTATGGGTAAGATTAGAGGAGGTTGAGATTCAAACTTGAGGTCCCCAGGGAGCACCAAGCATCAACTTGTTTTCCTGATTTTGCAGCAACGGACGCAGTTGCTTTGCAAAATTCATGAACTCCGGATCGCTAAACACGCCATTCCAAAACGCCCGGCGATCTGCTTCGTCATCGAATTTCCAGAGGTGGATGATTTGATTCAAGGCACCAATATCACCGGTGAAATAGCTGCAAAGCTTGTTTGGATGTTTTGACAGTGCTGGCCAGCCGAGGGTTTTATAAAGCTCGATGACGTCGTTCATTTTTCCGACAGTCACGGTATAGGTGCGTAATTCGTAGATAGCCATGCTCAATAGTCTCCTGAAAATGATGTGAATGTTTTGTTAGGCAACTTGCTTTGCACCGCGAATCAGTCTGCCTGGTTGCGCGCCGGTTGCGATGCCATCCCGGTAGGTCACGACGCCCGAAACGATCGTTGCACGATAGCCATCCGCCTTTTGTCCGAGTCTGCGTCCGCCAGCAGGCAAGTCATAGACAATTTTCGGGGCATGCAGGTGCAGTTTCTCAAAGTCAATAATGTTGATATCGGCTTTATAGCCAGGTTTCAACAGTCCGCGATCATTTAACCCGACAGTTGCTGCGGTATCCTGTGTTTGCCACTTGACGAGCTGAGCCAGAGGCAGTTTTTCACCTCGCGTGCGATCACGTGCCCAGTGTGTGAGCAAGTAAGTTGGAAAGCTCGCATCGCAGATAAAGCCATAGTGCGCGCCGCCATCACTCAGGCCAGGTACGGAGTCACGATCGAGCAGCATCTCACGCAACACCTCGTGATCTTTTTCGAAATAGTTGTAGAGAGGGCGGTAAAGCAACGCTTGTCCGTTGTCTCCCAGCAAAATGTCATAGGCAACTTCTGCTGCAGGTCTGCCCTCGCGTGCGGCGATCGCAGCAATGCTGGTATCCGGGTGCGGCTCATACTCTGGCGGGTCACCAAGTGGATAAAGATTTTCAAAGTTCGCCACACGACGCTTGTACATTTCTTCGTGGTGTTCTTCTGAAAGTATCTTTGCGCGAATCTCCGGATCGCGTAATTTTTTCAGACGTTCGTCAGCAGGTAAATCTTTTAACGACTCGTAAGTAGGTAATTGCGAGAACGAACACAATGACAAGGCAAAACTGAAGATCAGCGCAACGGGACGCGCGCCAACCTGCGCTTTCATTTTTAAACCGGCATCGGTTGCTTCGTGCATGTGATGCATCACCCGTCGCCATCTGTCGGGGAGGTGTTCGTGTTGTAGCAAGGTCAGTGAAAGCGGCCGGCCGGATTGCTCGACAATTCTTCTGAGCATTGCGAATTCAGCATCGACGTCATCGAAGTCGGTGACAAGTTGTAAGGTACCCAATCCAACATCTTTCAGACCGAGTGCAATGCCAGCCAACTCTTTTTCAGCTGCGCCCAGGGTAGGGGTGTTCATACCATCGCTGCTTTTATGCAAAATAGTACGCGAGGTACTAAAGCCCAGCGCTCCGGCCTGAACAGCCTCTCCAGCAATTTTTGCCATGGTGGCGATGTCCGCATCCGTAGCGGGCTCGCGGGCGGCACCTCGATCACCCATCACATGTATGCGTAACGGCGCATGACCGATCTGGGTCGCAATATCTGCATCGTATGTGCGAGCGTCCAGCGCATCAAGATATTCAGGAAAGGTACGCCAGTTCCAGGGAAGCCCTTCTTCGAGTACGACTCCCGGTATGTCTTCAACGCCTTCCATGAGACGCATCATGATGGCGCGGTGCTCTTCATTACAAGGTGCGAAGCCGATACCGCAGTTACCCATGACAACCGTGGTCACGCCTAATTGAGATGAGGAAGCGACCTGATTACTCCAGGTGACCTGGCCATCATAGTGCGTGTGAATATCTACAAAACCTGGCGTGACGATCAAACCGCTGGCATCGATTTCTTCGTCAGCAGGACCCGTCACCGCTCCGACTTGCTCGATGCGTCCATCGACAATTTTAAGGTCGCCAACAAAGGGCTCATTGCCGGTTCCATCAACGATCGTGCCGTGACGGATGATTAATGTTTTTGCTGTCATTTTTTCTTTATAAGTAGTTGAAACTTGTCTCTTATTAACTTTTTACCAGATCTGAGGTGACTTTTCTGTATCTCGGATCTGGAGAGTAATTAATTGTTATACGTTCATGGCATGTGTGCAATCACTTGCGCTACCGCTGCGGTCAGACGTTTTGCATAAGGCACATGTAAAAATTCGTTTGGACCATGTGCGTTGGATTTTGGTCCGAGCACACCGCAGACCATCATTTGTGCGGTCGGAAAACCTTCACTTAAAAGATTCATCAGTGGAATCGTACCGCCTTGACCGATATAACCAACGGGCGCACCAAAGTGTGCCTGGCTCGCCTGATTCAAGGCTTGTTCGAACCAGGGCGTGATGGCCGGTGCATTCCAGCCGCTTGAGGCGCTGGCACCTTCGAAGGTCACTTTCGCCTGATAGGGCGCATTGTCTTCAAGCAAGGTTTTGAGTTCGGCTACGGCCTGTGCTGCATCAATCAGGGGGGGGAGGCGCAAACTGAGCTTGAAGGCAGTATAGGGGCGCAGCACATTACCGGCATCTTTAAGAGCGGGAAACCCTTCGGCTCCTGTCACGCTGAGCGTTGGCGTCCAGGTGCGACGGATTAATGCTTCAACGGGATCAAGCGTAGTCGGCAGTGCGATAAGCGATGAGCCACCGCAATCGTGATGTGCCCAGGGGAATCGTTTGTAGATTTCATCTCCGAGAATCGCGGCTGTCGCTTGAGCTTGCTGGCGTCGTTCGGCGGGGATTTCACAGTGAAAACTTTTGGGTAAGAGGCGACCTGTTTCACTATCTTCCAGACGATCAAGCACGTGCCGCACGATCCTGAAACTTGATGGTACTAAGCCCGAAGCGTCACCAGAGTGGATCCCTTCGGTGAGGATTTCAACTTTCAAGGTGCCTGACGCCATGCCGCGCAGGCTGGTTGTGAGCCACAACTGATCGTAGTTGCCTGCGCCACTATCCATACAAATAACCAAACCTACATCCCCCATCCTTGTCCTTAGCGCATCAACGTAAGGCAGCAGATCCGGCGAGCCACTTTCTTCGCAGGTTTCGATCAGACCCACTATGCGAGGATGTTCAACCTGCTGTGATTTCAATGCTTGAATCGCAGTGATTGCCGCATAGGTCGCATAGCCATCGTCGGCACTGCCCCGGCCGTACAGTTTTCCGTCAATATATTTTGGCGTCCAGGGTCCCAGACCTGCACGCCAGCCGTCAAACTCAGGCTGCTTGTCCAGGTGGCCATACATCAGGACTGTCTGGCTGCCTTGCTCCTGAGGGCGGGTGGCGGGGACATCAAAAAACATGACGGGTGTGCG
The DNA here is from genome assembly GCA_947380655.1 of Alcaligenaceae bacterium. Taxonomy (GTDB): domain Bacteria; phylum Pseudomonadota; class Gammaproteobacteria; order Burkholderiales; family Burkholderiaceae_B; genus Zwartia. Next base: position 40,884 of record CANCRX010000014.1, on the reverse strand, counting down.
CCCAGGCAAGCGAATAATTTCAAGGGTGAGCCCGGATACTTTTTGTTCCCTGACCCAATTCGCTGCGCGTTCCAGTACGGTGTCCAGATATCCTGACTGAGCCCAGTCTGGATCAAAAGCGGGAGATTTTGCGGGAATTTCAATGTAGTCGCTGAGTTGACCCACGAGGTCATCATCCCATTTCTGACTGACTTCAGATAGCACTTGTGCGGTGTCTAGATGCGGGACTCTGGCGTTCATGGGTTAATCCTCGTTTGTGTTCCGGTTGTTCGCACGGAATAATGACAATAAGTTACTTTATAACGGATAAGCTCAGATGTCTTTTCTTCATTTAATACGCAAACTCTCAGGTTCCCTGAGTACGGCCTTGGTATGTCTGAGCCTCTTGGTTGCCAACCCTGTTTTGGCAGAGGTCTGGCCTGATAAGACGATTACTTTGGTCGCGCCGTTCCCACCCGGCGGGACGACCGATATTCTGGCGCGTGCAGTGGCTCAAAACCTGCAGGCTGAACTGGGTCAGACTGTTGTTGTTCAAAATAAACCTGGTGCGGGTGGCACACTGGGTACCGGAATTGCTGCGCGTGCGGCGGCGGATGGCTACACCTTGGTATTAAGTAATGTGGGTAATACTGCTGCAGGGATGCTTTATGCTGACTTACCATTTAATTTTGATACCGATTTCACGCACATCACAACCGTTGCTGTCGTGCCAAATGTGTTGATTGTCACGAAATCCTCACCCTATGACACGCTTGAGCAATTACTCGCTGATACAAAAAAACGTCCTGGACAGATTAATTTTGGCTCTGCCGGTGTTGGCACGCCGCAGCATCTGAATGCGGAACTCGTGGCTAAACAGGCGGGTCTGAAAATTGTGCACGTGCCTTACAAGGGGGCATCGCCCATGATGACTGATTTGATTGCTGGACGTGTGACTTTCTCCATTGATACAGCTGGTTCAGCTATTTCGCAGATGAAAGCCGGAATGGTCAAAGCACTTGCTGTGACGTCGCTCAATCGCGCAGCATTGTTGCCGGACGTCCCGACGATTGCCGAATCTCCAGGATTTCAGGGTTTTCAGGCAACGACCTGGTATGGACTTGAAGCACCTAAAGGTTTGCCCGAGGCACTCAGGGAGAAAATTTATCAGGCCGTGCTTGCCATGCTTAAGAGGCCTGAAATGATTAAAACTCTGGATGGGATGGCTGCGTTGCCTGGTGGCATGCTGCCTGCTGAATATGCGAATTTTGTTAGCCAGGAAACTAAACGCTGGGAAGCGCTTGCTGATGTGTTTGCGGCAACGAAACAATAACGTCGGGACCAGGGTACAAACTAGAAACGGCACCTCAAGGTGCCGTTTTTAGTTTCTCTAGAGTCGTTCAATAGGCGAAGCAGCGTATTGAACTTGGTCATCCACCTTATTACGCCTGGGCTTTTACCTTCAGGCGCCAGGCGTGCAATAAGGGCTCGGTATAGCCGCTAGGCTGCTCAAGTCCTTTGAACACCAGGTCGCAGGCTGCTTTGTAAGCCATCGAGGTATCGAAGTGACCGGCCATCGGCTGATACAGAGCATCGCCTGCATTTTGCTGATCGACCACTTTTGCCATGCGCTGAAATGTTTCGTTGACTTGTGCTTCGGTCACGATGCCGTTGAGCAACCAATTGGCTATGTGCTGGCTTGAAATGCGCAGCGTAGCGCGGTCTTCCATCAGGCCCACGTTATGGATGTCGGGTACTTTAGAGCAGCCCACCCCTTGGTCGATCCACCGAACGACGTAGCCCAGGATCCCCTGTGCATTGTTATCAAGCTCTTGTTGAATTTCTGCGGCAGACCAGGTTGGATTGGATGCGACTGGCACTTGCAGGATATCGTTGAGCAGACGATCGATCTCGGCATTGTTCGCGACTTTTTCGAGTTCTTTCTGGATCTCTGCGACGTTGACCTGATGGTAGTGCAGGGCATGCAAGGTCGCAGCAGTTGGCGAGGGGACCCACGCTGTATTGGCACCCGCTTTAGGATGACCGATTTTTTGTTCGAGCATGGCTGCCATCAGATCAGGCATGGCCCACATACCTTTGCCGATCTGCGCACGACCGCGTAGACCGCAAGACAAACCTGTCAGGACGTTGCTGCGTTCGTAAGCAGCGAGCCAGGCGCTAGCTTTCATGTCACCTTTACGAATCATCGGACCCGCATGCATGGCAGTGTGCATTTCATCGCCCGTGCGATCCAGAAAGCCAGTGTTGATAAACGCAACACGGGCACGCGCCTCGTTGATACATGCCTTGAGGTTGACGCTGGTACGGCGCTCTTCGTCCATGATGCCGAGTTTGACTGTATTGGCTGGCAGACCAAGAATATTTTCTACACGACCAAACAGTTCGTTGGCGAAAGCGACTTCGGCGGGACCATGCATTTTTGGTTTGACAATGTAGACCGAGCCCGTGCGTGAGTTACCGAATTTGTGGTCTTTGCTGCGCTTCATGTCATGCATGGCGATGGCCACGGTGACGACCGCATCGAGAATCCCTTCGAAAATCTCATTGCCATGTTCGTCAAGGATCGCAGGGTTGGTCATCAAATGGCCAACGTTACGCAGGAATAGCAGCGAACGGCCATGCAGTGTCACCACACCGTCTTGCGCATTGGTTGCACCGATGCCCGCTGTGTATTTGCGATCTTCATTCAAGGTCCGGTTAAACGTCTTACCGTTTTTGGTGACGCTTTCAACTAGCGTGCCTTTCAGAATGCCAAGCCAGTTGTCATAGGCAAGCACTTTGTCATCCGCGTCCACGACCGCAACCGAGTCCTCTAAATCGAGAATGGTTGAGAGTGCTGATTCGAGCACAATGTCATTCACACCTGCGGCATCATCACGTCCAATGCCTTGAGTGCTATCGATACGAATATCAATGTGCAGACCGTTATTACCCAGCAGGATCGAGGAAGGTGCAGTAGCTGCGCCCTGATAACCAATGAATTTTTTTGGATCAGCCAAACCTGTAGTACTGCCGTCTTTTAGCGTGACAACCAGTTTGCCTTCAGCCACTGCATACAGTTTTGCGTCTGCGTGCGAGCCGTTCGCAAGCGCGGCGGCCTGATCGAGGAAGGTGCGTCCAAAGGCGATCACCTTCGCGCCACGAACGGGGTTGTAACCCTTGCCGTCTGCGGTGGTCTTAGATGCGCCATCGGCTTCGGAGATTGCATCCGTGCCGTAAAGTGCGTCGTAGAGTGAACCCCAGCGGGCGTTTGCGGCATTCAGAGCATAGCGTGCATTTAAAACGGGTACGACCAGCTGTGGACCGGCCTGAAGCGCGAGTTCTGCATCCACATTGGTCGTGGTGGCAATCGCCTCAGCTGGCACTGGGGCCAGATAGCCGATGGCCTGGAGTTGATTGCGATATGCAGACATATCGCTGATCGGACCTGGATGGGCGCGATGCCAGGCATCCATTTCCAGTTGAATCCTGTCACGTTCTTTGAGCAGTGCTGCATTTTTAGGTGTCAGATCATGAACGAGCGCATCAAAGCCTTTCCAGAAGCTTGTACTGTCAACACCCGTGCCGGGCAGGACTTTATCTTCGATGAAACGATATAAAACAGTAGCGACTTGAAGGCGGTTGCAATGTGTGCGGGCAGTCATGCTGTGAGACCTTGAAAATGGATCAATCGGACGAATAGTTGACTATTTTACTAATTAATAGCGACTCTGTTGGGCTTTAGAGCTTTTTAGGAAAGAAAAACAGGTAAATCAGCTGAATTTTAGATTTAAAGTTTATTTAAGCTCATACTTATCACAAGGCAGAAGCTTTCCGATCAATGTTTTAAATAAGGGTGTCACGATGAAATATGTCTTAACTGCAGCAAAGGCTCTGGCGTGTATTGGTATCGCAGCCTATGCACAAAGCTCCTGGGCGGTCGTGTATTGCACGGGTCCTGGCTTACCTGTCGGGTGTGTCGTACGTCCTGTTGATCGCGGCGCGCCAGGTGTAGGTGTTGTACCGGGAGCAGGGGCAGGCGCGCCGGGAGTCGGTGTGGCACCGGGAGTCGGTGCGCCGGGCGTCGGTGCAGCCCCAGGTGCGGGTGCCGCGGGCGTTGGTGTCAGACCCGGAGCGGGGGCTGGCGCACCAGGTGCCGGCATGACGCGTGGAGATGGTCCCGCTGATGGAGGAGATGTGAATCGAGGTGGTCCACAGAACCGCGCGGGACGTCGTTAATTAGATAAGCCCGCTATGTAATCTGACAGCACCAGGATGTCCTCGTCTTTCAAACCGGTGGAAGCCGAGGTCATGTTGCCGTCCATATCGGCGCGTTTCATGGCTTTAAAACCCTGGAGCTGTGCAAGCAAATAGTCGTGCTGTTGGCCCCTGATGTTCGGGATATGCTGCAAGCCTTTTAGTTCAGGCCCGTGGCATTGCGTGCAGTTATATTTCTTTGCTAAAACAGGACCAAGCTCCAGATTGGCGGGTTTGGTCTGATGCGAAGGTGTTAAGCGTTTTTCGGATTCAAAGTAAGCCGCTAAATCGTTCATCTCGGCATTGCTGAGGTTGGCAGCAAAGGGCGACATGACAGGATTTTTACGATTCTCTTCCCTGAATTGATACAGCATCGTGGCTAATGCTTGTTCAGGCTGGGCAGCCAGGGTGGGTACGGAAGAGGTTGGCGAATTGCCGCCTGGTCCGTGACAGGCGATACAAGTCTGCGCACGTGTGCGACCCGCTTCGATGTCACCTGCGTGTCCAGTCTGAGGGAGTATTAAAAAAGCCGCAGCGGCTAATTGGGCCACTGCGACTGATTTCACTGATTTAAATATTGTCATTATTTTTTGTAGCTAACACGATAGATCACACCATTGTAATCATCGGAAACGAGCAACGATCCATCACCAATAACTTGCACGTCGACCGGACGACCCCACATCGGTGGATCGCCTTTGTCATCAAGCAAAAAGCCAGTGAGGAAGGGCTCATACTTTGTAACTTTGCCATTGGCATCCAGCACCACACGCATCACGTCGTAGCCTTGCTTGGTGCTGCGGTTCCAGGAACCGTGGCGAGCCATGAACATGTTGTTCTTATATTCGGCAGGGAACATGTTGCCGGTATAGAAACGAATGCCAAGTGGTGCTACGTGCGCTCCCAGTTTAAGAACGGGAGGCGTGCTCATTGCGCACGTGTTGTATTTGCCATACTCAGGATCTGGCGTGTCGCCCTGATGGCAGAAAGGGAAACCGAAGTCCTGGCCTTCTTTGGTCAAGACGTTGAGTTCATCGTTTGGACCATCATCGCCCATCCAGTCACGCGCATGCTCTGTGAACCAGAGTTTCTTGGTGGTAGGGTGAAATGCCATGCCAACGCTGTTACGCACGCCTGTGGCAACACGTTCCATTTGCTTTGTTTTTGGGTCCACACGCAAAATAGCTGCCTGGTTATAGCCAGGCATCGTGATGTTTTGTGGAGAGCCAATGTTGAAATACAGTTTGCCGTCAGGACCCGCAGCCAGGAATTTCCAGAAGTGTCCAGGGCCATTGGTTGGATCCAGGCCGTCTACAACGAGTTCACCTTTTGGATTGTCCAGGTTGCTTTCGATATTGTCGTAACGGGTGATCTTGTCACGTTCCGCGACAAAAAGCGTATCACCAATGACCGCGATACCGTTAGGTGAGTTCTGACCTTTCAAGATGGTTTTGACTTCACGCTTGCCATCTTTCTCAATCACGGCGTAGACGTTTTTGGCATTACGGTTACTGACGAATACTGTACCTTTTTTACCAATAGCAAGTGAGCGCGCTTCAGGTACCCCGTCCACCCAAACTTCTACCTTGAATCCTGGCGGAACTTTCAGCGTAGACATTTTCAGGTCTTTGGCTGCGACACCCGTCATTTTGGGAGCAAAAGGATGCAGCGTGACAGGCTGGGTTGTGCCGTCAATACCCTGTTTCCATGCTGGTGGCGGTTCAGCTGCGGGTGCGGCTGCGGGCGCTGCAGGCGCGGCGGGTGCAGCGGCTGGTGCCTGTTGAGCCAATGCAGGCATTGCGAGAGCAAGCGCGAGTGCGGATAGTGCGTGCTTGATAACCATGTTGTCTGTCTCCTAGTTTTGCTTTTATATAAATTATTACGATTACTTGTTTGAATATATACCAAGCAATGTTGTGTTGCGAGTTTTATTTACCGACCCACTTCATCTCTTTTGAATTTTTATCTGTTCTGAAAATAATGGGTTTTTCGTTTACTTTGGTTTTGGCTAAAGAGGTCTCGTTATTACGGATAATAATTTCCTTAACCACACTGTTAAGAGGGGATTTCGAGCAGACTGGATCGGTTGCTGCAGCATCTCCTGTTAGTAAAAAGGCCTGACATCTACAGCCACCAAAATCCTTTGATTTTTCATCACAGCTCCGGCAAGGTTCCTGCATCCATTGATCACCACGAAAGGCATTAAACGCCTGACTCTCATACCAAATTTCTTTGATTGAAAAGTCCCGGACGTTTGGAATGTTCAGACCAGGAAGTTGTCTGGCGTTGTGACAGGGCAACGCAGCCCCGTCTGGCGCAATATCCAGAAAGACAGAGCCCCAACCATTCATGCAGGCTTTGGGCCGATCTTCGAAATAGTCGGGCACAACAAAAAGGAGTTTGCAGCGTTTACCGATTTTTGTTCTGTACGCGTTGACGATTTTTTCTGCCTCGCGCAGTTGCTCATGCGTCGGCATCAACTGATCCTGATTTTCCATCGCCCAGCCGTAATACTGAGTGTTGGCTAACTCTAGATACTCTGCATCGAGATCAAGTGCCATCTCGATAATTTTGTCAATGTGCGGCAGGTTATAGCGATGCAGTACGACATTCATCACCATTGGATAGTCGTATTTTTTAATCAGATCGGCAACGCGTTTTTTGAGCGCAAAGGTTTTTGTACTGCTTAAAAAATCATTCATTTCCTGCGTTGAGTCTTGGAACGAAAGCTGGATATGATCAAGCCCTGCCTCTTTTAGCGCTTGAATACGATTTTCGTTCAGGCCAACGCCTGAGGTAATCAGGTTTGTATAGAAGCCAAGCTCTCTTGCGGCTTTAACCAAAATTTCCAGATCGTCGCGCAGTAATGGTTCGCCACCCGAGAAGCCTAACTGTGCGGCGCCCAGCGCCCGCGCCTCGGTCATCACCCGAATCCATTCTTGGGTGGAAAGCTCACTTTGTATCTGGGCGTAATTAGTCGGGTTGTAGCAAAAAACACAATGCAAAGGACAACGATAGGTGAGTTCAGCCAATAACCAAAAGGGCTGTGTGATGGCGGGTGCCGTACTCATCTGATCCAGTCTTTTTCAAATGCGGCACGCAGCATACCTTCTATCTGTTCCCTTAAGCCTGTGGTATTGAAGGCTTGTTCCAGTTCGGCAACTAGCGCATCAACGGTATGTGCTCCATCGCAACGTTTCAAAATTTCTGCCGCACTTTGATTCAGTTTGACCATGCCTTCGGGATAGAGCAGAACATGGGCTTGTTGAGCGTCTTCCCATTGCAGACGAAATAGCCTGTTTAAACGAGGGTGCTCAGGTAGAGAGTCAGAGTGTTGATCTGTCATGAAATCAGTACCAAGTCTTTATTCAGGGTAGGCACGTTCTATTGCATCGAGCATCGACCATAAGATGTCGAGCTTGAACTGCAAAATATCCAGCGCTCGCTCTTGTTGGGCGCGTGTGGTGAAGTGGCTGAGCGTGACTTCCAGGCCATGATCGACGTCGCGTTGAGCCAAAGGAATACGTGAACGGAAGTAGTGCAGGCCTTGCGCTTCGATCCAAGGATAGTGCGTGGGCCACGTGGCCAGACGGTCTTTATGAATTTGAGGCGCGAACATCTCTGTCAGCGAGGAGCAGATTGCTTCCTGCCATGGCTGTTGTCGCGCGAAATTTACATAGGCATCACAAGCGAATTTCACTGCAGGCTCTACTTTTTTAAGCGACCAGAGCGTATCGCGATCGAGCCCGACTGCAATGCCAAGTTGAGTCCAGGCTTCCAACCCACCCGACTCGGTATCTGACTGGTAGTCGCCAAATCCATCGTGATCGAGTATCCGTGAAATCCATCTGCGACGGGTCTCGCGATCCTGGCAGTTCGACATAATGGCCGCATCCTTGATCGGGATGATCCACTGGTAATAAAAGCGGTTTAATACCCAGCCGCGAATTTGTTCGCGCGAGCACAGACCGGCATTCATCTTGACATTGAACGGGTGGTGAATGTGGTAACTCTGACCTTTTGCGCGAAGTTGTGCTTCAAACTCTTCACGGTTCCATGCTTGCTTGGATTGACTCATTATTAAATCTCGATTTCCATGCCGTCAAAGGCGACTTCAATACCGTGGCGTGTGAGTTCGAGCGCTTGCTCGGAGTCTTCGCGCAAAATAGGATTGGTGTTGTTGATATGAATCAGGATGCGACGCTTTTCAGGGTAACGTCGCAACACTTCGATCATGCCGCCGGGCCCTGATTGCGCCAGATGACCCATGTCAGCGCCTCGCTTAGACGACATCCCTAAGCGAATCATTTCATCGTCCGTCCAGAATGTGCCGTCAATCAACAGCACATCGGCTTGTTGCATCGCACGTTCAACCTGAGGTTCGATTTCCCCTAGTCCAGGTGCATAGAATGCGGACTTGCCACTGTTCTTGTCTTGAATAGAGAGCCCAATGTTGTCACCCGGGTGAGGATCATTACGATGGGGCGAGTAAGGCGGTGCTTTGCTTGATAGAGGGATCGGTGTGAGCGCAAGCGTTTGAACCTCCGGGACACTGAATGGCTGATCGTCCGGCGTAATGAGATGGCGCTCTACCTTGCAATAGTGCGCAAGCGTATGGATGAGCGGCAATCCAGTTGTCAGATCCGCAAAGACTTGCTCTGTAGCGTAAAGAGGTAAAGGCGCACTTTTCTCACGCAGCATGAGCAATCCGGTCACGTGATCGATCTGTGCATCCATTAATACGACCGCTGCAATGCCACTATCACGAGGCTTGCGCGCAGGTTGCAAAATAGGGTTGTCCTTTATTTGGGTGAGGATATCGGGTGATGCATTAATTAATATCCAGTCGACCCCCAGATCACTCACGGCGATCGAGGACTGTGTGCGGGCACGGGCTTTTATCGAGCCGCGCCTGACGCCATCACAATTACTACAGTTACAGTTCCATTGCGGAAAGCCACCACCCGCAGCCGAGCCAAGCACACGAATTTTCATAACAGTCTGAAAAAGAAAAAGGCCGGGTGTTGAAACCCGGCCTTGTATTCAACCGATTAGCGGTTGGCGATGTACATCGTGATTTCAAAGCCAAAACGCAGATCAATCGCAGTAGGTGTTTCCCATGTCATGTCAGTCTCCTTTGGGTTTTAAAAAATATTACTGAATAAAGTATATAGAATCATTGTGTTTTGTTCTATTAACTTTTTAATTTTTTTTTGAATTTTATGTTTCAACTATTTCCGAACTCATCACCGATCCGCCAAGACTGGCTACCTGTCGGGGATGGGCATGCATTGCACTGGGAAATAAGTGGAAATATAAAGGGTATACCCGTAGTTTGGTTGCACGGTGGACCGGGTAGTAGCGCCAGTCCACTGCACCGTTGTTTTTTTGATCCAGAGCGGTTTTTCATTATTCAATACGATCAGCGAGGTTGCGGTAAAAGCCGCGCAGAAAATCCTTTGCTGCATAACCAGACGCAAGACCTGGTCGCGGACCTGGAATTGCTGAGGGGTTTTCTGGGGCTGAACTCCTGGTCGGTCGTGGGTGGATCTTGGGGTGGAGCGCTTGCCTTAGCGTATGCGCAACAACATTGCGCCGTAATCGATCATCTCTTATTGCGCAGCCCCTTTTTATGCAGCCCGCTGGAGATCGACCGGTTTATGAATCATCCTCCTGCTGCTTGTATGCCGCAATGGTTGGCATTGTCTCGTCATCTGCCGAAAGACAGTACAGAAAGTTTGTTGTCTTATGGGTATCGGATATTTTGTCAGGATCAAGAGGAGTCAACTCAATCTGCACTCGCATTGAACTGGGCACAATATGAGTCTGCAATGAATGCGTATCCTGAACCTGCGCCTGACTTTTTGTTAAAAACAGGCGAGTCGCTTATTTCGAGATATCAGGTCCAATGCCATTATTTGGCTCACCACTGCTTTGTTGCCCGTGATGATTTGTTGGCGGCCGGACCACTCAATCAACTGGATCTGACCTTGATTCATGGTCAGCAAGATGCGTTATGCCCGGTGTCAAACAGCCTGGCTATTCAGGCGGTTGCCCCGGCTTCAACGCTTATCGAGCTTGCTGGCTGCGGACATGAGCTCGCTACAGTCCCCATGCAACAGGCCCTTCTGGGCGCTGTTGCTAAGTGGTAAAACGGTATAAAAAAGCATTGACGATGACACGTTTTGCGCGATGTCTCGATCACACGTTTGAAGCGTTGTAGCCCATTAGACCGGCCTGAATCAGTTGTGCGGGAAGCTTCAATGCCCAGGCCGCTCCAACGGCTGCCAGAATAAATCGAACCTGCTCGATATCACGTCCCTGATCTGTGATAGCTATGCTTGCAACATCACAGAGCTCCGTGCGAACGGTGCCTTCAACGACCACGATTTTGCCATGCTCAACGATGACCGCACGATGACCTGCTGCGAGATGAGCGAGGACAACAGGTTGGTCTGGATTAGGGCTATAAAAAGTTACGCTTCCATCACAGAACTCTGCGATCGCGACCACGTTTTCGTCATCTGCGTTCAAAACTCCCGTGCCAGTTGGTAGCACCACATCAATTTGAGTGCGATAGATTTTGATCAGTTGCTCAGCATTTTCAAAATCATGATGGGCAACGTCTTCGCGTTGCATATCGTCGGTAAACACAATGTCTGTGACGATGCCGATTTCGCAACGATCGTACGTTAATCCATTCAGCAAAATTTCCAAACCATCATTGACGATTACGGCGGCTTCGACTTCGCAGTTCAGCAGCAAACGTCTCGCATCATCCCAGTTACCGCAATGGCCGGTTTTGAGCTGACGTTTACCGACTAACAAACCATCCCCACTTGCCAAGCCGGTACGCCAGCCTTGCAAACTCATGAGTTGATACATCAGTCGTGCAACCACATCGAGTCCATGCGTGCCTGATATGCCCACGAGTGGGATCAGACCTTTTTCATCCTCAGGAAAGATATGATCAATAATGGCTTTACCAACAGGGCGCGACAGGCCTTCAGCTGGTTTGATGTGCATCAGCAGCCCTGGACCTGCATTCACCTCGACAATTGCACCGCCTTGCTCGTGCAGCGGCCGTGAAATATCCTGTGCGACCAAGTCGATCCCCGCGACATCCAAGCCGACTGCCTTGGCAGCCAGGCCTGCAATGTGCGCAACCTCTGGGTGAACCTCGTCCGTACAGTCAAAGGCCACGTTTCCGTTACGCTGGATAAGTGCCTCGACGCCAACGGGCACGATGCTATCGGCATCAAAGCCCTGGCGCTTGAGTTCAAGCCGGGCGGCTGAGTCGATCCGGACGGGATTGAGCGGCTGCTCTTCGCCACGACCACGGCGCGGGTCGGAGTTAATCTGAATTTCAATCAGTTCGGAAACGGTATGTTTTCCGTCGCCTGTCACGCTAGCTGTTTGGCCTTTTGCTGCGGCGGCCAGCTTGCCACCGACCACGAGTAAGCGATGCTCGTTACCTAGTATGAAGCGCTCAACGAGCACGCCAGATCCTTCATCGACTGCGACGGCGTAGGCGGCTTCGACTTCTTGTTGCGTTTCCAGATTAATGAATACGCCTCGCCCGTGATTGCCATCAACGGGTTTGACCACCACAGGCAGACCAAGATCTTGCGCCGCATCCCAGGCATCTATTGCACTGTCAACTGCGCGACCTTTGGGGATCGGCACGCCCACGGCGTCAAGCAGCGATTTCGTGAGATCTTTGTCGCGTGAGATTGTTTCTGCAATGGCACTGGTTTGATCTGTTTCAGCCGTCCAGATCCGGCGCTGTTTTGCGCCGTAGCCAAACTGGACCAGATTGCCTTCGCTCAGACGGATCGCAGAAATTTCCCGTTCCTCTGCCGCCATGACGATTGAGGCGGTGCTTGGACCAAAACAGAGGCTTTGCGTCAGGTCGCGCAGGTTTTCGAGCGCTTCTTCGAGATCGTAGGGGGTGTTTTCGATGGAGGCCATCACCAGTTCACGCCCTGCATAGAGTGCTGCACGGGTGACCTCAGGCTGCCAGCTACTGACAACGACTTTATATACACCGCGTCTTTCAGTTTCACGCGCTCGACCAAAACCGTGGCCAGGAACGCCCGCCAGATCTTGCAGGGCGAGGGTGACATGCTCGAGCACATGGCAGGGCCAGGTGCCGGTTTTCAGACGCTGCAGAAAGCCACCGCGTACGCCAGGACTACAACGGTGCTCAATCAGGCTGGGCAACCATTCTGTCAGTCTTTCATACATCCCTGGAACCGTATCGGAAGGACAATCCTCGAGTTCGCCGATGTCAATCAGCGCCTCGAGGGCCGAGTAGTATGTCCAGATATTGGGCCCGCGCAAAAAAGTAATGCGCTCAATGACCATGTCACGCTTGTTCATATGGCATTCAGAAAGTTGTTCTTAATGCCGCTATTATCGCCTACTTGTTCAAGCGAATCGACGTCCTTGTATCGGATATTGTGGATCGACAAAGCCGTGTGTGGAGGCGTAGCCGGGAGGGACCAAGGAATCTACCAGCGCCTCATCCTCGGCGGTAATTTGCACTGAAAGCGCAGCAACGTAGTCTTTCCACTGATCGAGGGTGCGGGGACCACCAATGACGCCGCTCATACAACGGTTGTTCAGCGCCCAGGCGATCGCAAACTGTGTCGGCGACAGGCCACGACTTTCCGCGTGTGCTTTGAGGGCATTCGCCACATTAAACGATTCTGGTCGAAATTCAGTCTGATGCATGCGGCGATCGCCCCGGCCGGCACGGCTATTTGCATCCGGTGCGGCATCGGGTTGATATTTCCCTGTCAACACACCGCGTGCCAGTGGGCTGTATGCCACCACACCCACACCATAGTGATTGCAGCTCGGAATAAGTTCTGTTTCGATCAATCGGGTGACTGCGCTGTAAGGAGGCTGGCAAACGATTGGCTGTGGTACACCCATGCGGCGAGCGGTTTCGACCATTCTGGCAACACGCCAGCCTCGGAAGTTAGAGATGCCGTAATAGCGGATCTTGCCCATTTCAATCAGACGTGCAAAGGTCGACAGGACTTCCTCGATCGGCACTGTTTCATCGTCACGATGCATGTAATAGACATCAATACAATCGATGCCCAGGCGATTCAAGCTGTTATCGACCTCGTTCATGACCCAGCGTCTGGATAGGCCACGGTCATTGGGTTCGGTGCCCATGGGGTTAGCAACTTTGGTCGCGACGACCCATCTTGAGCGGTCCTGGGCGATGAGCTTACCCACCATTTTTTCTGAAGCACCGCCAGCGTAATTGTCTGAGGTATCAATTGCGTTCAGGCCTGCGTCTCGTGTCACGGCAATCATTTCGCGTGCAACGGTTTCATCGGTCTGATCGCCAAACATCATGGCACCCAGCCATAGACGTGGCACACGCAGGCCACTATTGCCAAGGGTTTGATAGACGGGGGAGGTAGTGGACATGTGCTTGACTCGAATAGGGGGTTTACGATTTTTTTAAAAGCTTACATGATGGCGGGCCTGAATGTGCATCATTGAGGCCCGCGTAGGTCTGGAATTAAGCTTTGCTGATTTGCAAATCTGGGGTTGTTTAAGTTCCTCTTAATCGACAGTGAGTTTGATTTTTTTAGTTAATGCACCAAACTCGTCCAGCTCTTTATTGATTTGCGTTTTCATTTCAGCCGAGGTGCTGCCGATCGGCTCGGACCCCATATCCAGTAATTGTTTTTGCATTTCAGGCGCTTTAACGATGCGGATAATTTCTTGACTGAGTTTTGCAACAACGTCCGGGGGTGTTGCCGCAGGCGCGAGAATGCCGAACCACGTACCCACATCAAAACCAGGTAAAACTGTTTCATTGAGCGTGGGCACATCAGGCAGTGCGGAAGAGCGTGTTTTAGTGGTGACGGCTAAGGCGCGTGTTTTGCCTGCTTTAATTTGCGGCAGGGCTGAGGAAACGGTATCAAACATGATTTGCACTTGGCCACTGACCAGGTCGGCGACGGCAGGAGAGCTGCCTTTGTAGGGGATATGAACAATATCAACATCGGCCTGTAAATTAAACATGGCGCCAATCAGATGGTGGGCCGTGCCCGCACCGGCCGAACCATAGTTGAGTTTACCGGGCTCTTTTTTAGCCAGAGCAATCAGTTCCTGAATATTTTTTGCCGGAACTTTGTCATTAATCACGATCACATTCGGGATTAATGCCATGATGCTGACTGGGGCGAGATCTCGACCGAAATGATAAGGCAGGCTTTTGTAGACGTTTTGAGCGATCGTGTGATGCGCGGCCCCCATCAACAGGGTATAGCCATCTGCGGGCGCTTTGGCAACATAGTCTGCGCCGAGTGTTGCACCCGCCCCAGGTTTGTTTTCAACAATGACCGTTTGTCCCCAGGCACTGGTTAGTTTTTGAGCCAGCATGCGTGCCAAGGCATCAGTTGAGCCCCCTGCAGCGAAGGGGACGACGATTTTGATAGGTTTGCTTGGGAAACTAGCCGCTGTTTGCGCACAGCACAACATGCTGGCTAGGCTCAGGCAGGCGACAAGAACAATCCGATGCAGCACAGAAATAGATTTCATGAAAATAAAGTCTCGTATTTTTTAATTTGCTTCGTCTTTGAACAGACCCATGTCTTCAAGAATATCCTGAATCATGTCTAGCCGTAAACGTGGGTTTTCCATTGTAAGAAGGTGCTGCTTCTGTGCAGCGGGTAAATCGAGAAGTTCGGCACAGCGATTCGCGACCCACGCGCAGTCGTTCAGACGGTAGGGTTTTAAAAAGGGCTGTTCATTTTCAGGGATTTCCTGAAGATTGATGGTATCGAGTATTTTTTTCAGTGCTTGAGCCGAGGGTTGCAGTTCGGCAGGAATCTCAATCTGCTCATCCTCTGAAATCAATGCGATCTCAGCCCACCATAATCCGTTTGTGGCGAGTTCGCGATGTTTAATTTCAAATCGTGCGCCACCTTTTGCTCGAATCATAAAAAGACTTGGTTGCACTGCATCAAAATGAATAATCGTCGCTTGCGTGCCTATGCCATGAAAAGCAATGTTTTCTCCGGCAACCCGTACCTCGGAGCCTTGGTCAAGCGTCACCACACCAAAAGGGGTGTTCTGGCGCAGGCAGGTTTTAACCATGTCAAGATAGCGGACCTCAAAAATTTTCAGAGCGATGACCCCCTCAGGATATAAGGTTGTACCAAGGGGGAATAGAGGGATTTTTAGCGGTGCGATTGAAGATTGCATAGTGAAGTGTGGAGTTAATCGATTGTTTGCAGTAATGTAGTGCAGCATTCAATAAAGAAGTGCAGCATTTAAAAAATTAATTTTGTGAGGGACAAATGAAAATTTTCGCCGCGTTACTGATGACTTTTGCGATGGCTACTACTGCTTATGCCGCTTGTCGCAATCCCTTACCCCATGCTTCAGGTTATGCAAATCCTGGCGGTGGGAGCTGCCCGAGTGGCTTTTATTCTTCTGGTAACTCATGCGTTCCATCGGGATCCTCTTCGCTCTATGCTTTTGCCAATCCTGGCGGTGGGAGTTGTCCCAGCGGTTATTACAGTTCTGGTAAGTCCTGTGTAGCGTCTTCCTCAAATAGCTGCCACGCCTTTTTCAATGGTGGTGGTAGCTGTCCAAGTGGTTATTACTCTTCTGGAAAAAGCTGTGTTTCAAACTAATATGCGATCAAAAATTCAATCAAAAAAAAATTTTTCTAGCGTGTGTCTATCCGCGCTGTCTGCACTGTTCGCTTGCGCTGCACCTGTCGCACATTCTGAAATCACGGCGCTTACGGTGTCTAGCACCACACCGATCGGTACGTATAAATCTGTCGCGTATGTTCGACTGGAAGGCGAGGCAGTGGGAGAGCTCGATCCTAATGAAAAAATTCCCGATATAGAAAAAGCTGCACGTTTGAAAAATGGACGGATTCAGTACAAAACCCGATTTGTGCTGATCACACCAAAAGATCCTAAAAAAAGTAATGGGGGGTTGCTGATTGATGTGCCTAATCGTGGGTTACCGATTAGTCATGCGTTTTATAACAGCCCACGCGCGCGTCCCTTGCCGATCGGCTCTCTTGACTCCGGTGTGGGTTTTCTGGAAGAACAGGGGTTCATGGTCGCTGCCGTTCAATGGGAGCTCGCCCAAGGCATAGAGCCGCCTACCTTTATTGACGAGAAAGGGGCAACGCGTTATATCGAAGCGGTTGGCTTTGCCGCGGTCAGAGATATGGCCTTATATCTGCGCGACAGTACCTCAAAACAAAACCCTTTGGCGGGGGCTGTCAAAAGAACCTACGCTGTCGGTTACTCACAGACTTCGCGTTTTCTTAAAAGTTATCTGCTGCATGGTTTCAATACCGTTGGCGGCAAGCAAGTGATTAATGGCTTTCATCTGGTCGGGGGCGCTGCGGGTCAATTACCGCTCATGGCTTCAGGAACGGGTCCCGCCTCCGTAGCAAGCAGTACCCCAGGGCCGACCGTTCCCGAGCATCGCGGTGTGCATGAAGAACCCTTTAGCTACGATGAATTATTAGGAAAGTTAAGCGCCCGCAAAGAACCCTTGCCTAAAATATTTGTGACGCACTACAACATTGATTACATGGGTGGGCGTGCTTCGCTAACCAGAACGGGTGCGGATGGTATTAAAGAGCGACCCATGCCATCCAGTATGCGGATGTATGACCTCGCGGGCGCCGCGCATCTGAATGTGCGTGAACAAGATAAGGATTGCGAGTTGCCACACGGACAGCTTGATTGGTCTGCACCGCTCAGAGCACAATTGTTTACCTTGAATCAGTGGGTCGCGCGAAATATTGCTCCACCCAACACGACTCTCATGAGCTTGCGCCAACCACGTGAAAATGAAGGGGTGTTTCGTGCTCCCAACTATTTACCCAATGCAGTAGTTTTAGTTCCCGTTACGGATGCTGACGATAATCCAGTCGGAGGCGTGCGCCTGCCGGATGTATCCGTGCCCCTGGGTACGCATGGGAGACCGAATGCCCCCTTGACGAAATCAGTTTGTCGTCTGGCAGGTTCCTACAAGCCTTTTACTGTCACAGCAAAAGATCGAGCCGCAACAACAGATACCCGACTGAGCCTGCAGGAACGTTACCAAGGCGGGTTGAATGAGTATGTGATGCGCGTCAGAGAAGCGGCGGATCAGCTGGTGGTGCAGCGTCATTTATTGCCCGATGATGCCGCGGTGATTATGAATGCTGCCGCAGATGAAAAATTGTTTACCCCGACGCCGACCCTGCCGATCTTTCGATCGAAAGGCAATATGTACAACTGTAAACTTGATGCTTTAACGGGCAAATGGCAATGTCTGGATGGTAAGTAATAAAAATACTTAACTAATCCAACGCCCGTCCTCTAAGCGCCTTGATTGCAGAAAGTTTGCTTTTGCTCTCAAGGCGCCGTTGTTTGGAGCCGAAAGTCGGCTTCGTTGCGTGTCTGACCTTTGGGGGACGCGCAACGCTATTAACAAGCTCATGTAGTCTGGCAAAAGCTTCGGCACGATTGAGCTCCTGACTGCGGTGGATTTGCGCTTTCAGCACAACCGAGCCATCACGTGTAATTCGACTGTCATTGAGCGCGAGTAGCCTGACTTTCACATCCGCTGGAAGCGACGAGCGGGGAATATTGAAGCGTAGATGCACCGCACTGGAAACTTTATTGACATTCTGACCTCCCGCACCCTGGGCACGCACGGCGGTGAGCTCGATCTCGGATTCTGGAATAACAATTGGAGCGTGCATTGTGAATTTTTGCGTTTGGACTGTACACTCAATTATCGTTGAATCACAGGGGTAAATCATGGCTAAAGGTCAGCAGAAGTCCAGTAAAGAAGCAAAAAAGCCTAAAAAAGACACTTCGACCGCTAAACCAGCTTCCGCGATCGAGCCGATCCGCTCGCCGGTTGTGAACACCGTCTATACCAAGCTGAAAGTACGCGATCGTTAATTTTTTGCAATGAAGTTTCAGCAAGCCTTATCACTTCATCAATATGGTCAGTTAGATGAAGCGCGTGCGCTATACGAAAGCGTTTTAAAAAAACAGCCCAGGCATTTTGATGCTTTACATATGCTGGGCGTGCTTTCCTATCAGTCTGGCAAACTTGATCGTGCAGCGACGTTGCTCGCTAAAGCAATTGCGATCGATCCGGATGACGCGCGGGCACGGAATAACTATGGCAACGTGTTGCAGGATTTGCGTCGTCGCGATGAAGCGCTAGTTCAATACAACAAAGCGATTGCTCTGGACCCCGGTTATCCCGAGGCGCACAATAACCGTGGTGACTTGTTGCAAACAGCGGGTCGCTCGGATGCTGCGTTGGTCAGCTACGACAAGGCTATTTCGCTTTCGCCTCGCTATGCCGGTGCGCATTACAACCGTGGCAATGCACTCAAAGCGCTGGGCCGGTGGGATGAGGCCATTGCGAGTTACGATCAAGCACTCGCGATAGCGCCAGACTATGCTGATGCGCATCACAACCGTGGCCATGTGCTGGCTGAGCGCAAACAGTTCGATCTGGCGGTTCAAAGCTATGATCTGGCGCTTAAATTTAAGTCGGATATTCCGTACCTGGCTGGGACGCGCTTAAATCTGAAAATGCATGTGTGCGACTGGAGTCAGTTCAGCGAGTCGTTTGAGGCGCTCAGTGCTGACATTATGCAAGGCAGAAAAGTTTGCCCACCTTTTCCTTTGCTCGCGATGTCAGCTGAGGCAGCACTTCAACTTAAAGTCGCTCAGATCTGGGTTCAAGATAAGTATCCCAGAACGCCTGCTTTCAAACCGGTCAACATTAAAGCTCGGCACGCGCGGTTACGTATTGGTTATTTTTCCGCTGATTTTTGGAATCATCCCGTGGCGCATCTGATTGCGGGAATTTTCGAAGCGCATGATCGTTCTCGCTTTGAAATTTACGCCTTTTCCAGTGGACCGGATACTCAGGATGCAATGCGGCAGCGGCTAGAAAAATCTTTTGAGCACTTTCATGACGTACGACTGAATACAGATCAGGACGTGATCGAGCTGGCCAGAAAATGTGAACTTGATATCGCGGTGGATTTGAGTGGACTGACCAAAGGATGCCGTCCTGGTTTGTTTGCTGCAGGTTTAGCCCCCCTTCAGATTAACTACCTGGGTTATCCGGGAAGCATGGGGGCGCCCTACATGGATTACATCCTGGCGGATGCGGTGCTGATTCCTGAACAAAGCAGGGGGTTTTATTCAGAAAAAGTCATTTATTTGCCGCATAGTTACCAAGCAAATGATCGCAAACGTCAGATTTCAGAAAAACAATTCACACGGAGCGATTTAGGGCTACCAGAATCTGGCTTCGTATTTTGCTGTTTTAACAACTCCTTCAAAATCTTGCCCGCTACGTTCGATGGCTGGATGCGGATTCTTTCATCGGTGACTTCCAGTGTCTTGTGGTTAATGGGAGGCAGCGAGCAGACTGTTTTCAATCTGAGGCGTGAGGCTGCCCACCGTGGCGTAGATCCTTCGCGATTGATTTTTGCCAGGCATATGCCGCTCGATGAGCATTTGGCGCGTCATCGTCTGGCAGATCTGTTTCTGGATTGTTTGCCGTACAACGCGCATACCACGGCGAGTGATGCGCTTTGGGCAGGATTGCCGGTCGTGACGGCTGCGGGGGAGGGCTTTGCTAGTCGTGTGGCGGCCAGTCTGTTGCATGCAGTGGGGTTGCCGGAACTCGTCACGCACTCTCAAAGCGACTTTGAAGCACTCGCAATTGATCTGGCTCGCGATCCGAAAAAACTTTCTGAGATTAGAACTAAATTAAATGCTAACCGGCTGTCTACACCGCTTTTCGACACCGCCTTGATGGCGAGGCATATCGAAACAGCTTACGAGCAAGTATATGCTCGCAAGCTTGCTGGACAATCTGCCGATCATATTTATGTGCCTGCTTAATCAAGCTTTTTGCGCGACGAATTAAACAGTTGGTTAACCAAGCGCAGATGAACTGCGCTGCCGGTTAGCGCGCTTTTTCAGGAAAGGGCAGTGGTTTGTCTGCAGGTGATGGTTCGTTTCCTAAACTTAACAGCATGGCCACTGTGACGTAGGTACCACTCACCGCCACCAGATCGACTAACTGTTGCTCACCCAACACAGCTTTAGCGTGATTAAACAACTCATCGCTAATTTCATATTTTTTAGTCAGCGTCATACACACATCGTAGACAACCTCTTCATCTGGTTGCATATTACGAGGACGAATATTTGCTTTCAAATCATCCGCAATCGAAGCAGGCAATCCCGCTCTGAGTGCGATGGGATAATGCGCAAACCACTCAACCTGTGAGGTCCACAAGCGCGCTTGTATAAGAATCGCAAATTCGTTCAAGCGAGTAGACAGTGAAGATCCAAAACGCAAATAGTCCAGCAGATGTTTCATGCGTGCAGCAAATTCAGGGCTGCGCAACATCACGTTGTAAGGCCCGCCCAGACCAATGCTGGAGATATCAAGAATCTCCTGAGCCAGGCCGCGCGACTGAGGCGCGACAGTATCGATCGTAATTTGAGGAAAGCGTTTTTCATTCGCAGTCATTTTTGTCTCACTAAAAATATTTTTGGATTATGGTTAAAAGCGGGTGTAAACATTTCGGTGTATTGATTTCGTATTATGCCTGCATGACTGCCTGAGCCAGTCGCTCAGGCGTAAGGGGCAAATCGCGCATTCTGATGCCGATCGCATTGTGTAGCGCATTGGCGATTGCCGCCGCTGTCGGGCCTGCCGCACATTCACCTACACCTAAGGGGGGCAGGTCTGGTTGCTCGATACATTGGACCGACAGGATCGCAGGCGTTTCATCAAAATTTAAGATCGGATAGTCCTCCCAACCCTGGGTGGTGATGCGTGTGTGATCCCAGTGAAGTGCTTCTTTTAACGTCCAGCTTGCGGCTTGTAAGACTCCACCTTCGATTTGATTGATCAGACCATCGGGATGGATGATTTCACCCGCATCGACAGCGACCCAGACTTTCTCGAGCTTAATCCTGTCAGTGACCTCGATCTCGACTACCACGGCGCAATAGGCACCACTATTTTTGTAGCGAGCAAAACCTAGTCCGCGACCTCTTGTGACTCCGGTACTGTCAGCGGATGATGGGAACTGTGACCATTCTGATTGTTCCGCTACCTTTTGTAAAACTTGGCGGGCACGCGAATCTGTTAAATGATTGAGTCTAAATACGATCGGATCCAGCTGAGCCATACTAGCTAACTCGTCCATACAGGACTCGATAGCAAAGACGTTTGCATAGGCGCCAAGTGCTCGTAACGCAGAACTTCGCAGAGTCGACTCGGCAATTAAATGATAATCAATCTGTCGATTTGGCAAGTCGTACAGTGGTACGGCGTTTCTTTGGCCACCGCCACCGGCACTTAATGCAAAATCCGTCCAGGGTAATTGAGGGGCTGGAGGATCTCTGTGTATGCCGGCAAGACAACGTAAACCTGGAGCCATACCGGGTCGCTGCACGTGGGTATGGCTCCAGATTTGGAAATTCCAGTTAACGATTTTTCCAAGTCCGTTGATCCCTGCATGAATCTGGATCGACATCGCTGAGCCATGTGGCGACCAGTTAAACTCGTCTTCACGCGACCATTGCAACCTGACGGGACAGCCGCAAGCTTTTGCAAGCATGGCTGCATCAAAGGCTGCATCATCTGCACCGTTATGACCATAGCATCCCGCACCGTCTGCATGAATAACGGTAATGTCTTGCGCAGGGATGTCAAAGAGATTGGCTAACTCTCTGCGCATGGGAAAGCTGCCTTGCCCGTGAGTCCATACAGTTAAATGTTCGCTTGACCATTGCGCCAGTGCGCAAGAAGGGCCGATTGATGCGTGAGCGATAAAGGGCTTTGAATAATTAACTTCAATCGATTGCGTAGCATGTTCAACAGACTGAACTGAACTATCCACGACACTATCCTGAGAGGGCATGGTGCGCAGCCAGGATTGTTCTGCTTGTTCAGCAGGTAAATTTTCAGATTCACTCCATTTTAATTTTTTTCGGATGGCTTGAGCGGCGGCGATCGCTTGTTCTTCGCGTACGCAACACACACCAATAAAACGACCCGATACAAATACGGTGTGAACACCTGGCATCGCTTCTATTGTCGAACGCGCCTGTAGATCAAAGTCTATGAGTGAGGCTGTGTAGGAAGGCGGGCGAATGACGCGTGCATGAAGCATTCCTTCGATTTCGAGATCGTGTATGAATCCTGCACCGAATAGTTTATTTTGTAAGTCTGGACGTTTGATGCTTTGTCCCGATACCTTATGCTCCGCGCGCTTCTTAGCGCAGGCAAGATCGGAAGCAGGGATTTCCAGATTTACTTTGTTGGAGAGATCAAGATAACTCAGCGCCTTGTTAGTACCTGTTGCAGTGAAAATCCCGTTGTTGATACTGATATTCTCAATCGGGGTATTCAGTAGTTGAGACGCAGCAGTGATAAATAAATGACGTACCTGCGCACAGACCTGACGCAATGCCATGGCTCCCACTTGAACTGAATTGCTGCCAGAGGTGTAGCCCTGATCAACAGATGTATCCGTATTGCCCGCCACCATGCGAATGTCATGGATGCTGATGTCCAGCTCCTCTGCGGCGATTTGCAACTGGACGATCCCGATCCCCTGGCCCAATTCAACCTTGCCCGCACGAAGCAATATTTTGCCGTCCTGGTCAATGCTAATCCATTGAGACAGGTGTGGATTTTGAACAATATCAGGATTGCTTGACACACTCTTCGCAGCTTTCATGCGGATGCTTCCTTGAGCAATGTGATCGCTCGGCGGGCTGCTTTCAAAATCCTCATGTGTGTTCCACAACGACAGAGGTGACGATCGAGCGCCGCGATTAACTCCGCATCGCTGGGATTGCTTGTCTTTTTAAGTAAACCCGCCAGACTCATCATCATGCCATTGATGCAATAGCCGCACTGTGCGGCTTGCTCATCAATGAATGCCTCTTGTATCGGGTGTGGTGTTTCAATCGATCCAAGGCCTTCTATGGTGGTGACATGCTTGCCACTTAACGACCATAGCGGTAGGTCGCAACTCTGCGCAGGTTGATCATCCACGAGCACGGTGCAGCTGCCGCAATGGCCCGTCCCGCAACCAAAACGCGTCCCCTTTAACTTCAAGTCGTTACGAAGGACATGCACAAGCTTTGTCTGCGGGTCGAGCGCAATCTCTATCGCTCGCCCGTTAATAGTGAACTGTACTAAAGCCTGATCTGTCACGCGAAGACCTTGAGAAAAGTTGGGACGGTCAATCAACGTTTGCGAAGATTGAACAAACGAGCAGCGTTGCCACCCAGTATTAACTGACGCTCCGCTGCGTCGAGTCCAGCAACGTTTTGTACAGACTGTACTGGCGTGTCATCAGCCATGTCGTAGGGGTAGTCACTGCCCATGACGACATGTTTCGCACCGTACAGATCGATCAGTGATTCAAGCATGCCGGTATCAAAAGTAATCGTATCGAAATAGAACTTTTTAAGATAAGACGAGGGTTTCTTTTTAATAACGGTACTGGAGTCTGGACGGGCTTTCCAGCCGTGATCCATCCGTGCGCGGTAGTGCGCGAGATAGCCACCGCCATGGGCAACAACAAATTTAAGTTTTGGAAAGCGATCGAGTACGCCACCAAAAATCAGATGGCTCACCGCTAAGGTTGATTCAAGCGGGTTTCCGATGATGTTGTTGAAATAATGGTCCGTCATGCGATCTGCATGGGTAAAGCCCATTGGATGCATGAAAACAACCACGCCAAGCTCTTCGGCCTTAGCGAAAAATTTATCCAGACCTAAACGTTTGTCTGCCAGATCAATGCCGTTCACGTTGGTGCAAATCTCAACTCCACGCATACCCAGTTTTTTAACGCAGCGCTCGAGTTCTTTGACCGCCATTTTTGGATTCTGCAAGGGCACGGTACACATTCCAGCGAAACGGTCCGGTGTTGAGGCGACGATTTCAGCAATACGATCATTGCTTACACGTGAAAGTTCAAGCCCAAAGTCAGCATCGGCGTAATAGTAGTACTGGGATGGAGAGGGCGACACAATCTGCATATCGATACCCATGCGATCCATGTCTTTGAGGCGGGTCGCGATATCTGACAATTTATTGGCGCGATCTTTCATCTGCTTCATGTTGACCTCGCGTGTCAACTGATTGGCATAGATGATCGAGGGCTCTTTTTGAAATGGATTCAGTGGGGCGGCCATCGCTGCCACTTCATTATTTTGATAATGGCAATGCATATCAACGTTAAAACGTTTGCCTGCAGGATTTTTAATCGCTTTTGGTGCGGTATTCGTGGCTGTTTTTGCTGCAGATTTAGCTTTCAGTGCTTTTGCGGTTTTTGTGGCTTTACTCGGAACAGAAAGCGCAGCGATTTCACCCGCATCTCGCAGACTTTGCGCGGGATGAGCTTGACTGGCGTGACTGCAGAATTCATGATTGCTTGCTGTACAGGTAAAAAACATAAGTAAGATTTCCGACTTAAGTGAAAAGTTAAACGTTAAACGTTAAATGCTGGGACGCTGTTGATGCCAGTGCGTGTCTTGCTGGTAGGCATCAGCGATCTTTAGGAGTGTGGTCTCATCAAACGGCCGCCCAACCAGCTGGAATGCCAGAGGCATGCCGCTAGAAGAGAAACCTGCTGGCACACTGATGGCAGGTAAGCCGAGGTAATTAATCGCTCGGTTAGCGTAGGTCAGATGCGCAATAGATTTCAGAATGTTTTGCGTATCACCCGTTGTAGTCGACGCAATCGTCGGTGTCTGTACGGTCAGAACCGGAATGTGAATCGCATCACAATCTTTCAAGCAGGTATTCAGATATTCGTCCGTCAGTGCTTGCTGAAAGCGCATTGCATCGACATAACTGACGGCTGAATGTGTGAACCCAGGTTCGATGCGTGCGCGTACCTGTTCGGCGTAATCTTCAGGACGTGTTTGTATCCACTCCCGGTGCAGGGCTGCTGCTTGAGAGGTCATCACAATCCCTGCCATGGTGTTCAGGCGTGAAATGTCTGGAACAGAAACATCGACAAGCTCTGCACCGCGTTGCTTCAGTACTTCGAGACTCATCTCAAGCGCTTGTGCGACTTCAGGATCGAGATTTTCCCGATAATAGGTTTGAGGCACACCGATTTTCAGTCCGTTCAGGTCACCGGACAGAGCTGCTTCATAATCGTGGGCTGGTTTAGTCGTACACCAAGAGTCGTTAGGGTTTGGTCGACTGATATGCGTCAGTAGCCTTGCACAATCACGCGCTGTTTGTGCGATGGGGCCGACGCAGTCTAGTGTCTTGGATAACGGAAAAACGCCTTCGATGCTGACACGTCGGGCTGTAGGCTTGATACCCGTTACCCCACACATTGCTGAAGGGTGCCGAATAGAGCCTCCTGTGTCACTGCCTAACGATCCAAATACTATCCGTGCTGCAACGGCGATGCCGGAACCGCTTGAGGAACCACCACAGGTATATTCAGGATTCCAGGGATTTAGGCCATGACCATAGTGACCATTAAAACCCGTTGGGCTCATTGCAAATTCACACATGTGCAATGAACCGACATTGACTTGGCCCGCAGCATTGAGCGTATCAATGACCCAGGCATTTTTATCGGCGATATGACCGCGCAGGATTTTTGAGCCTGCGTGATTTTCAAGACCAGCGACTTCGATCAGATCCTTGTGAGCAAGGGGTACACCATGCAGTGGACCTGTCACGCCTTTCGAAGCCTGGATCGTATCCAGTGTGCGGGCCCGCTGCGTGGCAAGCTCATTGTCAATTCGAAATACTGCGTTGCATTGTTTGCCAAGCGACTCCATTCTGGCCAGTGACCATGCAGTGAGTTCGCTGGCGCTAATCGATTTGTTCGCGATCGCAGTGGCTGCACCGACCAGATCCATTTTTTCGAAGTCGCTCATGCCGAATGCCCTGTTTGTGTGTATGCGTTAAATCGTGAGTACTTGAATGAATACCGCTTTAATGAATACCCAAGTATTGATGCAGTACATTCTGGTCTGCCATCAAGGTTGCGGGCAGACCTTCCCAAACCACGCGCCCAGTCTCCAGGATATAGACGCGATCGGCAACTGCCATGGCACTATATAAATTTTGTTCAACCAGCAATATTCCCAGCCCTTCGCGACGCAGTGTGCCAAGAATACTTTCAACGTTTTCCACTGCAACGGGTGCAAGACCTTCTGTAGGTTCATCCATCAGCACAATGCGCGGTCCAGTCATCAATGCTCGCCCAATCGCCAGCATCTGTCTTTCGCCACCTGAAAGCTGATTGCCGCGATGGTACTTACGCTCTTCAAGTCTTGGAAATGCGTCAAATACGCGGCGTACTGTCCATGCCTCAGGATCTTTGCGCGCAAGCATTTGTAAATGCTCCAGTACGGTTAACGATTGGAATAAACGACGTCCTTGAGGAACATAACCAATTCCCTTATTCGCAATTTCGAAGGAGCGTAGCCCGACAAGTTCCTGATCATTTAGTTTGACGCTACCCGCGGTCACACGTGGCGAGCCCAAGCCCATGATTGAACGTACCAGTGATGTTTTTCCCATGCCGTTTCTACCCAGCAGCGCGACGATTTCTCCCTCGGCCACTTGCATGGACACGCGATCAAGAACTTTAGCCTCGCCATAGGAGGAGCAGATATCTGTAACCTTAAGCATGACGAGGTTTTCCTAGATAAATTTCCTGCACCTGGGGATTGTTACGAATTTCATCAGGTTTGCCTTCAACCAAAACAGTTCCCTGATACATGCAGATCACGCGATCAACAAGGCCAAGCGCCAGATCGATATCGTGTTCAATGAGAATCAAGGCGAGTGTTTTGGGTAAACCACGTATGACATCCGCCATAATCACTCGCTCTGCAGGCGACAGACCTGCGGCAGGCTCATCGAGCAGCAAGACTCTGGGCGAGCTGGTGAGCGACATGGCCAACTCTAGCTGTCGCTGCTCACCGTAAGAAATTTCTTTAACGAGTAGTTTGCGTTTTTCTTGTAGCTGACATTTCTCTAAAGCGGAATCTACGATTTCACACTCACTGCCTTGAGCGCGATCGGTTCGCCACATTGAAAATTTAGTCTTGCCCAATCCTCTCGTCGCAAGCAATAAGTTGTCCTCAACCGAGAGTCCAAAAAACAGATTCGTAATTTGAAAAGTTCTGGCGATACCAAGCTGTGCGCGAGACTCTGGAGATGATTTTGTAATGTCACGACCATCGAGGATGACTTGTCCGCAGGTTGCGGGTGTCATTCCGGTAATGGCATTGAACAGGGTCGTTTTACCTGCACCGTTTGGGCCCAGTATGGCGACGCGTTCGCCCGCGGCAAGATGCAGCGTAGCCTGATCGACCGCTTTGAGCGCACCAAAATGAATGCCTACGCTCTTGAGTTGAAGAAGTGGTTGGTTCATCTATCAGACCAGTTTATGGCGATGAATCGCCATAAACTTGTAGCCTATATTGAGTACGTTGATAAAAATATAAGTGAGAAATATTTAGGAACCTTTGATGCCCTGGAACGTACGTGAGTAAGACGGCTGCTTCATGTAGGTCTCAGGATCGTATTTCCAGAATTGTGTGACTTCGGGATATGTTTCGATCGGCACGTTCCAGAGCTTGCCGTCAGGACGTTTGACCGTATTGCGGATATAAACGTCATAAATCGGATTGCCGTATGGATCCAGTTTGACGGGGCGACCAAGTGGCGAGTTGGTCAGCGCGACTTTGCGGATCGCCTCAAGGAATGCGGGGCGATCTTCGACATTGCCGTTGACCGCATTGATCGCTTCGGCAATCCATAGCGCTGCTGAGTAGTGCGCGAAACCGTAGATAGAAGGCAGGTATTTATAAGCAGCCTGATATTCTTCGACGAATTTTTTCGTCGCGGGGGCATCGTTGCCTTCTGCAAAGTGCGCCGAGCTGATGATACCTTCGCCTTCGGCGCCCATCGTACGAATCACCGATTGATCCGTAAAGTTCTGAGCGCCAAGCAGTGGGATCTTGCCTTTCAGACCAAAATTTGACCACTGTGTAATGAAGCGTGTCGCATCTGCACCGGTTTCCATGGCAAACACAGCGTCTGGTTTTGCGGACTGGATTTGAGCGAGGTAAGGGCTGAAATCCTGGGTATTTAAGGGGTTCCAGTGTTGCGCGATGATCTGACCACCGAGTTCTGTGAACATCTGGGCGAAACCACCACACTGCTCATGACCGAAAGTGTAGTCCTGGGAAATCGTGATGATTTTTCTGTAGCCTAATTTTTTATAGGCATAGTCGGCTAAGGGACGAGGCATCTGGCTAGCGGTATAGCCTGCCACGCGGATAACGTTAGGGATACGCTTGCGCTGCGTCAGATCATCGGCGGCGATAACAGGAATAAAGTAGGGGATACCTGCTGTTTTAGCGTATTCGGCAACGGCCAGTCCAGTATTCGCCAGCAGGTCGCCAACCAGAAAATCGACCTTTGTCTGCTCGGTTAATTTACGTGCTTTTTGCAAAGCGATATCAGGGTTGGATCCATCGTCTTCAACGAAAACTTCAATGGCGCGACCGCCTGCTTTTTTACCGACTTGATTCCAATACAAATTGAAACCTTCGACAATTTCTTTACCACCCGAGGCAACTACACCTGTGAGTGGAGTGAGTAGACCAATTTTGATGGGGCCAGTGCCTTGGGCAAGCACTTGATTGAACGAGCCGTGCACAGCCAGACCTGTGAGGGCCGCACTTGATGCGAGAAAGGTACGACGATCCATCATGCTCTCCTGAGAGTTTTGCGAATATAGATAGGTATAAGAAACTTCTTAACTAACTTAAACAGACTTTTTGAACCATTTGATTGTGCGAAATTTTCCGACGATGCCCTCGGGGGCAAAAATCATAGTGAAAACAAACAACAGGCCTAACACCATCGACCAGCGTTCTGTGAATGAGCTGACGACGTTTTCAAGAATAATGATTGCGGCAGCCCCTACGATGCCACCAAACAAGGTACCGACGCCACCGATAATAGCCATCAGCAAACCTTTGACGGATTGCGCCAGAGCAACCGAGGAGGGGCTGACAAAACTATTGAATAAGGCATAGAGAACCCCAGCCACACCGGCCATGATCCCTGAAAAAACAAAACCAATCACTAAGTGACGCGTGCTGTGATAGCCAAGACTTTTCATGCGTGACTCACTCTCCCGAATGCCTTTTAATGACAAGCCGAAAGGCGAACTGACAAAGCGCCACATAATGAACGTGGCAACCAGACCGATCGTGAGCACAAAAAAGTAAAACCGGACCGGATCAAGCAACCAGTCAGGACGTACCGTGCCACGCAGACCATTTTCACCACCAGTGACCGACGTCCAGCGCTGGCATACTCCCCAGATCACCATGCCAAGGGCAAGTGTAAGGAGGAGGAAATACACCCCAGAGGTTCTGACCGCGAGTAGAGCAAAAATCAGCGATACCGCGCCAGCCATGCCTATTCCATACAACATACCGAGCCAGGGATTACCGCCAGCAGTCGTGACGTAATACATCACAACATAGGTCGCCACTCCAAAAATTGCACCATGACACAAAGGCGTACGACCGGCATAGCCTGCCATGATGTCAATCGACATGGCGAGCAGCGCATAAATCAAAATCAGCGTTGCGAGGCTGGTTTGATAGCCACTCAAGGTTGCAGGTAATGCGCACAGGGCTGCGATGACAATCACAGTCCAGGTCGTTTTAGAGGCAAAAATCATATATGTGCCTTGTATTAATTCGGGCGACCAAACAGGCCGGTTGGTCTGAAGGCCAGCAACAATGCCATGGGCCCGAAAATAACGAAATACGACAATTCAGGAAACCAGACTTGTCCGAATGTAGAGAGCATCGCCACGGCCAGACTGCCAACTGCTGCACCCACTAGACTGCCTCGGCCACCAATAATCACTACCGCCAGGCTGTAGACAAGAATTTCAGAGTCTGCACTGGGATAGAGAGAAAGGAATGCCCCGCCTAAGGCCCCCGCAATACCAGCAAGCGCCATACCCAGCATGAAAGTGATGATAAATACCTTACGTATATTGACGCCCATTGCTTCGACAGTTTCTGCATCGTCCACACCCGCGCGAATGAGCGCACCAAGTTTGGTGCGGTTCATCAGTAGCCAAAGCAGAATGAAAATAATGATACCAACGAGCAGGACAAAAAGACGGTAGCGTGGATAGGTCATGCCGAAAAATTCGAGCGGACCTTTGAGTATCTCAGGCGTTGGCATACTGAATGTATCACCGCCAAAGATCACCAGCGCTGCGTCATCAATGATCAACGCCAAACCGAGTGTCATGAGCACCTGACGCAGTTCAACGCCTTTGGCAAAACGAAGCAGGGATTGTTCGACCAACCCCATGAGTGCTGTGGCAACCGCGCCGGCTATCACTCCGAGTACGAAGCTACCAGACTGTGTTGCGACGGCATAGGCGACGTAGCCCCCCATCAAATACATTGCGCCATGCGCGAGGTTGACAATACGCATCAACCCAAAAATCAACGTAAAGCCGCTCGCTACCAAAAATAGTAAGGCAGCGAACGTCAGTCCGTTGAATATTTGAAATACCGTGAATGACATGGACGATTAGCCTTTAGGTTGCTTTTTATACCAGTCCAGGATCTGTTCACCGTTCCAGTGCAGTACACCACTGTGCTTATTAATGTGTTCGTAGACTTTTTCCAGATATTTGATGCGGAAAGGCTGACCGCTGATATAAGGATGCAAGGCGATTGCCATAATTTTTGGGCGCTCTTGCGCTTCGAGATAATAGCGATCAAACGTATCGATACACTTTTGAGTCCAATAGGCTGCCTCATGGTGCTGCACAATCATCATCGGGATGTCGTTGTTTTCGACGCTATAGGGCAGGGTCACCAGAGGGCCGCTGGCTGTCTGGATCTCGGTCGGTTCATCGTCATAAGGAAAGTCACCGATGTATTGAATACCGGCAGCTTTCAATAAGTCAGGGGTTTCAAACGTCTGAGTCAGTCCGGGTCCGAGCCAGCCAACCGGGCGTTTACCAGTAAATTTTTCGAGGGTATCTAGTGATTTTTCAATCATTCCTTTCTGGTCTTCGACCTTATGGATTGGCATTTGTTCATAGGCATGGCCCATAAACTCCCAACCAGCATCCAGACAGGCTTGCGCGACACGTGGGTAATCAACTGTTACGCGAGCATTGATAGATAAAGTTGGCTTGATGCCGAGTGAGTCGTAGAGTTTTTTAAAGCGCCAGAATCCGACACGCATCCCGTATTCGTGCCAAGCCCAGTTTGGTACGTCGGGCTGAAGCGCGACGCCAGTCGGAGCGGGTAAAACCTGACGCGCCATCGGACGGTGGATATCCCACACCTCGAGGTTAACGATCGTCCAGACAATAATTTTGTTGTTGTCGGGTAGTTTGAGTGCAGGACGGTCAACAATAGCGGAATAGGTGGCGCGTTCGCCTGGTGTTTGGGACATGCTAAAGACTCCTGGTTACCAAGTTTGACTGAACCATTTGAGAATGGTTGCATCGAACAGTATTGCGATTAAAAATGATCATAGATGCAAAGCAATATTCGTGCCTGAATTAAAGGCTTTCTCCCTGTAATTCAGGTAAATCCATGACTTCAGTCGAGGTCATGACAAATCCAAAGGCTGTTCGTATACATAGCAAGGCGGCGTCGTGCAAGGCAGGCTGATCCATTGTATTGACGCAATCACTCGGCACAATCACGGCGTAATCCATCGAGCAGGCAGCGGTGACGGTTGAAAGGATACAGCTGTTGGTATTGACGCCGGTAATGATCAGGGTATTGATACCGTGCGATTTAAGCAATAACTCGAGATCGGTCGCGACAAAACAGTTATAACGTTTTTTTGTGTCGACAATCCAATCACGTGTTGTATCAAGCAGGCCTGGCATGATTTCACCACCAGGCATACCGATGATGTTATGTTTCAACACGTTTTTACGCGGGTTATTCGGGTCTTCAGCGCGGGTGCGCCAAAACGCATTGAGCCGAATTTCTTCCGCATCGCGATACTGCGTCACAAGATGAATCACAGGAATTGCTTGGGTGCGTGCCCAGTCAAACAAGCTGCGGTTCGCCGCAACGACTTGGTCTGCGATTTCCTGAGTGGCGGGCATAGTCGCCACGCTCATATCCAGATGACCGCGGTGCAAATCGATCGCGACAATGGCCGCCCGTACGTTATCAACGCCAAAATTCATTTTAAAACCTTACCGCTGTGAGGCTATTTAAACAAGTTAGATAAGAGGATGATTTGAAAGTTTGAGCAGTTTTGCCTGATCAATTCCAAACTGATCGGCCAGCCAGTCTGACAGGATTTCCTGACCAATCGTTGGATTGTCGTGCTGGCAATGTTCCGCACCCGTTTCTTCGGCCTCGAGCAATCTGAGGGTGCAATCTACACCTTTGGAAATGCCGTAGTCATAGACCTTACGTGCCTGAGAAACCGTCAGTACATCGTGTCCACCATGCATGACAAGGTAAGGACATTTCATGTTTTCAAGATGTCCGTCGAGCGTGAAGGCGCGTGCTTTCTCCATCGAGGATTTCATACTGTCGCAACCGAACACCCATTTAATGTGAGTGGATAAACCGTGGTCTTCCGAAGCATTGCCCCACATGTCTGTAATGGCGAAGACGGCGCCATGAGAAATACAGGCCGCCAGTCGATGCTCGTAGCAACCTGCGCGCGCAGCGTAGTAGCCACCCAGACTGGAGCCGCAGACGGCAATTTTTGACGTGTCGACATCGTCGCGCGTTTCAAGATAATCGATGCAATAACCAATTGGCACTTCTGTGTCTGGACGGTTAACCAGCCCTTGTCGACGCAGCGCACCGCCTTGACCTGGCCCGTCGATCATTAATACTGAAATGCCGCGTTGCAGGCAACCGTGGGCTTGCATGAACCACATTTCATCTTTAATGGAATCCAGACCGCCCATGCAAATCAATACCGGTTGCTTAGCAATAGGAAACGGGGCACGCACGAAGTAGGCGGGTAAGGTTGCACCATTTTCATAGGGGATATTGATGATTTCGCCAGCTGGACTCAGATGCTTGAGAAAACCGTAGCTGGACTCTTCCATTTTGGTGAACGTTGCCAGGCGACGCGGGTCCTCAGGGAGCAGGAAAAACTCTGCCTGCCGGTAGTAATCAGCCGCGCGCATGAAGCAATTCATTGCGGTGCGAATATGCCCGGCAAGTTCCTCTGTTTTAGCGCGCTCAAAATTACGATCAGCAATACGTTTCCATTCGATATGCCAGCTTTCCTCGCTGGTTGGGTCAATCCGTGATGCTGCCTGAAATACTTCACTGACTGCGCCGCCACCTTCCTGCGTTTCGCCTAGTCCGCGGCGAAATTGATAGGAAAACCAGGGTGATTGGGGCCAGTGATGCCAGCCGAAGGGCTCGTAGTGAGCGGAGTGGTTGTCAGAGATGCGCTCAATCGCGTTGTCCACGTCCTGTTGTGAGGTCGTCGTTTGATCTGCAGCCATGGTTAAAACCTTCAATTTGTCAGAAAACTCAATCAGTATTGAGGAGGGTTAGGTCACTGAGTGTACGGACACGACTTTCGCCTTGTCAATAAAAATGTATCCAAAAATTAATTTCTAGGTCTTTTTTGTGTATATTTTTGTATGTTGTTTCTATTTTTGTATACAATAAGGCTCTGTAGTCATTAATTTGCTCCTACTTGGCTGATAATGATCTTGAAAACCTCTCCTGATGCAGTGACGCTTGCGCTGTCGGTGACCGATATTTTGCGCACGGAAATTATGACTGGCCAGTTAGCTCCCGGAGTTAAGCTGCTGGAGGTAGTCTTATCCCAGCGTTTAGGGGTATCTCGCACACCATTGCGTGCAGCCTTACACAGCCTCGCCTCAGAGGGGCTGCTTGAATATCAGCCGAATCGCGGTTATTGCGTCCGCGCGCTCAATCTAGATCGGCTGATTGCTATTTTTGATTTGCGAGGCGTGCTCGAGGGGCTGGCAGCCAGACTGGCGGCCGAAAAAGGCATGTCCGAAGCTAACCAAGCTATTTTTCGTGACGCGCTGATCCGTGGGGATTCCATCATGTCTCAGGGCGTATTAAGGGCCTCGGATCGTGAGCCTTTTGCTGAAATCAATGTGCAGATTCACCAAATCATTCTGAATACTGCAGACGACAGCATGTTGGTTGAAATGTTGCTGAGGTGCAGAAATACGCCGATTTCCTCCGAACGCAATGTCCTCTGGCACGATTTTTCCTGGGTCAGACGTAGTCACGATGATCACTATCGACTGCTCGATGCGATTGTTTTGCGCGATGGCGCGCGCGCAGAGCAGCTGATGAAAGAGCATGTGCATGCGGTCAAACTGCAAATGAAATTAGAAATTGAGTCCAGTGGAGCCAGTACCTAAGGCTGACTGATGGAGCGCGGTTTGCAAATCAGGGCATCGAGCTTTGGCGCAGATCGTGAGCGCTAGCACTGTTCGATTGTTATATAAGCAAATAAGCAATAAAGAAATAAGAAATAGATAGTTCAGTTTCTAATGACTAGCCGATACGATGCTATTCATGGTGCAGTTTCTTGTGATTAAACATAACGAAGCGCGCTGCCCTGAAAAGACGAGGCTCATGATGCAAACTAAAAAATACGTACAGCAACTTTATCGTGCGCTTGTGATCGGTTGCATGATTTATGCTGTGACGCTGATTGCTGACACGGCTGCTGCAGCGGGGCTGGCGAATGTCGTGACTATCGCCAGCGTCAAATAATTAACTCTTAACTCATTACACAGCAAAGTTTAATGCCAGTGTGCTTGTGAGCCGTCCTGAGCGGCCTGGTAATGCCCTGCAAAGGGTTCGAGAATCTGTGGTGACAGTTCTGATGCGCCAGGATCGGGCAGATGAAAATGTGTAAAGCCCACGCGCTTTAACATAAACACTAACTCCTGATTGATATCCCCTAAAGCATGCAATGCTCCTGTGTAGCCTGCCTCTCTCAGGCGCGCTGCGATCGAATAAGAGCGACCATCCGCAAATTTATCAAACTTGATGCCAAGCACGTCTTGAACATTCGTAGTCGCTTTGATCTGCTG
This sequence comes from Alcaligenaceae bacterium, assembly GCA_947380655.1. Taxonomy (GTDB): domain Bacteria; phylum Pseudomonadota; class Gammaproteobacteria; order Burkholderiales; family Burkholderiaceae_B; genus Zwartia. Next base: position 5,441 of record CANCRX010000014.1, on the reverse strand, counting down.
GATTTTTTCAGTGATGGTTTGACCGTTATCGCTAGAAATTAATTTGGCTGGTTCGATAATTTGTGTCGGTTGCTTGCAATCAACAACACGTTTTCCAGACAAGTCGAAAATAAAAATCGAATCAGCTACAAACTGTTCGGTTGGGGTAGAGGCGTTCATTTCTATATTCCTATAAACCGATCAGCCGAATGCGAGATCGCAGGCTTTTTGGGGATCAATAGTGGTGTCAGGCGAAACCGCTGATGCAAGAGGCGCGCGAGCGGACTGGTCATCGAGCTGCGCGAGTCCGAGCGCCTGACCAATGAGCAAGCTAACGGGTCCGGTAAGCGTTGGCAGACCATCTCTTGCAATGTCTGCAAGTGTTGATTTCATCCGAATGCCGGTCGAGCGACTGGCGGACTCGACGATACAGATTGGCGTAACGCCAGACCGACCCGCCTTGATTAGTGTCGCGCAAATCTCTGCTGCCTGAGCGCCAGCCATGTAGAGCACGGCTGTTTCAGCAGCAAGGCATGCACCAAGCCATTCTTGATTTTGAGTCGACTCTCTGCGACCCACGCGAGGCGTGGCGAATACAACGCTTCGAGAGACGCCTCGCAACGTTAGACTGGTCTGCAAATCTGCCGCTGCCGCACAGGCAGCGGTGACGCCGGGAATAATTTCAATCTCAATATTGTTAGCACGGCATATTTCAATTTCTTCTGTGACCCGCCCAAATATGGTTGGGTCGCCGCCTTTCAAGCGCACAACCCGCAAGCCTTGTTTGGCAAAACCAACTAGCGCTCGACAAATAAAGGCCTGCTCGACAGAGGCCTGACCATTGCGTTTGCCGACTTCTACCCATTTCGCTTCGGGAGCCGCCTCTTTCATTCCTTCGACATCCATCAGCGCATCATGCATCACGACATCTGCCTGGCTCAACAGTCGCCATGCTTTTCGTGTCATGAGCTCAGGGTCGCCTGGGCCGGCACCGATCAGCCAGACTTTCATACCAAAGCTCCAAGCGCTTTATCCTCAGTGTCTGCCTCGTCGCGGGTGACAGGTTTGCGGATGGTATCTGCGGCTGTTGCGAAAACCTGCTTGCCTAAACGACCAACCGCTTCACGGAAGGATTCGCCCTCCAGACGTTGTTCCAGATAGGTGTCAATGACTTCTTCCACGGCATCGCCAATTTCGTCTTCAGCAAAGGCTCGTCCAATAATGGTGCCAAGCGCAGCAGGCGCCCCATGACCAGAGTGCCCGCCGAGCAGTAATTGATAGAAGGCTGCACCGTCTTTATCTACACCCAAAATGCCAATATGACCGACATGATGATGTCCGCAGCTATTCATGCAACCGGAGATCCGCAAATCAAGCGGCCCAACATTTTCCTGTGCATCGAGCGAAGTGTAGCGACTCGCGATGTCTTCGGCGACGGGAATCGAGCGCGCATTGGCGAGCGCGCAGAAATCACCGCCAGGGCATGCAACCATTGCGCCGAGCAATCCACCGACTGCATGGTGCAAATTCAGTGCTTTGAGTGCTAGATAAAGCTCAGGGAGATCGCTTTCAACGACCGCGGGTAATACAAAATCTTGAGTATGGCTGACGCGTATGTAACCTTGGCTGAAGGTGTCTGCAATCGAAGCAATGGCATCCATTTCGTCACTCGTTGCATCGCCCGGTGCCCGTTTGGTGTCTTTGAGCGGGACCAACACGGCAGCGTAGCCTGCTTGACGATGCGCCAAGCGGTTGCGTTTGAGCCAATGGTTGAAACCCTTGCGCGCTTCACCTTCAAACTGTTCATGCAGATTAGGCAGATGTTGGCCAAGCGTCCAGTCAGGCTCAACAAAGGATTGTTTGACACGATCTAGCTCAGTCTGGTTCAGTTGATGAATGCCGTCTCGCAGGCGAGACCATTCGTCTTCGACCATCGCACTAAACTTTTCAGCACCTACCGCACGCACCAGAATTTTGATCCGCGCCTTGGTGAGATTGTCGCGACGCCCCAGTTCGTTAAACACACGCATCACTGCGTGGGTGTAGGTCAGTAAGTCTTTCCAGCTGAGCCTGTCCTTAATAATCGGACCCAGGATCGGCGTGCGCCCCAGTCCACCGCCGACTCGGACTCGGAAAACAGCCTCCGGGTGCGCCTCAACGACTTCGAAAGCCATATCGTGTATTTCAACCAGCGCGCGATCTTCAGGGGTTCCTGTCAGTGCAACCTTGAATTTTCTAGGCAGAAAGCATAATTCAGGGTGAAACGTGCTCCACTGACGCAACAATTCGGCATAGGGACGGGGGTCAAGGATTTCATCTGGTGCAATACCGGCCAGCGCATCACTAGTGATGTTTCGTAGACAGTTGCCACTGGATTGAATGCCATGCAAGCCCACTTCAGCCAGATCGGCTAAAGCCTTGGGTGTGTCTTCTAGGGAGATCCAGTTCAACTGCATATTCTGACGGGTCGTGAGATGCCCGTAGCCACGGTCATATTTTCTCGCGACCTCACCTAACGCCCTTAATTGTTGGCTATTGAGCATGCCGTAGGCGATAGCAATACGCAGCATCGGAGCGTGACGCTGAATATATAAGCCGTTTTGCAGTCGTAAAGGTTTCAGGTTGTCATCGCTGAGCAGGCCCTCTTTATTACGCTGGATTTGACCGGCAAGTTGCGATGCACGCTCTTTCAGGCGTGCAGTGTCGAAGGTGTTTGGCTGATACATGAGGGACCTGGCGAGATTCTTGAACGCTCAAGACTAGGTCCTTGGGCCGCACGGGTCAAAGAATCATTTTTTCTTTGCTTATAACGTTTTGGTTGAATAGGCTGAATTCTTATCAGTGAAGATTGTCAAACTGGTTGTTTATCCTTAAGAGCCCTGTCAATACTCATTAAAACGGAAGGTTGACCTGCTCATACCTCAGCGCAACCGGTTCTTCACTGATAGGCGACAGACTTCCGGCCCGCACGCCAATCAGGCGAATCCGTTGTAAGAGTGGTACGCGCCTGAGGCATTCTCCAGCCGCTTTTCTAATATGGGTTGCTTGACTGATATCGGAGGGCAGGGTGATGTCGCGTGTGATAACTTGAAAATCTGCAAATTTGAGTTTGATGCCGATAGTACGGCTGGCATATCCTTTTCTTTGCAGGTCATCGGATAGGCGTATGCATAAATTAGTCAACACTTCGCTCAGCATTGCCCGATCGTGTTTGACATGCAGGTCGCGCTCAAAGGTTGTTTCCCTACTGATTGATTTTGGTTCCGAGGAGGTGACAACGGGTCGGTCGTCAATGCCCTGTGCGACTTGATTGAGCCACACTCCAGTACTGCGACCAAAATGGCTGATCAACATGTCGATGGGGGCTGCCGCCAGATCCGCGATTGTATGGATATTCAGTGCGGCAAGCTTTTCATTTGCTTTTGGTCCGATACCATTGATTTTTTTTGCAGCGAGCGGCCAGATGCGGTGTTGTATGTGGTCCGTTTGCAGAATCGTCAGGCCATCGGGTTTTTCCAGGTCTGAACAGATTTTAGAAAGTAGTTTGTTAGGTGAAATTCCAATCGAACAACTTAGTCCAGTCGCTTCAAATACAGCGGTTTTAATCCGTCTGGCTAGCGGCTCGGTCTTTTCTTGGATCTCAGTTAAGTCTATATATATTTCATCAATACCGCGATCCTCGATATGCGGCGCGACAGAAGCTACGGCAGCTTTAAACAGTCGGGAATAATGGCGGTAGGCTTCGAAATTTGCGGGTAAAAGAATCGCGTCGGGGGCGAGTGCTGCAGATTTCATCAGACCCATCCCGGAAAAAACACCTAATGCACGTGCCTCATAGGTGGAGGTCGTCACCACGCCTCGTCCGGTATATTGGCTCAGGGTAGGGAACTGATGTTGTCCATCTGCGTCAGAGGTTGTGACAGAAGCGTTTCTGCCACCCACCACAACGGCTTTACCTTTCAACTCTGGATAGCTTAATAGCTCGACCGATGCAAAAAATGCATCCATATCCAGATGAGCAATTCTTCTGTCGGTAGCCATGTTGTAAGTGTATTAGATCTCGCATTCTTTAAAGTTTACGGTGTTGTATCGCTCGGCCATGCCTGACTTTTCGCCAGGCGGCTAAAATACAAAGAAATTAGCCATTCAGCCCCTCTGACACGAAATTAATCATGACAAATTCTGTTGCGCATCCTTCGATTGATAATCTGCATATTGCTGCCTTTCACTCTATGCCTACGCCTGACGAAATTCAGGTTCAAATCCCTTTGACACACGCTGCGGCGATAACCGTTGAGCAGGGGCGCAACGCGTTGAACAAAATCCTGACCGGAGAGGATAAGCGCCGTTTTGTAGTAGTTGGACCCTGTTCGATTCACGATCCTGTAGCTGGGTTAGATTACGCACGTCGACTCAAAGTGCTCGCGGACGAAGTCTCCGATGTGCTGATGATCGTCATGCGCGTGTATTTTGAAAAACCACGCACGACGGTTGGCTGGAAAGGTTATATCAATGATCCGCACATGGACGACTCTTTCCGGATCGATGAGGGCATGACGCTCGCACGTAAATTTCTAATTGAAGTCAATGAATTAGGTTTACCTGCCGGGACTGAGGCACTCGATCCGATTTCACCCCAGTATCTGGGTGATCTGATTGCCTGGAACGCGATTGGTGCGCGAACGACCGAATCCCAGACGCATCGCGAAATGTCCTCGGGCTTGTCGACCCCGGTTGGTTTCAAAAATGGAACGAATGGTGATGTCTCCATTGCCATTAATGCCATCCTGTCAGCAGCCAGACCACATCGTTTTCTAGGCATCAACGGTGATGGTCAGGTCAGCATTGTCCACACAACTGGTAATCCCTATGGGCATCTGGTGCTCAGAGGCGGTGACGGTAGACCCAATTACGATACGGTTTCGATTTCGCTCGCGGAGGCCGCGATGAAAAAAGCGAAACTGATTCCCAATATCGTTGTCGACTGCTCTCACGCAAATAGTTACAAAAAACCAGAGTTACAACCCTTGGTGATGTCTGATGTAGTCAGTCAGATCGTTGCGGGTAATCAGTCGATCGTGGGCGTCATGATCGAATCCAATCTAGTGGCGGGCAATCAGTCGATTCAGGCGGATTTAAGCAAAATGACTTATGGCTGCTCGGTGACGGACGGCTGTGTGGATTGGGACAGTACGGAAACGATGTTGCGTGAGTCCGCGGCGCGTTTGCGTGGAGTATTGTCAGCGCGTAACTGATTCACGTACCTCTCTAACAACGACTATCTAAGCGAACCGTGAGGCATAAACCTCACGGTTTTGCTTTGTGCGCCCAGCATGGGCGCACTCTTGCGGGTGCAAGTCCCGCCGTAAGTTGATCACAGCGAACGAAGCGAAGCGCAACTGCATGAAGGTGACTGAATGTGGGAAGGAAGCGTGGAGCGAAGCTGCGAGCCGATGAACAAG
>CANCRX010000013.1 GCA_947380655.1 Alcaligenaceae bacterium | reverse complement strand
CCCACGTACATCGCAGGCTTAGCAGTAATGAAGCACAAGGGCTGGATCAACGCCATGTCCTCCGCTGACAGACCGAGCGCGCGGATAGGCTGCGCTTCGTTGAGTTGCTTGATACATTGCTCCAGGACAGCGACGACTTTCTGGGCATCCTTATCACCAGAACGCGCAGTCTTTTGATAGCGGTTCAGTGCTTTTTCTGCTGTCTGCATGTCTGCCAAGGCAAGCTCAGTCTCAATCACCTCAATATCAGCGATCGGATCAACGCGGCCAGCTACGTGGATCACGTTATCGTCTTCAAAGCAACGCACAACGTTGACGATGGCATTGGTTTCACGGATATGCGAGAGGAACTGGTTACCCAGGCCCTCGCCTTTGCTGGCACCGGCAACCAGACCCGCGATATCCACAAACTCAACCGTCGCATGCTGAATGCGCTCTGGTTTGACGATCGCGGCCAAGGCATCCAGACGTGGATCAGGGACCTCGACGATGCCAACGTTTGGCTCAATCGTACAAAACGGATAGTTTTCTGCTGCGATACCAGCTTTGGTCAGCGCATTAAATAAGGTTGATTTACCGACGTTGGGTAAACCAACGATGCCGCATTGCAGAGCCATGAGAATCCCGAATATTTTTTAAGTAAATGACTGAAAAAAGATGACGAATTTGATTTCGACTTAAGTTAACTCATGATTTTAACCGTTATGGCCGGTCATTCCCTGGGACTGGGGGTGCCGCAGGTGTATTAAGGCTGAGCAGCAGCCTTGCGTAAGGCGTCAATCTGTCCCTCAAGATTGCCCCAGGCTGGCTGATCAGGGGCGTATCTGGCGCGCATATAACGAACAAGCTCAGCAATTTCTTGCGTCTGGAGATACTCACCAAAAGCAGGCATAAAGCCGATATCTTTTGAGGCAGGGTCGCGGACACCCTCCAGAATCACCCGAATCACATTATCTGGCCGAGCACTGTGCAAATTAGTATTCAGCGCCAACGGTACATTCACCCCAAGAAGTTTGGGGCCCTGCCCATCGTGGTGACAGGCACCGCAAGCCATGGTGAACATTCGCTGAGCAGTCCCCGTCAAGGCAGGTGCACTCTGCGAAGCCTGTGCGACCACCGCCGTCGCAAGTGCTGGGGCTGCCTTTGGATCATGAGTCGCTGACTGATAGGAACCCAGATAATGTGAAATGGCCCGTAAATCTTCCTGTGGCACCGTGCTCAATTGCTGCACAACAGTCGACATGGGACCTGAAGCACTGCCGTGGTTTGGACTAAATCCAGACTGCAAATAGCTAAAAAAGTCGTCCTCCGTCCAGGGTACGGGAGCCTTGGACAGTGCAGTCAGTGCCGGTGCCTCCCAATCTTTCACCATTGCGCCAGACAAGAAAGACTTTCCGACTTGTTCCGCACCAAGCGCATTACGGGGTGTATGGCAGGCGGTGCAGTGCCCGGGGCCATTGACCAGATACTCGCCACGTAACCATTGCGCAGAACGCTGCGACGGCTCGGTGACTAAGGGCTGTGGATTGAGAAACGCGGCGTTCCAAAGGGCCATTAAGGGACGCAGATTAAAGGGGAAAGAAAGTTGTGTTTCCTGAACCACATTTTTCACAGGCTCCTGTGCCATCAGATAGGCATAGAGTGCGGTGATGTCATCGTCGGTCATTCGGGCAAACGAGGTATACGGAAAAGCAGGATATAGGTGCTGACCGTCTCTGGATATACCCTGGCGCATCGCGCGCTCGAACGCAGCGAGTGACCAATTACCAATACCGGTTTGAGGTTCAGGGGTCAGATTAGATCCATAAACGGCTCCAAAAGGAGTCTCCATCGCCAGACCACCTGCGAAAGGTTTACCGCCCTGAGTCGTATGGCAGGACACACAATTACCCAAATCTGCCAGCACCTTGCCCCGCGCAATGGTGTCGTCAGAATAGGTTGCGAGAGCGGGACGCGCAACCGGTGCGATCACCGCGCGCCAACCGAGCAACGCAGCGCCGGCCGTCAACACCCCCATCGCCACCAGACCGGCCCTCACCCAGACATTGCGTCGACGAGGCCAGGCAGCATCGGGGGGCAGTTGAGCAGCCGCGATAGTCACCGCCTGAGGCGGACTTGCGTGAGCACTGTCATCGGTCAAAGGATTTAACGCGGCTCGAATAATCTCTGCGGTAAAGGGGGGCTGCCTGAAACGCACACCCGTCGCATCAAAAATCGCATTCGCAATCGCAGCGGTCCCCGGCACAGACGCAGACTCCCCTGCCCCGAGCGCAGGCTCATTGGGTCTAGGCATCTGCATGACTTCTATTACAGGCACGTCGCGGAAAGACAAGATCGGGTAGCTGCCAAAGTCACGCGATTGGATCGCATGCGTATTCGCATCCGTACGGACAGATTCATGCAAGGCGCGACTGGTTGTCTGCACCACATTGCCATGCACTTGATGCTCGACCCCTTTAGGATTGATCGTCATGCCTGCATCGTGTCCGACCACTACGCGCTTAACATGCACTTCGCCTGTCTTGCGATTCACATCGACATCCGCGACCCAGGCCGACCAGGCGGCACCAAAGCCTGGCCACTTGCTATGGATATAACGCGCATAGGCCAGACCCTGTCCACTCAGGATGTCTCCCTCGGCCTGTTGCTGTTGTGGAGCGGAGTGTGTCTGCCAACTGGCTTTAGATGCAGTCGCCTGCAACAACTCTCTGGCACGCGGATCGTCAAGATAACGCAGTCTGAATTCGAGTGGATCCACCCCTGCGGCCGTTGCCAGCTCATCGATATAAGATTCATGTGCAAAGGAGTTGGGGAGTGCAGAGACACCACGCAACCATGAGGCGCGCAAGATCGCAGGCATGTCATTGACGGTGACACGCAAATTGTCGATGCTGTAAGGCGGACGGGCAGTTCGATCACCCATCTCATAGGTCACCGCTTGAGGCTCAATCGTTCTGGTGAGCAATAGGGCTAGAGTGGGCGCACCGTTCGAAGGATACGACGTCGAAAAATCGTAAGCTGCGATCGAACCGTCAGGCGTCAGACCGCCCCGCACATCCATTAATTGCGCAGCACCTTTGGGCTCCCATAAATTTTCCTGTTCGCGTGTAAGTTGTACCCGAACTGGGGCACCCACTGCACGCGACAACAGCAAGGCATCGGCGGCGACATCATCGGCGCCATTACGCCCATAACACCCGGCAGCCTCCATGCGAACAATTTCAATTTCATAGTCTGCCAGGCCTGAGAGGCGGGCGAGATCTGCACGCAGGACATGGGGGTTTTGTGTCCCCGCCCAGACGGTCAAACGATAAGGATGTTCGGCCGTCACACGATCACCGTGCCAATCCGCCACCGCACAGGAGGGACCCATCGAGGCATGCATCTGGTAGGGCCAGATGTAGGTGCGGGCCATGTGCTGGTCGGCATCGCCCAGTGCCTGATCGACATCGCCTTCTTCGACCAGACGTCTTGGTGTCGCTGGATTATTACGCAGCGCATTTTCTAAATTTGTGACATCAGGCAAGCCTGGCCAGGATTTCCATTGAACGCTCAAGGCAGCGGCAGCGCGCTCGGCCTGCTCTTCACGCTCGGCTACCACACCAATAAAATCACGAATCACCACTACCGCACGAATCCCGGGGATATGAGCAATAGAGGCCTCATCCACAGACTCTAAAAGATTACCGACAAACTCACCGTGATCAACGCCCGCGTAGGGTGGACGGATCACACGACCATGCAACATCCCTGGCATGCGCATATCGTGAACAAAGGTGAGTTCACCTGTGGCTTTGCCAGGAATATCCACACGCGGCAAGGACTGCCCGACTACGGTGTAATGCTTGGAAGACTTGACCTGTGCCGCCAGATCAAGAGTCAATCTTATATGCTGCTGCGCAATTAACTGTGCATAAGATACTGAAAGGTCTGATAACCCCTCACGTAAAGAAATCACACCTGCACGGACGGTTAACTGTTCTATATCTTTTGTATTGAAGTGCTGAGCAGCGAGCCTCAGCAAATGCGCTCGCGCCTGCGCCGCAGCGCGCCTAAGGGGTTCGCTGTGTAACTGGATGGAAGTACTCGCAATCGTCGGACCCTGATTCGGAGCCAGACCCGTATCACCCAGCACCACGTCCACGCGGGTGATTTCCACATCAAGTTCTTCTGCAACGATTTGACCTAACGCGGTGCGAATACCGGTGCCCAGATCAACGTGGCCATTTAACGCGATGACGCGACCATCCTCCCAAACCGACAGCAATACCTCAACACCCTCAGCCGGATTGGCCGCAACCATTGCCGGCTGTCCTTTCACAGGAGCGGGAGCGGGGAGCGGCTCACGCACAACCAGCAAGACTCCCGATGACTCTAAAAAGTCCTTTCGTGTTCTAAGTGAGTGTGACGTTGCTATCATCGCTCAGCGCTCGCTTTGCGCATTCAAAGCGAGCAGCTTGGATGCTTTTTTGACAGCTTCGATAATTTCAATGTGCGTGCCGCAACGACAAAGATTTCCAGACAGCGCATCACGGATCTCTTGCTCTGTCGGCACAGGGTGATCTTGAAGAAATGACACGGTCATCATAATCATTCCATTCAAACAGTAGCCACATTGCGCAGCCTGTGCATCAATGAAGGCCTGCTGCACGGGATGCAACACAGCGTCTGTCGTCAAGCCTTCCAGTGTGACAATCTCTCGCTGCTGCATCTTGCCGACAGGGATCACGCAGGATCTGGCCGCCACACCATCGACCAACACCGTACAGGCCCCGCACTGTCCTAATCCACAACCATATTTCGGGCCATTCAAGCTCAGGTCATTACGCAAAACCGTCATCAAGGATGTGTCAGGGTCGACTAAAACCTCATGGGAGACACCATTGACACGCAAACTCACAGCTTTGGGGGAGATCTCAGAATCACGCATAGTCAGACACTCAGGTATGCACGACGAACTTCTTCATTCGCCTCGAGCTCTGCCATGCTGCCGGCAAATTGGATCTGACCTTTTTCGAGCACATACGCACGATCGCAAACCAACTCAGCAAAATGCAGATTTTGTTCTGAAAGCAAAATACTGACGCCCTGCTGTTTGAGTGCAATGATCATATTGGCCATTTGTTCCACAATGACAGGTGCGACTCCCTCCGAAGGCTCATCCAGCAAGACAAGATAAGGATTTCCCATCAGCGTCCTTGCGACCGTGAGCATCTGCTGCTCTCCACCGCTCATTCTGCCACCGCGGCGCTGAGGCATTTCACCTAAGTTAGGGAACAATTTAAATAATTTATCACTCGTCCATACCGGTGCTGCTGTGCCATCTGGCCATGCGCGAGCAGGCTGTCTGCCCACCTCTAAATTTTCCATCACAGTCAGATCGGTAAAAATTCTGCGATCCTCAGGTACGAAGCCTAAGCCTAGAGAGGCGATCTGATGCGTGGGACGATTTGAAATATCTGCGCCCATAAAATTCAGCGCCCCCCGCCTTTTCTCCATCAGACCCATGATCGATTTCATGGTGGTGGATTTTCCAGCGCCATTGCGCCCCATCAAGGCCACAACCTCACCTCGTTTAACCTGCAAGCCCACGTTATACAACACTTGTGCAGCGCCATACCAGGCGCACAGGCCGGAGACATGCAGCAATAACTGCTCTTGATTAGCCGTCGTGTACTCAACCTGCATGGGCCTGCTCCGCAGCGCTGTCTAACCTAAAAGTCTTACCTGAACCAAAATATACTTCCTGTACTTTGGGATGATGACGAATTTCTTCAGGCTGCCCTTGCGCGATTAACCTGCCGCGCGCCAAGACGATCATCCGATCCGCATACGCAAACACGACATCCATGCTGTGCTCGGTAAACAATACGGCGATATTACGTTCGAGCACGAGCTTTTTTGTCAGTGCCATCAAGTCATTTCTTTCTTTGGGCGCCATACCGGCGGTTGGCTCATCCATCAACAACAAACGTGGATCATTAGCCAGTGCGATTGCTAACTCCACGCGTTTGATATCACTGTATGCAAGCGCGGTACAAGGCCTGTCCGCCTGCTCCACCATACCCACCTGGTCAAGTAGTCGCATCGCCTGCTCACGTCCATACTTGTTAGCAGGCGACCAGAATGTAAATATTTTTTTCTGATGCGACAGTAAGGCCATCTGTATATTTTCAACGACGGTCAGAGAGGAAAATGTTTCAGCAATCTGAAACGTTCGTCCCACGCCCTGCCGCCAGATCTGGCGAGGAGGAAGACCAACCAGTTCAGTCCCATCAAGACTGACTGAACCGCGATCGGCACGGATCTGGCCATTGATCATATTAAAGGTCGTGGACTTACCCGCTCCATTCGGACCAATCAGTGCGAGCAACTCACCGGCCTGCAAATCGAAATCGATTCCATCGACGGCTTTGACACCACCAAACGATTTGCCTAATCCCACCACTTTCAACAGGCTCATGATTTGGCTCCAGACTGTGCACCAACAACGTCTGAACCTGAAACATTTTTTTTAGCTGTCAGTCGCTCAGCGATCAGCTTCGCGTAGCCCGCAACCCCTTGAGGAAATAGCAATACAAGCAGAAGAATGATGCCGCCCAGCATCGCTCGCCAATATTCGGTATTTCGAGCGACGGCATCATGTAGCCACGTAAACAAGACCGAACCCACGATCGGTCCCGATAACGTTTGAATCCCACCAAGCAACACCATCACCAGGCCATCTACAGACCTGCCAACACTCACTGCATCAGGCGAAATACTACCCTTTGAAAAGGTGAATATCGCCCCAGCCAATCCCGCAAATCCTCCAGCAAGTATGAACGCTAGCCACTGCACACGCGGTACATGGATCCCGATTGCGTCAGCACGCAAGGCTGAATCACGGCTCGCCCGCATGGCAAAACCGAAGGGTGAAAACAGAATACGCCTAAGCACCCAAATACTGAGGACCACCAATCCGAGCGTCAACAGAAAATAGTTCTTTTTATCAGCCAGCCATACCGCAGGCCAGACACCAGTCAGACCGTTACTGCCACCGGTTAAGGCGTCCCACTGAAAAATAACTGCCCACGTAATTTGTGCGAAAGCAAGCGTTAACATCGCCAGGTAAACCCCTGACAAACGTACGCAAAACCAGCCAAACACCACAGCACCTAATGCTGCGATCAGTGGTGCAATAAACAGGGAGACCTCCATCGGCAAACCTGCTGCACGCACCAATAAGGCTGCAGCATAGGCGCCCAGTCCAAAATAGGCCGCATGCCCAAAGGAATGCATGCCAGCAGGACCCATTATGAAATGTAGACTCACAGCAAACAGGGCAGCGATCAGCAAGTCCACCCCCAGCACCACCAGGTAAGGGGATTGCGCAGTCAAAAAAGGGGCCACTGCCAGCAGCGCCACCAAGCCCCAGGCGGCTACATGCGCACCGCGCGAACCTCGCCGCAAGGGTGCTTCGATTTCTGCAGCATGACGTGAAGGAGGTTGGGCACGCCCCATCAGCCCCCAGGGCCGAAAGATCAGTACAACCGCCATCACGAGAAATTCGACGACCAGCGTGAGTTTTGAAAAGGAAATCTGGATACCAAACAAATCCACAACGCCCAGCCAGATACAGATAGCTTTCATTTCTGCGATCAGCAGCGCTGCAACATAGGCCCCCGGGATTGAACCCATACCACCGACCACGACCACCACAAAAGCGGCACCGATCGTATTCAAATCCATCTCAAGATTCGCGGGTTCTCTAGGTAACTGCAACGCACCACCTAAGCCGGCCAACAATGCGCCCAATGCAAACACTGCCGTAAATAACCACGCCTGACTGACGCCAAGAGCGGCCACCATTTCACGATCTTGCGTCGCCGCACGGATCAGTGTTCCCCAGCGTGTTCGGGTTAATAACAACCATAACGCGCATAACAATACGGGGCCCACAACGATTAAAAACAAATCATAAGAAGGAAATTGTCGGCTGAGAATTTCTACAGAACCCTTTAGCCCTGGCGCACGAGGACCAAGAAGTTCTTCCGCACCCCAGAACCACAACACCGCATCTTTAATGACAAGCACAAGTGCGAAGGTTGCGAGCAATTGAAATAATTCTGGGGCACGATAAATGCGTCGCATCAGTAATATTTCGATCACAGCGCCAAGCAACCCCACGATAAACGGCGACAAAACCAAGGCTGGCCAGAAACCAATCGTCGATGACAAGGTGCTGACTAAAGAATAGGCAATATAAATGCCCACCATGAAAAAAGAACCATGGGCAAAATTCACAATTCTGGTGACGCCAAAAATCAGCGACAGGCCTGCCGCCACCAGAAAAAGTGAAGACGCACTCGCTAAACCGTTGAGTAGCTGAACAACGAAACCCGAAAAGTCCATCAGATATTCATACCATCCGGATCAATCGGCAGGGCGTAATTTTTTGACAATATCGGCTGCGGGTAATACGACAGCTCCATCGACGTAACGATAGTCAACCATGACGCCTTTACCGTTATCGTTTTTAGTGCGGCCCACATAACCACCCATCGTCGACTGATGATCCTCTGCACGATAAACAATCGGACCAAAAGGTGTCGCGACACTCAGACCCTCAAAGGCGGCGATTAACTTATCCGTATCTGTGCTTTGCGCTTTTTTGATACCGGCCGCTAAAGAAATAATCGACGAATACCCTACGATCGAACCGAGTCTTGGGTAGTCTTTGAATTTATCCTGGTAGGCTTTCAAAAAGGCCTGATGCTCAGGTGTCGTGATTCCGTACCATGGATAACCCGTTACCAGCCAGCCATTCGGCGCTTCATCCTTGAGAGGATCCAGATACTCCGGCTCTCCGGTCAGCAAGCTCACCACATCGCGATCTTTAAATAAGCCACGCGTGTTGCCTTCCCGAACAAAGCGAGACAAATCCGCACCGAACAAGACATTAAAAATAGCATCAGGTTTAGCATCGGCTAAGGCCTGCACAACACTACCCGCATCAACTTTTCCGAGAGGCGGTGCTTGCTCAGCGACAAATTCAACATCGGGTTGGGCTTGCTTGAGGAGCTCTTTGAAGGTTGCTGCCGCAGATTGACCGTACTCATAATTGGGAAAGACAACCGCCCAGCGTTTTCTTTTCATCGCAGCGGCTTCAGGCACCAGCATCGCAACTTGCATATAGGTCGAAGGGCGTAACCGGAACGTATAGCGATTACCGTTTTGCCACACAATCTTATCGGTTAAAGGCTCACTAGCCAGAAAAAATATTTTTTTCTGCTTCGCAAAATCTGTTAAGGCCAAACCAATATGCGAAAGAAATGAACCCGTCAACACATCAACCTTGTCGCGCGACACTAACTCCTCCGCCACCCTCACGGCGTCACCTGGGCTGGCATTGTCATCACGCGTGATGAGCTCAACTTTTTTACCGTTCAGTCCACCCGCAGCGTTGATTTGGTCGACCGCCAGCTCCATGCCCTTTTTATAGGATTCGGTAAAAGCGGGTTGCGCTTTATAACTATTAATCTCGCCGATTTTGATCACACCCTCGGCACAAGCGAGCAGAGCACTTGATGCAAGCACGCCGGCGATCAATGTTTGGCCAATGATCCGGCAGACAGTACGATGATTCATGATGTAGTCCTCTAAAAAAGGGGCTTAGTATTGAATTTCTACTATTTAACGCAAACCATCTTTACCTTCGATTTCGTGTGCTTGCAGCCCACCGATTCGAGGTAAGGGTCGTCCACTATCCGTTACTGCAACAGCGACTACTATTTCGTTTGCAAAGGGCGCATCAGTGACGCGTGCTTCGATCGCATCAAAATGACTACGCACAAAGGCCGCATCTTTATGGCCAAGCGGTACATCGATGGCTGCGCCTGGCGCACCACGTTTTTTGCTCGAGGGGACCAAGGCAGCACCATGCGAAACCGCTACGCGCAGGGGCGCACCAAGTTTAGGATGCAAGATCGCCGCAGCGTGTTCGAGTTCACCCGCCTCACCTACGATTGCGGCCTTGCCATAACTTTCAGCCTGCTCAGGTGTAATTCCAAGCGCTGCTACACAACGCTCTCCTAGTAACTTACCCAACTCTTCGCCGACATCCATCAGTTCGGTTAAGTCCTCAACATACTGACCCGCAAAGGGATTTTGAATCACAGCAATCGCCATGGCACGACGCGTCGGCGGGGTGATCGAACGTCCCATTTCAGTATGCACTTCTTCAACCTGAACAATTATTTTTCGTATGTTCGCTTTCATGTATTTGCAATCCTAGAACAAGTGGGCATGTCGGTACTCGTGACCCAACCCTGGCAGGTTATCACCGCTGAAATAATCAGTCCTTTATTTTTTAATTCCATTGCCCGCACCAATCCATGTTGCAAAGCAATATGAATCTTGTCATCACTCAATACGGGCACATCAACCGTGACCAGTATTTCGCCCAGATCGGCGTTGTCTTTTAGAGCACTTGCAGGAAGTCGTACGATGCGCGGATCCTCGACATTGACCTCGTTGGCAATCACAGTCGCCGCAGCATCAGCTCTGGCAGCGGTACTCGCTAGCACCGTCACACTATCTGCGAGTCCTAATGAATGACTGCGACCGCGCCAACCGCTTGTCGCTACACCGCGAACCCCGGAGTCCTGGGTAATCTCAAACACCCCATCCACTTGAATGCCTGCTTGAACCATGCTTTCACTGAGTCTCGACAAGTCTGCAAACAGACCGATTTTCAGGCTATGGCCCGGCGTCATATGAACGGCGATATCACCACCATTATTGATCCATGCCCGACTGATGCCCGGTAACCTGTAATCCTCGATCAGCGCTTGTGCCACGGCACCCGCTACAGCTGCCATCGGGGTAATGAAGTCGTCGGTGCAATCATGGCAGGCGTGCCACATTGTTTTCGCAATCGGTCCTTGAACAGGACAATCTTCTCCAACGGGTTGACGTAACGAAGTCAGCTCGCTGGTCAATTCATTTAAGACACTTTGGAATCTTTTCCAGGCCGCGGCATGCGCATGTTCCACCGCGGCGTACTCACCCTCAGCATAAGCGATGATATCGATCGGCCCATGCTGAAAGTGACGGCGTCCATCCTGCAACACAGCGGAGATCGGTTGCTGCATCGTTTAGCCCAACATGGGTGGCTGACCGAGAGGCCAGGGACTCGACTCAACGGGCCCGATCCACTTGAGTGCCTGGGGAGCACCGTCGTGGTGCCAAGCACCCTGGACAACAGACTGCTCAAGCGTACGAACATAGTCCATGTGCCCGCCTAAGCGCTGATAGTCTGAGAGCTTCATACTGAACTCGATGGGGGCCACGATCGCCGGCGTTGGGACCGTGCCAAAGCTGTTATCCGGCATCCGCATCACATCGACCATCACCGTGATTCCCCCGCCCGGCCATACATAAGCCGGCGCACCACCACATGTCACATTCACCAGTGATTTTTTGATCGCCTGAGTCAACAACACAGGGTTTTCAGTCACACCAGCCCTGAGACTCCCCCCCGCTCCAGCCAGAAACAAGACACTGGTCATGGAAGGCTCACAGTTTTCACCAATTCGATCAACGACCTCCTGAACCTGCGCAGGGATTTCCGTTTCAACCGGACGCAGTTGGTCGTCCAGTACGTACCAGCTCGCATGCTCACCTGTTGTCGAGGTCATTAATAAACGCAATCCTGGCCAAGCCACTTTTTCGTCCCATCCCTCTATGATGGCTAAAGGCTCAGCAAGATCCGTGCCGCCCCAGCCCGTACCGGGATTCGCTACCTGAAAATATCTGCCTGGTGTAGATCTGCGCCCTCGCATCACGATGCCAGATGCACGCATATCCAGGCACTTGCCAGCCTGATGTTCGGTCAGTACCCCCGTGATGTGGTCGTCCACCACCACCACCTCATCGGCTAACTCTGAAAACTGCAAAGCAAAAATTCCGATTGTTGCCGAGCCACAGCCCACACGCATACGTCGCTCAGTTACGCCGTTGACAATCGGTGCCTGACCTGCTTGAACAACCAGTTGCGCACCACCGTCGATAGAGAGTTCTAC
Source organism: Alcaligenaceae bacterium (assembly GCA_947380655.1). Lineage (GTDB taxonomy): Bacteria > Pseudomonadota > Gammaproteobacteria > Burkholderiales > Burkholderiaceae_B > Zwartia. The sequence goes on along the minus strand of CANCRX010000013.1, from coordinate 45,489 downwards.
CGAGCCTTTATTACCTAACGCAAGCATGGTTTCCATCGTCACGCGACCTTCTTTTTTACTGCCGCCGGTCAAATGATGCACACCACCCAATGAAAGCATCTGAGAACCATACTCGGCAGTGGTGACATGACCCACCACCTCACCTTTTACCCGGACATTCGACTGCTCAGGCCCCAGATACCTGTCAGTATCAATTTTGACCTTGAGGCTGCAATAACTGAAAATTCCCTCCGTCACGACTGTGACCAAATCAACACCAGATACTTTTGAGGCAACAATGAATGGAGCAGGCTTATAGTCAGGGTAAGTCGTTGAGGCGCCAACGCCTGTCACAAACACATCCTGATCGAGTAACGGACTCATTGGAGCAAGTGAATGCTCCGCCTTCAGACTCGAATCAGCCGACACAAAGTTAATGGGTTCCGACGCAGCAGGTGCGTGCCCCTTTTGTATGAACACCACGGGGTCCACACGTACCAATATCCCTGCATGGTTGGCATAGCGATCACAGGCACCCGTTCGTCCCTCGCTGATCTGGCACAACACTGGACAGGCATTGCAGGCAATTTTTAGTTCGCTGACTTTCGCATTCCTGAGAGCGGCGCGATCTGGAGCTGTAGCCGGCGTTTGCACATCCATGTCCGGGAGCCCATCCGTTTTTGTGTGTTCCGTCATATTCCAGGTCGACTATTAATCAAAAAGATTGCGTGGAGCATCGTTTTTTATATTTTTTTAATGTAGCATTCACTAAACACAAAATGTTGCACTTACTACATATTTTTTCTCAAATTTAAACTATATCCCCTTGCCTTGCAACGATTGAGCAGATCCCGGCGCACCAAGCCTGAAAGCTTACAGCCAGAAACTTTGTTCTCATGCGTGCATTTATGGAACAATAGCCCCAGACCGGCGTGACCACTCTCTCATAATTTCAAAGATGACTGTTAAAAAACAGACGGTAACCAAAACTCCACGCAAGACCGGCGCACGCGAACGCGCAGCAAAAACCACGCGTGACACGATCCTGCGGGCGGCGATAAAAGTTTTTTCAAAATACGGTCTGAGCGGCGGTAGCCTGGATAAGATTTCACGGGCGGCCAAATCCCATGACAGGATGATCTATTACTACTTTGGTAATAAGGACGGACTGTTTGTCGCCGCACTCGAGGAGATTTACCGTAGATTTAATGAAGCGGAAGCCGCATTAGAGCTCGACCTGAACGATCCCGTGGCGTCGATGCGCATGATTATCAGGTTTATCTTGCACTACTACCGTGATCACCCTGAATTCATTGCGATCCTCAACAGCGAAAATCTGCTCCGCGGACAGCACATTTCACAATCTAACACCGCAAAAGAATTCTCCATCGCGGCGATTGGTGTCATAGAAAAGACCCTGCAAATAGGTACACAAAAGGGGTTGTTTCGCTCCAACCTACGCTCACGTGATATCTATTTGATGATCGCCTCACTGGGATATTTTTATCAATCAAATCGTTTTACGCTGACCGCCTTTCTGGGCGAAAACCTTGAATCACCCACTATCTTTTCTGAATGGGAAGATTTTGTTACCCACTCAGTATTACGCACATTATTGATTGCAAACTAAAAACAATTTCTCAGGGAGCAGGTTAAATGGCTGAAGTACAAAGTTCAGAGAGCGCCGGCAAAGTCGTGATTAAAAATATTGGCTTGCTTTTGTCTGGCGATATTGACCGGCCTATCCTTGATGCGGACACCATCGTCTCGGTCGATGGCATCATTACCGCCGTTGGAAAAGAAAAAGACTGCGATATCAGTCATGCGAAAACAGTCATCGATGCGCGCAAGACTTGTGTCGCGCCAGGATTGATTGATAGCCATGTTCACCCCGTCTTTGGCGACTGGACCCCCAGACAAAACCAGCTGGGCTGGATTGAATCCACCATGAACGGCGGCGTCACAACAATGATCTCTGCTGGAGAAGTGCATCTGCCCGGCAGGCCAAAAGACATTGTTGGTCTCAAAGCGCTGGCAATCACCGCGCAGAGAGCTTTTGATAATTTTCGTCCTGGTGGTGTAAAGGTTCTGGCGGGCGCACCCGTGATTGAAAAAGGTATGGTTGAACAAGACTTTAAAGACCTGGCTGAGGCTGGCGTCACACTCCTGGGTGAAGTAGGGCTGGGCTCTGTCAAGGCGGGCGAAGAAGCGCAACGCATGGTCGCATGGGCGCGTAAATACGGAATCCAGAGCACTATTCATACGGGAGGCCCCTCCATTCCGGGCTCGGGACTGATCGACAAGGATGTTGTCCTCGAAGCCGACGCAGATATCATCGGCCATATCAATGGCGGCCACACCTCGCTTTCCGAACAACACGTCTGCGAGCTGTGCGAAAAATCCTCACGCGGGATCGAGATTGTTCACAACGGTAATGAGAAAATTGCTATCGCAGCCGCACAAGCCGCAATCGCACTCAAATGCCCTCACCGCGTGATACTCGGAACAGATGGTCCTGCAGGTTCTGGCGTGCAGCCCTTAGGCATGTTGCGCATGATTGCCTTGCTCTCGAGCCTGGGCAATATTGCACCTGAGCTTGTGATGTGTTTTGCGACCGGTAATACGGCAAAAATGCGTAGTCTGAACTGTGGTCTGATCGAGCCCGGACGCAGTGCGGATTTCGTCATCATGGATCGTGCCCAACACACTGCTGGGCGGGACCTGCTTGAAAGTTTGAGTCTGGGTGACATACCCGGCATTGGTATGGTCATCATTGATGGGATTGTGCGTTGTGGCCGCAGTCGCAATACGCCTCCGGCCACTGAAATCCCGCACGTGATTAACTAATTCTGTAGCCGCTGTCTTGTCTGGCTGCCTGCACAGCGCGAGTCAGCTGTGCAGGGTCACTTGCTTGTACGAGATACAAAATTTCGCCTGCTTCGACCTGCTCACCCGCTGATTTCAATAAATCAACGCCTGCGATGCGATCGGTGGGTGCTCCCGCTGTCCGTGCGATTCCAGAGATTACAAAACCATCTATTCGCCTAATCGTGCCAGCAGCTGTAGCCTGGATTGCCTCACGCTTAACGTTTGAAAAATCGCACGCAGTCTGGCGACCCTGCTTGTCTATAATCCTGTCGAGCGCTTGTCGTGCCGCCCCATTGGCGAGCAACTCAAGTGCTCTTTTTCGTCCCGCCTGAACAGAGCCCACGCTTTCATCCAAAGCCAGAATCTGACTGGCGTAAAAAAGTGACTTTTCTAACAGATCACCTGGCGCCTCAGGGGAGTGATCGAGGACTTGTAATACATCCCTCACCTCCAGGGCCGGGCCAATACCTCGGCCAATAGGTGAGTCGCCATCCGTAGCAAAGGCTTTGACCACCATTCCAAGCTCCTGTCCCACTCTTTCAAAGAGCTGAGCCAGACTCACCGCGTCTTCTTTTGATTTCACCTTACCTGAAGACGTGTAAGGGATATCAATCACTACATGTGTTGAACCTGCCGTATATTTTTTAGACAGAATTGATGCGACAGACCACGCTCTCGTGTCTAACCCTAACGGTCTTGTCAGGGCATTCATCACCTCATCCAGTATCGAATGATTCAGTTTGCCGTTCCATGCGATACAGGCATTTGTTTCTAGCACACAGGCCCTGAGTTCAGCAGGCGTGAGATCGACTTTTGCAAGGACTTCCATGGCATCTGCGGTACCCGCCGCAGAAGTGATTGCTCTGGAAGACGTCTTTGGAATCAGTAAGCCATGTGCGGCGACAATAGGAATCACCACCATCGTCACTCGGCTGCCTGGAATACCGCCCATTGAATGCTTATCGACCACCATCGCGCTTGGCCAACTAATGCGCGGCATGGTTTGCGAACGTGCTTTGGCAATCGAAATAATTTCTTCTAACTTTAAATCTTGTGTGCAAGCAATCAGAAAAGCATGCAGATCTGACTCTGTATGCTCGTGATTGACAATGGCTTTGATCAACTCCTGATACTCTGAGTCGGTCGGTACAGAACCCGCAATTTTTTTATACATCGTGGCCAACGCTGACGGTGCAAGATTGACTCGCGTCAATAGTGCTGCCACAAAGCGCTTAACCCCCACTTCAAGTGTTAGGTCATTCGTGACACGAATAACCTCTACCTGAGCGGGAAATTCTTGCGTTGTTCTTGCGAGTCGCTTTGCAACGTCATCGGGATTCTCGCGCCCCCTTGCAACCAGTCGATTCAGAAGCACCTCTGCAGGTGCAGTGACCTCAACGACAATCAGGGAAGGAATTTGTTGCGCAAGTTGCGCAACCATTGCACGCGATCCATTTGCAATCACATGTCGACCCGAAGCAAGCTCGTCCTTGAGCCGTGCGGACAGGCCGTAATGTAAACCGTGTGCTTGCCAGGTGATCAAAAACTCTTGATTAGCCTGCCTGGCCAGAAACTGCTCGGTTGTACATGCCTCGTGATCCTCACCAGGCGCGCCCGCGGGTCGCGTGATGACACGTCGCGCGTAAATGAAATTTTCTGCAGGCAACAGCGCCCGTGCACCATCAATCAAACTATCTTTGCCAGCCCCACTCGGGCCGACAATAAAGAAAAAGCAACCCGGCAAGGCGTTGCGCATCATTCATCTAGTCCAATATCGACGATGGGTGCAGCCTGCGTGATCTTACTAGTTGAAATGTAGTCCACGCCAGTCAGTGCGATCTCGCGAATCGTATCAATCCTGATACCGCCAGAGGCCTCAACCTTTGCGCGACCATCAATCATTTTGACGGCCGTTGTCATGTCCGCAATCGACATATTGTCGAGCATAATCACATCGACCCCGGCTTCAAGCGCCTCGGTCACCTGATCTAACCGATCACACTCGACTTCGATTTTCGTCAGCACAGGTAGATTTTTACGTGCCCGCTCGACCGCTTTTACGATGCTGCCGGCAATGGCGATGTGATTGTCTTTCAACATCACGCCATTATCCAGACCCAGGCGATGATTTAAACCACCACCACAAGTCACCGCATGTTTTTCCAGCATCCGCAGACCCGGCGTTGTTTTTCTTGTATCAATCAGACGGGTTTGTGTGCCCTCAAGTGCTTGCTTGTAACGCGCTGTTTCGGTCGCAATCCCGCATAGCAATTGCAGGATGTTTAAGGCGGGGCGCTCTGCAGTCAAGATACTGCGCGCAGGCCCAGACACGGTGAGGATTCGCTTACCCTTTTCGACTTTTTCACTGTCTTTTACCAGGCACGTAACCTGCAGTCTCGCGTCATAGCGCGTCAAAATTCGAGCTGCGACTTGTATGCCAGCGATGATCATCGGCTCACGCGCGTTCATGTGGAATGTACCGACAGCATCTTCATCAATCATGAGTTGCGCAGTCAAATCGCAACAACCAATGTCTTCGGTCAACCACAGATCGATCAATCGGTCTGTTTGAAAAATATCATACATAAAACGACCCCTTTGACTGTTTGAACTGCATGATTTCTGATACTGAAGAATATTAATGTAGCAAACACTACATTTTTTTGTATATTAAATTAATTCCATTTTTTCTGCAATCTGCTGTAAAAATAGATTGTTGTTCCAATTGGGAAAACGCCTATTGATATTTTTCTAATATCTTTTAAGCGAAAGACACACACAGGAATCATTGATTATGCGCCACGCTCTTGCCTTCAAAGTGATACAAGCTATTGCAGTACTGACATGTGGACTCGGTGCCATTTCCCATGCTTGCGCACAAGAAAAGGCAGAGCAATTCCCAAGCAAACCCATCAACATTACCGTCACCTTTCCTCCCGGAGGTGGGACGGATGTGTTGGCGCGACTGATTGGCAATCACTTGCAAGACAGCACCGGACATTCCGCAATTGTTGAAAATCGTCCGGGGGCCAGTGGAAACTTAGGCGCTCGATATGTTGCGGGGCGTGCGCCCGACGGCTACTCGTTACTAATGGTAAATAGTTCTTTTGCAGTAAACCCCGGTGTGTTCAGCAACTTACCGTTCGATCCAAAAAAGGATTTTGTTCCTATCATCAATGTCGCGTTTGTCCCATCCGTACTGATTGTGCCAAGCGACTCACCGTACCAAACTTTATCTGACATGCTCAACGCAGCAAAACCTGAAAAGAATTCAGTTTCCTATGGATCCTGCGGTAACGGGACTCCCCAGCATCTGGCTGGAGAAATGTTGAATATCAGCGCCAAGACGCACATCACACACATCCCCTACACAGGGTGTGGGCCAGCACTGAAAGACGTTCTGGGCGGTCAAGTTCCAATGGCGATTATTACTGCGTCGAGTGCGAGCGCACAGATACAGGCAGGAAAAGTACGTGCGCTTGCCGTCACCTCTCCAGAGCGCTCACCACTGATGCCAAACATTCCAACTGTTGCAGAACAAGGCTATCCAGGTTATCAGTTAAACCAATGGCATGGTTTGCTCGCACCAGCAGGTACACCCGTAGCCATTCAGAAAAAACTCTATGACGACGTAGTTAAAGTACTGGCGCGTCAAGATATCAAAGACAAACTCGCATCGCTGGGATACACCCCAGCACAAGATGGTCCCGCTGCATTTCAGATCATTATGAATTCAGATATCGATCGGTTTGCTCAGGTGACAAAAGACATCGGATTGAAAGCAGATTAAATTTTTTTAATCTGCATACTGCAAGGCCACCCAGGCGACACAAAGTGGACCCGCGTTAAATAGACCGTGCAGCAGGATAGAGGTTCCAACCCCCCGCTGCACGCGCATCCAGCCGAGCACCAGACCGGTGACCCATTGCGGTGTGACCAATACTGCCATCATCCACCAGGCAAGATCTGTGTAGACGAAATTTTTAATATGTACCGCCGCAAAAGCCAATGCGACCGCATGGAACACATACGGAAAAATTAAACGATAGCGTTTTAACCATTTTAATGCCCATGCACGCGGTCCGGTCGAGCGCGCGCACCAATACAGACTCAACGCAGCGCTCGCTGCAAATAAACAACTCGACCACCACACCATCCCATTGAGCAGTACAACGACCATGACAGGCGTCAACCATAGCGCCTGAAAGGGTCGTCGAAGTCCAAACCGAAATAAAAGCTCCTCAAGAACAGGAGCCCAGATAATGGCCTGAAACCATGGCAGATTGTTAATGTTGATACGGTGGGTTGCACCACTCATTTCAAATACAGTCAGGACAATCGGACCCAGAGCAAATATATTGATCAACCATAACAGCCCAGCCCAAGCGAGTACCCTGCGCCAGGATATGGCAGGCCACCAATCGACCAACCAGCCTGGCGCTGGAGTGGGTCGGGACAATTGCGCGTACTGTCTGGCGAGTCTAGGCTGACAGATAAAATCCAAGCAAGCACGACATTCGGCGCGAAAGCTTATTGCTTTCATGCAGGATTATCGCGATGCAACTGCGCGGTCGCGCGTGCAAAATCACCTGCGATGAACAAGGGCATGACTGCACGACAACGCGTGATGGTGGCCTCTATTTCAGTCTGCTCATCGCGCCTGGGCTGATGCAGAACGAAATCTGCGACTTCTTGCTGCAAACCCAGGGTACGAGGATGGCCAATACCTATCCTGAGTCGCCAGAAATTCGGGCCACCTAAAGCGGCTTGAATATCTTTCAGACCATTATGTCCCGCATGCCCACCACCAAACTTAACTTTGACCTGACCAGGCATGAGGTCTAACTCATCGTGTAACACCAGGACTGATTCCGGCGCCAGTTTATAAAACCGCGCCAAAGCACCCACACACTGACCAGAGCGATTCATATAGGTCTGAGGTTTGGCAAGATATACCTGCTCTGTTTGCACCCGCGCCTTGGCCACCATGCCAGAAAAAGATTTTTCAAGCGTGAAGGCACAACGAAAATCATTCGCCAGCTCATCGGCAAGCCAGAAGCCAGCGTTATGGCGGGTTCGCTCGTAGTCCGCACCAGGATTTCCCAGGCCGACAATCAGTTTGATGGGTGATGTAGACATAGCTCGATTAGAAAGCAAAAGCCCCACCAGCGCAAAGCATAGTGGGGCCTAAAACAACAGCCGGAAATTCAGCACAACAGATCACAAAAAGGATCTGTCAAGATGCCGTATTAGGCTGCAGGTGTTGCAGCCTCGTCAGCAGCAGCGCCACCCTTAACAATGGCAGTTGCCAAAGCAGGGTTTGCATCGCCACGGTGTGCCACGTAGGTCACGCCTTTAGGCAATTTGATGTCAGCCAGGTGAATAGATTCACCACCAATCAGCTTGGACAGATCGACTTCGATGAACTGTGGCAAATTAACTGGCAAGCAAGCAATCTCGAGTTCTGTGAACACATGCGAAATCAGCGCAGCACTCAGTTTCACAGCAGGCGAAATGTCTGCATTGATAAAGTGCAAAGGCACTTTAGTGTGCAGGATTTTATCGGCATCCACGCGCTGGAAATCAACGTGCATCACGATCTGCTTGTAAGGGTGCCATTGCACGGAACGCAACAGAACTTGATGGCTTTTGCCTTCGAGTTGCATTTCGAGGATGGATGAGTGAAATTCTTCTTTGCGCAGGGCGTGATAAATTTCGTTGTGGTCGAGCTCGACATTGACGGGCTTGTCTTTACCACCGTAAACGATAGCGGGGATCAGGCTCGCACGGCGCAGGCGGCGGCTCGCACTCGTTCCCTGTACGCTGCGTGGGGTTGCATTAAATTGCATGGAAATACTCCAAAATGGACTAGATAAGTCCGGTTAAAACACACGCTGACACCAGCGCGTGGGCTTGAAGAATCGCCGCGACCAGCGACCCTCAAATTCTTTACATTAACTGTTCAACCTGCTCAAAATCTTAATCAACAAACAAAGAGCTCACCGACTCTGCATTCGAAATACGCAGTATGGTTTCACCCAATAACGGTGCACACGACAGCTGACGGATTTTGGTGGAGGCACGACCCGCCTCAGAAAGGGGGATTGTGTCTGTCACGACCAGCTCATCAAGCTCGGAGGTTTCAATTCGCTCAATCGCACCACCAGACAGCACGGCGTGCGTGCAATAGGCGTATACGGAACCTGCACCGCGCTCTTTCAGCGCCTGAGCTGCCTTGCAAAGCGTACCAGCTGTATCAACCATGTCATCCATGATCAGGCAAGTGCGGCCATCCACATCACCAATAATATTCATCACCTCGGAGACATTCGCACGGGGCCGACGCTTATCGATAATTGCCAGGTCTGCCTCGAGCTGTTTAGCCAGGGCGCGGGCTCGCACCACCCCACCGATATCAGGCGAGACCACCACCAGGTTAGTCAGATTGCGGCGCCAGATATCACCCAGCAAGATCGGACCTGCATAAATATTATCGACAGGAATGTCAAAAAATCCCTGAATCTGATCCGCATGCAAATCCATCGTTAGTACGCGATTCACACCGGCCACCTGCAGCATGTTTGCCACCACCTTGGCGGTAATCGCCACACGTGCGGAACGCGGACGGCGATCCTGACGGGCATAACCGAAATAGGGGATGGCAGCAGTGATGCGGCCCGCTGAGGCTCGACGCAACGCATCGACCATCACCATGACTTCCATCAGGTTGTCATTGGTTGGGACACAGGTAGGCTGCAGAACGAATACGTCTTTACCGCGGACGTTTTCATTGATTTCAACCGAGACCTCGCCATCAGAGAAACGCCCGACGGACATTTTCCCAAGAGACATATCGAGATGGTTGACCACATCGACGGCCAGCCTTGTATTGGCTGTACCGGTAAAGATCATAAAACTATCGTTGGCCATGGTGGGGGCAATCACAGACAGTAAAAAGATGTGGAACAAAAAAGCTGCTGAACCAGGGAACCGGGCATATACATTTAAATTTTGACTTAAAGTAAATTTAAAGTTGCTGCGGTTAGTTCAACAGCTTGAGGCGTTAGGGCTGGGGAGGAAGGATTCGAACCTTCGCATGCCGGAATCAAAATCCGGTGCCTTAACCAGCTTGGCGACTCCCCAACTAGCTTTCAATCCAATTTCGCAGGGGATGTTCCTGTAATCCATCACAGACTGAAACAGACTGGATAAACCGAGAGACACCTTCATGCGGTACATCGACTCGCGATACATTTAAATTCAATAATTCTGAATCAGCGTGCATTTTAACGAGCATTTTCTGGTGAGCCAAGTCTGCATCGCTCATTTGCGAAAACTCCGCAAACAAACACGCACCTGACCCGGTCATTCGCACATCCAAGCCGGCAGAACCACACCAGTCAAACGCTTGCCTGACAACAGGATAACGTTTGAGCACCACAGCCTGTAAATCATTATGCTGCCGATCAAACAGTCTTGCCGTGCCAGACATCATTCCAGAAAAGTCCATTATTTTGACCGGATCGGTGTTTCTTGTCAAATCGGGATCCTGGAAAACACCTAAAGTCGGTACCTGTTGAGCAGGTTGAATCACAATGTAAGCGCGTTTAGGCAGATCAATCGCCTGCAAATTCTCACCAATCCCTTGGGCAAAAGCATTTTGGCCAAAAACAAAGACCGGCACATCCGCCCCAAGCTCAAGTCCGATTTGCATCAGGGCGGTTCGACTCAGACCGGTTTTCCAGAGACGATTCAGCGCAATCAGCACGGAGGCGGCATCGCTTGACCCGCCACCGAGACCGCCACCTGAGGGAATTGATTTTCTAACGTTGATCTGTGCGCCTAATGTGCAGCCAGTATGCCGCTGCAAGGCTCGCGCCGCACGCACCACCAGATCTTCATCGTGCGGCACTCCTGACAGGTCTGTTTCGCGGCAGATAAGACTGTCTGGCCTGACATCGATATCGAGACGATCATTTAAATCAATAAACCTGAAAACAGTCTGCAGCAAATGATAGCCATCTGCACGACGTCCAGTTACGTGCAAAAAAAGATTGAGCTTGGCAGGCGCGGGGATGTCATACAACATGATCAGGGCTTATCAACAACCAGTCTGATCACGATACTTTTGGTGCCTTCATGACGCATCAGCACAAGCAGTTGAGGGCCGAGGTCATCAAATCGTGAAAGCTGCACACGCCAGCCACTTTGCTCAAAGGTCTGAATCCGACCTTCTGCATCGTTGATCACCATGCTCATCCCTGGCAAAGGAGTTTTCATGGTTCGTAACCAATTACGTAAGGCATCGACAGGTACCGTCTGACCCAGCACCCGTTGCATCAGGGCATCAGGCGTTTTGGCGTAGATCTCCTCGCCATTTGCTCGCGTTAAGGTCGCGCCTGTGCGCTCGACCACGACCCGGGCGATGACCGAACCCATCGGATCAGTCAGATCCAGACTAAATCGCACGCCTGTATCGCGCCAGGTAAAGCCCCCCTGCACTGCTTCAGGGTTACGGTTGAAATCTTCTGCTTTGAGAGCAAAGCGCCCATAGCGCAAAAACTCCGGACGGCCTGTTTGATTCTGCTCTGGCACGGGCGAGGCGCACCCTGCCAGCCACAGCAAAGCCATCACCCCAGCTAAACGCCTGCTCCACAGGCGAAAAGTGACAACACTCACAACTTGACCCCAAGACGGCGCACCGTCTCAAGCAAAACCGGATTCTGCGGCTCTTTAGCTGCACCCTCGCGGAAAATTTTCAAGGCCTCATCACGCTGACCCTGCACCCAAAGCACTTCTCCCAAATGCGCAGCAATATCTGTTTCAGGTCGCTTGGCATAGGCCTTGGATAAATAATCAATCGCTGCAGTGCGATCGCCCATGCGGTACTTGACCCAACCCATGCTGTCCATGATAAATGGATCCTGAGGTGATATCTCCAGCGCACGCGTAATGAGTTTTAAGGCTTCTGGCAATCTCTGGTTGCGATCTGCCAGGGCATAACCTAAGGCGTTGTAGGAATGAGCGTGGCCCGAATCAAGCGCAATCACTTCGCGCAGCAAACGCTCTGTATCCTTAACCTGGCCCTTGCGTTCGTAGAGCATTGCGAGTTCATATTTGATTTCGACTGTATCAGGCTGCTGCTGATCTGCAACCTTCAGACGTGCAATCGCATCATCAATACGATTCGCGTCGCGCAAAATTTGCGCTGCAGCGGTCACGCCAAGTACAACCTCTTCATCTGTTTCAGGTCCTGCGGCATCAATAATCGCCAACGCCTGATCAATATTTCCCTGACGCGCCCGGATCAACGCCTGACGCAACCGAGCACCATGACGCGTCGCTGGGTCTTCAATTTTGTTCAGTTGCGCGACCGCATCATCGAGGCGTCCCTGATCTTCAAAGATACGAGCAAGCAACATATAAGCATCTGCCAGCGCAGCCGAGGCGTCAGTCGCTCCCTCGGCATTGGCGCGCTGGCGCTGGGACTGCACAGACACAAATTGCTCAAGCAAACCACGCGCCTGATCTAGCTGGTTTGCGCGGTAGGCGACTTGCGCCTGCATAAACATCAGATCAAAGTCTTCGGGTGCACGCTTGGCCATGGCGGTCAACTCTTTCATTGCCGCGTCAAAATTTCGCTGATCGGTCAGGTAGCTTGTCAGCATCAGCCTCAGGCGCCTGGCCTGCGGCTGAGCGGCGATGAACAGCCGCGCATCCTTTTGTGCCTGCTCCGGATCAACTTTCAACCCGTATTCAAACACCCGCATGGCAGCATCCTCTGAGCGGGGAGCCGCCACCAACGCAGCCTTCGCCTCAGATAAGGCACGCTCATTCTCACCCGCCAACTGGGCCATATCGGCAAGCGCTAAACGCGCAGCAGGCAAATTCTTCGCATTGCTTTCATTGATCGCGCGATCAAGTATAGAAAAAGCAACCGCACGATCTGGCATACGACTTAATACCGCCACAGCCTGACCGATTGCCGCTGTTTTATCTGTCGCCGTATCGATTTGTTTTCGCAAAGCCTGCGCTAAACCACTGGTCTGCCCCGAGGCTGCTGATAATGCCATCTCTGTTGAAACAGCTTCAGCGTCATCCGGGGAAATTCGCAACCAGACCCGCGCAGCATCGAGCGCACCAGCAAGATTGCCACCGGCAAGATAAAACTCAAGTCCTCTGCGCGCCAATCTGTAATCGCCGACTTCACGGGCCAGATCCAGCATCGTCTTACCCGCAGGAATAAAGACACTTCGCTGGGCAGAAATTTCAGCCGCCAAAATCCGGAACAAAATATTTGAGGTCAAGGTTACGTCTGGCAATTGCCCTGATCGCAACCATATCTCCTCAGACTCAGCGACTCGAGGCTTGATTTGCAATGGAGTGCTTTGAGAGACGCCCTTTGACGGTGGCGTTTGTGAAAACGCATGCGGCGTCCAGAGGAGTGCGCAAGCCGCGGCACAGCCTGCGGCCAGAGAAGGAATAAAAGAGTTTTTTGACAACGACTTCACGCGACCCGCCTAGTTGGTGGCACAATCTGCAAACTTAGTGACACGATGTTAGCACTCACACATGCCAGAACTCCCAGAAGTCGAAACAACTCGGCGAGGAATTGACGCCGTTGCAACAGGCCACACCCTGACAGGGATGGTGGTGCACGAGTCACGCATGCGCTGGCCGATCCCGCCAGGGCTCTCAGATCTCGTCGCAGGCCAGGTTGTACGCGCTTGTCTGCGACGGGGGAAATACATCTTGATGGAGTTTGACCCCGGAACAATCCTGATTCATCTGGGCATGTCTGGTTCGCTTCGCAGCGTCATGCAAGGCGAGTTATTGCGCAAGCACGATCATGTTGAATGGTTATTTAAAGACGCAACGCTCAGACTGCACGACCCGCGACGCTTTGGTTCGGTTTTATGGCACCCCCGCTCAGCAGGACCTGTCGAGCAACACCCTTTATTACAAAAACTAGGCATCGAGCCCTTTGATCCGGCCTTTAACGCCAAATACCTGCACGACGGACTCGCGGGTCGAAGCATGTCCATCAAACAAGCCTTGCTCGCCGGAGATATCGTAGTGGGAGCGGGCAACATCTATGCCTCAGAAAGTTTATTCAGGGCCAGGATCCACCCTAAAACCAAAGCTTGTCGCGTCTCGCTGGCCCGCTGCGCGCGCCTTGCTCTGGCCATTCGTGAAACATTGACCGATGCACTTGAGTCTGGCGGCAGTACGCTGCGCGACTACGTCAACGCAACAGGCGAGCCAGGTGCGTACTTCACGCTTCACGCAGCGGTATATGAACGTGCGGGTGAGCCCTGTCGGATTTGCTCGACGCCCATCAAGCGCATCGTTCAGGGACAGCGGGCCACCTATTTTTGCCCCAACTGTCAAAAAGTCTGATTTTTTATTCTTTTCATTCCAAACAACACATTCCACACTAAAAAGAGACAACATGTCACGCCTCAACGAAACACATGATCCTTCACTTAAGAGCTGGCTTGCCGCAGCCAATAACAATGCCATCGGTTTTCCCATCCAGCATCTACCCTTTGCAGTATTTCGTCAGAAAGAGAGCACGCAGGCTTTCAGACCCGGGGTTGCGATCGGCGACCAGATTATTGATCTGGCAGCACTGGCCGCGACCAAGTCTTTCGAAGGACTGGCACAGACGGCACTTGCAGCATGTACTGGCACCAGCCTGAACGCACTCATGGCACTAGGTGATGCACACTGGTCAGCCCTAAGATTAGCCTTGTCGCGCGCGCTGCGCGAAGGCTCAGCCATGCAAGCACTGATCGAGCCCTTACTCGTCCCCCAAGCGAGTGCCCAATACTCGATGCCCGCTCAGGTCGGCGATTACACAGACTTTTATATTTCCATCCATCACGCTACAGCGGGTGGCAAACAAATGCGTCCTGATGCACCACTACTGCCCAATTACAAATGGGTGCCGATCGGCTATCACGGTCGCTCATCGAGTCTTGTCGTTTCTGGCCATGACGTACTGCGACCAGTCGGCCAGTTAAAACCGGCTACCCCAGAGGGCGACCCGTCTTTCGGCCCATGTCAGCGACTGGACTATGAGCTCGAGATGGGCGTGTTTGTTGGTACGGGTAATGCACAAGGTACGCGCATTGCTATCGAGCAGGCGGATAAACATATTTTTGGTTTGTGCCTGCTCAACGACTGGTCCGCACGCGATATTCAGTATTGGGAGTATCAGCCGCTTGGCCCCTTTCTGGCGAAAAGCTTTGCCACCACCATATCGCCCTGGATTGTCACGCGCGAAGCACTCGAACCCTTCCGCATCCCCTTCACAAGACCAGCAACTGACCCGCAACCATTGCCATATTTAATGAGTCAGACGGTCAAGGAAGCCGGCTTCTATGATATCCATCTGACCGCTCAACTCACCACCGAGCTTTCACGTGCGAAACACGCTGCGCCTGCCACCCTGACAGACACCAATCTGGATCAGGCATACTGGGCCATCTCGCAACTCGTGACGCACCATACGGTGAATGGCTGCAACCTGCAACCAGGTGATCTGTTCGGTACAGGAACCATGTCGGGACCCGCACCAGAGCAAGCAGGCACATTCAATGAAATCAGTATTGGGGGCAAACAAGCACTGCAGCTACCCTGGGGCGAAGAGCGCAAATACCTACAGGATGGCGACGAAATTACGTTGCTTGGCGAATGCGTGAAAGCAGGCTATCCGCGCCTGAGTTTTGGTGAGGCGAGTGGGCGTATTCTGCCCTCCGTACTGTAAACAAAGTTCTGCGCCTTCAGCAGTTTATTTCTTGAAAGGGGGCAACGCGTAGCGTTGCTCCTTGTAGGCCCAGCTGGGCCACAACACATGGGCAAGCGCTTCGCGCGCCAATGCAGCATCGGGCTCAATTTGCGTGTAAGTATCGGGATCGCCAAAACTATCCGGCTTTTTATACAACGCGGTTTTCGCCGGCTTATGCGGCTCAAGTACAACCAGCTTTTCTCCCCCCATCGAATCTGTTTTCAGATAACCGTAGTTATCACCAAATTGCATCATTGCGCGATTCGCCGTGTGTTGCGTTAAGTCATGTCCGACCATCGGATGGACGGTATCAATGCCGATCAAGGACAACAGCGTCGGCCCCAGGTCAATCTGACTCATGATCTGCGGATCGGACTTCGGCGACACACCCGGCCCAAGAATCAGTGCAGGGATGTGAAAGTGTTTAACCGGAACCAGATTTCCTGAAACTCTCGCGTCATGATCCGCAACCACAAGAAAAATTGTGTTGTCCCAGTAGGCAGACTGACGGGCCTTTTTAAAAAATTCACCGATTGCAAAATCCGCGTACCGAACGGTATTGACAACCGAGGCGGGCTCACCCTCAGGCACAATCCGACCCTCCGGATATTCCCAGGGTGAGTGATTCGAGACAGAAAACGCCATCGTAAAGGTCGCACGCTTGGTGTCGGTACTTAGTACGCGGTCAAGCTCCTTGAACATATCCTCATCTGAAGCGCCCCACGAGCCTACGAACTTTGGTGCATTGAACTTAGGCAAGTCAACCACCTCATTGAAACCATTACCCAGAAAGAATCCACGCATATTGTCAAAATGCGCTTCACCACCGTAGATAAATCTTGAGTAATACCCATGTCGGCCGAGTAATTCTGCAATCGTAAAAAAACCAGTTTCCGCTCGTGGCAGTGC
Organism: Alcaligenaceae bacterium; assembly: GCA_947380655.1. Taxonomy (GTDB): domain Bacteria; phylum Pseudomonadota; class Gammaproteobacteria; order Burkholderiales; family Burkholderiaceae_B; genus Zwartia. The sequence goes on along the minus strand of CANCRX010000013.1, from coordinate 28,940 downwards.
GAGCACGGCCTGTGCAGGTGTTGGCAAAAATCCTGTACTAATCGCCTCCAAACCACGCACTGAGCGTGTGCCCGTAGCGTAGGCGCGCTCAAACCACCACCCCTCTTTGCCCAAGGCATCAAGCTCCGGGGTCAGCCCCGCACCGCCGAGTCGTTTTGAATATTGCGCGCCAAGGCTTTCCTGCAAGATGATGACGAGATTCAAAGGCTTGTCACGTTTGACGCTAGCCATTTGCGCATGCAAAGTCGGCAAATGCGGATCGAGCAGCTTAGCTGGCATTCCTGCTGCCGTTCGAACGATTTGCGTGATCTCTTCGATTGGTAGTTTGCCGTAAAGATCGAATGAAGACACCTCGTTTTGCATCAGGTAGACGGCATTCACCACATTCCAGAAACTATTGAGGGGCAGCGTATTGACCATCGCATCATGACTGAAGGCAACCGTCGACGTATTGATCGGGCGGTGATCGAGCGTCCCGCGTATCGACATCACGCAAAAGGCGACGAGTGCCAATCCCATGACCGGTCGCCAATACCAGCGCAGGGCCTGATCTGGACGACCAGATTTGAACAGGCGAAGCCCCAGCCAAATACTGACGCCAACACCAATAGCGACCGCGAGCAATAGCAGCTTATACCCTTCCCAGAGCATGCCAAATACCTCGCGCGGATGATTGAGATACTCAACATACAAACGGTTAGGTCGTGTGTCGTATTCAGTAATGAATTGAGGTGTCGATAACTCGAGCAACACCAGCAAAAACCAGCACACGCGAAACCACCAGGCGGTGATTTTTTCTGCGATGGAAAAATGTCCGAACCAGGGCGCGAGTCCGGCGGGCAAGGCAATCATCATTCCCAGAATCACGAGATCAAAGCGCAAGCCGCCGAACAAGACAGGCCATATCCCGTCAACCGCGGTCACCCTTGGCCACTGCCATGCCACCAGACACAAGCGGGAGAGGGTCAGCAGGAGTAATGCCGTCCACCAGAACCGCCAGGTTAAACGCCGCATGCAGATCCCTTAGCTTTGAAGAACTTTTCCAGGGTTCATCAATCCCTTGGGATCGAGCGCATCCTTAATCTGTTTCATCAGCTTGAGCTCTAAGGGACTTTTGTAACGTGTCAGCTCGTCGCGCTTGAGCTGTCCGACGCCATGTTCAGCACTGATCGAGCCGCTATGGGCATGCACACTGTCATGCACTAAACCATAGACGTCATACTGCATCGCGAGTAAGTCTTGTTCTGTCTGATGCGGTGCGCGCGCCACGTTGTAATGCAGATTGCCATCGCCCAGGTGACCAAAAACAATATTCTGGATGCCAGGAAATTTGACTTGCAACGCTGCATTGGTGGTCTGTACGAATTTTGCAATCAGTGAAATCGGAATCGACACATCGTGCTTGATACTCTTGCCAAGCTCGGCTTCGGCCAGCGGAATACTCTCTCGCAGATGCCACATCGCTTTGCTTTGTGCGATATTTTCAGCAATTGCAGCATCCGTTACCAAACCATCTTCGATCGCAGCACCCAGCACTGACTCAAAGCGCTCCTGAGCATGCTCGGCACTTTCGCTATCTGAGAGCTCCAGCAAAGCGAACCACGGTGACTGGGCTGAAGCGCCCTCAAATGGCAGTCTTTGCTGAGGAAACAAGCGCACCACGGCTTGCAACACAGGACCTGCCATTACCTCAAAACCGGTCAAGGACGCACCAAATCCCGCACGTGCGCGCGACAACACGGTCACGGCGTCTTCCATCGTGTTGAGTGCCAGCATGGCAGTTCGCTGCGCAACCGGCAAGGGATAGAGTTTGAGCGTAGCCGCGGTAATAATTCCCAGCGTGCCTTCACTGCCAATGAATAAATCCCGCAGGTCGTAACCGGTATTGTCTTTACGTAATCCGCGCAGACCATGCCAGATCTCTCCCTCGGCGGTCACAACTTCCAGACCTAAAGCCAATTCGCGGGTATTACCGTAGCGAAGAACTTGCGTGCCCCCTGCATTGGTCGCCAGATTGCCGCCAATCGTACAACTCCCCTCTGCGGCTAAGCTCAAGGGAAACAATCGTCCGGCGGCGCGCGCGACTTCCTGCAAAGACTGCAAGATGCAGCCCGCCTCGACCGTCATCGTGTCGTTATCCGTATCGATCGCGCGGACTTTATTCAAACGCGTCAGGCAAAGCACGACCGCGCGGCCGGACTCATCGGGTGTGGCGCCGCCACACATGCCAGTATTGCCTCCTTGAGGCACCACCGGCACGGCATGGAGATTACAGAGACGTACCACAGCGGCGACTTCCTCAGTCGACCCCGGGCGCACCACAGCGAGCGCCTGACCTTGGTAGCGACGGCGCCAATCGACCAGAAATGGACTCGCCGCCTCACCGGTCAGTACTTGACCCGCACCCAACAGTGCTTCTAATTCTTTTAAAACGCTCATTTGTTCCTCATGCAGGTCAATTCGGGCAACCATTTCAGACATCCGAGCAAATACCCGCAATATAAGTTACTGGTTACCTTGGCTAATCATGCTTAAATTGTAAGTTAAGTCGTCAGGATGACTTCATTTTCTTATTGGCAAGTGTTTCTGAGATAATGAAACTCTCTTTTAGTTTCAAACATTATTCTTGTTTTTCGGAGTTTTAACGTGTCTGCCTCACAACCATTTCCCTATTCTTCGTTTAAAGCCTATGACATTCGTGGCATCGTTCCTACGGCTTTAAACCCTGAATTCGCTCAGGAACTTGGTCGCGGACTGGCGGCACGCGCGCATGCGTCGGGTGTGACTGCCCTGGTAGTTGGTCGTGATGGCCGGCTGAGCAGTCCAGCGCTCGCAGAAGCTCTCCAACAAGGCATCCGCGATGGCGGGATCAATACCATTGATGTGGGTCAGGTTCCAACCCCGCTGGTCTACTTTGCAGCTCACACGCTCAAGACAGGCTCGGGTGTGGCAATCACTGGCAGCCACAATCCTCCAGAGTACAACGGCTTCAAAATGATGATGGGCGGCGGCACATTGCATGGCGAGTCCATCGCCAAACTACGCGATGAGGTTGCAGCCATACCTGCACGCAGCACCACGCCCGGCACGGCACAGACCGTAGATATTCTGACGCCTTATCTGGCACGTGTGCTCGGTGACATCAAACTCGCACGCCCCATGAAAATCGCAATCGATTGCGGCAACGGCGTCGCAGGTGCGGTAGCGCCCCAATTATTCCGTGGCATGGGCTGTGAAATCACAGAATTATTTTGCGAAGTCGATGGTACGTTTCCTAATCACCACCCAGATCCGGCTGAGCCACATAATCTGGAAGACCTGATCCATTGTGTCAAAACCACAGACTGCGAAATTGGACTGGCCTTTGATGGGGATGGCGATCGACTTGGCGTGGTGACTAAATCAGGTCAGATCATCTGGCCTGACCGTCAGCTGATCCTGTATGCCCGCGATGTCCTCGAGCGCTGCCCAGGCGAGACCATTATTTATGATGTGAAATGCAGCCGCCATGTCGCGGTTGAAATCCACAAGGCTGGCGGCAATCCGCTGATGTGTCAGACCGGACACTCATTAGTCAAAGCCAAGCTAGCCGAAACGGGAGCTCCGCTGGCGGGTGAAATGAGCGGACATGTGTTTTTCAAAGAAAGATGGTTTGGTTTTGATGACGGACTTTACACAGCCGCCCGCTTATTGGAAATCCTGTCACGCAGCGCTGATCCTTCTGCAGTCCTTGAGGCGCTGCCACAAGGCGTGTCCACCCCTGAGCTTAAGCTTGAAATGAAAGAGGGCGAGCCACACGCACTGATCGAACGACTCCAGAAAGAAGGTCAGTTTAAAGACGCGATCGAAGTAATCAAAATAGATGGGCTGCGCGCGGACTATGCAGACGGGTTTGGTCTTGCACGTGCGTCCAACACCACGCCGGTTGTAGTGTTGCGTTTTGAGGGCGATACCCCCGAAGCGCTTAGCCGCATCAAACAAGCCTTCCGTGAGCAGTTGCTTGCGCTAGCACCTCACGTCACCCTCCCCTTCTAAGCAGCACCACACACCCATGAGCCCGTTGTCAACCAGTCCAGCCTGGATCGCGTTTTCCAAAGCCGCCCTCGAAAGTCCCTTGTCCTTGGACGTACTGCGGATTGTGCGCGCAGCCGATCTGGATGTAGACCTGAGTACGCAACGCAACTCACCTGCCCTCGCCCATGCTTCGCAAGCGCTGCTGGCGCAGCAAGGCTTTGAGGCGGCACGCAAGGATTTGTTTGAAGGCGGGCCAGCCAACTGGACTGAAAACCGTCCGGCCTGGCATACGGCATTAAGAGCTGAAAACCCTCCCTCGGGTGTCGCCGAGGCGATTCGCACCGAGCAGGCTCGTCTGGCAAATTTCATCGAACAGGCCAACTCACAAAACCTGTATCGCAATGTCGTGCACCTAGGTATCGGTGGCAGCGACTGGGGCCCCCGCCTGGCAGTCGACTCACTGCAGGGCGGCGCAGGTCGCCGAACAATACGTTTTGCTTCGAATGTTGACGCACATGCAATCACGGCGGCGCTCGAAGGCCTGGATCCACTCGATACACTGATTATCGTTTCCTCAAAATCTTTCACAACCATTGAGTCACTCGCCAATGCAGCCTGCGCAATAGATTGGTTACGCGCCGGTGGTGTAGAAAACCCGCTAGACCGCTTTGTTGCCGTCACCGCCAATCGTCGGGCAGCGCAAGAGTTCGGCATCAGTGACGAGAATATTTTTGAATTTTGGGATTGGGTAGGCGGTCGCTACTCAATCTGGTCATCAATTGGATTACCCATCGCCTTGGGTTTAGGTCAGGACGTCCTGAACGAAATGCTGGCGGGTGCCGCAGCCATGGACGACCACTTCCTGCATGCACCGATCGAGCAAAATGCCCCCGTGCAAATGGCGCTGAGTGGCGTGGTCAACTGTAGCGTGCTGGGTTATGCCTCGTTTGCACTGTGTCCCTATGATGCGCGTCTGCGTAATCTGGTCCCGTGGCTGCAACAACTTGAGATGGAGTCATTGGGAAAGTCCACGATGCGCAATGGTGAAACGCTAGACGTTCCTAGCAGCCCGGTTGTGTGGGGAATGCCCGGAACAGATAGTCAACATACCTTTTTCCAGTGGTTGCATCAGGACGGCACGGGTGCGCCAGTAGATTTTATTTTGTGTGCGAAACCTGACCACCGTCATACCCGTCATCACAGACTGCTTGTCGCGAACTGTCTGGCGCAACGTGCCGCCTTGCTTGAAGGCAAATCATTCGAGAAGGCGCTCAACGAGGTCAAAAAAACAGTCTCTGATCCCGAGCGCGCAGCACTCCTTGCTAAGCATCGTGTTCACCCAGGTGGCAGACCCTCGACGCTGATTGTGCTGCCTCGACTGGACGCCAGACAACTCGGTGCATTGCTCGCACTGTACGAGCACAAAGTTTTTGTCGAGGCGGTGATCTGGGGGATCAACCCCTTTGATCAATGGGGCGTGGAGTTTGGCAAGCGACTGGCTGGGGATATCGAACGCCGCTTAGACGCGCTAGGCAGCGATCCGGACGTCAGCCCCTATGATCCGTCGACCGCACACTGGGTCCGTGAATTGGCAAGCGGTTAGGGCTATTTCAAAAATCCCACATACCAAGGCATCGCCACCTCTAGTCCCTGCAAAATAGTATGTGTGGGTGCATAACCCAACAAGTTTTGCGCTTTACTGATGTCTGCCTGGGAGTGGCGTACATCCCCGGCCCTGAAATCCCTGTATACAGGCGATTTGGTGTACTGAATCTGGTGTTTGCCAAGCGTTGCAGCCAAATATTCAAACAAAGTATTCAGACTGGTTCGTGCATTGACTGCGACGTTATAAATCTGGTTCAAGCCTTGTTCTGAAGCAATCGCTGCAAGAATATTGGCCTGTACCGCATTTTCTACAAAACAAAAATCTCGGCTTGTTTCACCATCACCATTAATCAAGACGTCATCGCCACGAATCATCGCGGCAATCCATTTCGGAATCACGGCCGCGTAGGCACCATCGGGATCCTGACGCTTACCGAAAACGTTGAAATATCTCAACCCCGCGCTCTTCAATCCATAGGTTCTGGCGAAAACATCAGCATATAACTCGTTGACATATTTTGTGACAGCATAAGGTGATAAGGGTTTACCGATTTGATCCTCGACCTTGGGTAAAGCCGGATGATCACCATAGGTCGAACTCGAAGCGGCAAATACAAAAGCAGAAACCTTTGCCTCTCGTGCTGCGACAAGCATGTTCAGGAAACCGGAAATATTGACATCGTTGGTGGTGACAGGGTCAGCGATAGAACGCGGCACCGAGCCCAACGCAGCCTGATGCAAAATAAAATCCACGCTCTGGGCCGCCTGCGCACAGGTTTCTGGGTGACGAATATCACCTTGTATAAAAGTAAATCGGGCCCACTGGGCCGCAGTGACCGAGGCTCGAACTTCATCAAGATTATGCTGATAGCCCGTTGCGAAATTATCCAAACCTACAACGGTCTGATTCAAACTCAGCAAGGTTTCAATCAAGTTCGAACCAATGAATCCTGCGCAACCCGTCACCAGCCACTTGCGTGGTTGAGCGCATAGTTCATTTTTTACCTGCTCATAACGACTCGTCATACGGAGCTCTCTAAAGATAGGCAATCAGAGCCGCATGTCTGTCTGGTCAGCCGGGAATAGATATTTCAAGTCATATACAACATGGTCTGGTTTACAGAGCGCGCGAATTTTATCCACACCCATGGTGACAAACTGACCATGCGCCACAGCAATGACCACTGCGTCATAGGTTCCTGACTGAAGTGTTGTGATGGGAGTAATGGAATACTCGTGCTGAGCTTCTTGAACCTCGACCCAGGGGTCATACACATCAACCGCAACGTGATAATCCTGCAATTCGTGCACGATATCAACAACACGCGTATTGCGCAGATCTGGACAGTTTTCTTTGAACGTCAGACCCATCACTAAAATTTTTGCATCTTTGACTTGTATGCCTCGCTGCGTCATACGCTTGACCAACTGCGTCACGACGTAAGAACCCATCGAGTCATTGAGCCTGCGCCCCGCCAGAATGATTTCGGGGTGATAGCCAATCGACTGTGCTTTATGTGTCAGGTAGTACGGATCGACACCAATGCAGTGCCCACCCACCAGACCCGGGCGGAAAGGTAAAAAATTCCACTTCGTTCCTGCGGCTTCAAGCACTGCCTCGGTATCGATCCCCATCTTGTTGAAGATCAAGGCCAATTCATTGATCAACGCGATATTGACGTCGCGCTGAGTATTTTCAATGACTTTTGCCGCTTCGGCCACTCGGATACTTGACGCCCGGTGCGTACCCGCCACAATAATTTGTCGATAGACCTCATCCACTAATAGAGCCACCTCAGGCGTTGAACCAGAAGTCACTTTTTTGATGGTGCTCACGCGATGGGCTTTATCACCTGGATTGATTCGTTCTGGGCTATAGCCGGCAAAAAAATCCTGATTGAATTTCAGTCCGGAAACGCGCTCAAGCACTGGCACGCAATCTTCCTCTGTCGCACCGGGATAAACCGTTGATTCATACACAACGATATCACCCGCTTTGAGGACCTGACCGATGGTCTCGCTGGCCTTGATCAAGGGAGTCAGATCAGGGTTTTTATAACGATCGATGGGCGTGGGAACCGTCACTATATAAAAATTAGCCCGTGCGAGCTCGCTTAACTCGGTGGTAAAAGCGAGTTTTACCGCGGTGGCTAATTCGACAGCATCGACTTCGAGCGTATGGTCGTGCCCGCCTTTCAATTCATCGACACGGGCACGATTGATATCAAATCCAATTACAGGCATTTTTTTGCCGAATTCAACCGCTAAAGGCAGCCCAACATACCCAAGGCCCACAACAGCGATTCTGACTCGATCAATTTGCAAAATACGTTCTCCGTTACAACATTGAATGCCGACCCACAGCGTTAATAGTTTAATTGATCTAACGCCTCAGGACTTAATACAAAAAATTGACAAAAAAAAGCCCAAGACTTTGCAGTCTTGGGCTAAATCCACCAAAAGAGGAGGGTGGAGGAGACAATCGTGGCAAGTTAAGGAGAATGATCTCTTAGCGAGGTAACTGAGGCTTAAACAATATTTCATTAAGCACTCAAAGTTAAAACACTATTAACTTAGCTTCCATAAACGAATCATAGAATATTTATTGGTGCGTTGCAAGAACTTTCTTTAAACCACTAAATTTCGGTAGTTTTGCTAGGAGAAAGTCCAAAAAGTGTTGTTTTTGTGCGGCGCAACAACACGATACAGATTTCAAAGACTCATTGATTACAGTGTTTTGCTTCTGATTGAGCGGTATCTTCAGTCAAGAAACAAATTTATATACCCTTGGATCAAATTCGATAGGCAGTGCTAGTCATTACCTTGGACATCACCGTCATGATTCGCTTAATGACTCCAGGTAATTCCTGAGCGCCGTTGGTCTGGGCTGTCACACGGTGCTGGATTTCATCGTTTTTCATCTGCTCAACAATGGCGCGTGACCGCAGGTCGTGTTGAGGCAATTGATTCAGATGGTCTTGCAGATGGGCCTCAACCTGCCGTTCTGTCTCCGCCATAAACCCTAAGCTACGCGCAACACCCGCACGCCCTGCCAGCAAACCCAAAGCAAAAGACCCCGCGTACCAGGCAGGATTGAGCAAGCTAGGCCGACTATGCAACTCTTTCAGGCGCTGATTACACCAGGCCAGATGATCGACCTCCTCGGCGGCCGCTTGTTGCAAAAGCGTGATCGTTGCAGTGTCCGAGCACGCAGCCGCCTGGCCACGGTAAAGGGCCTGCGCACAGACCTCGCCCACCTGATTGATACGCATCAACCCCGCAGCGTGCTGCTGCTCCTGCTGGGTAAGCGCTGGCAAGTCCTGTGCATGCGAGTGGCCTGCAGGGTTCGCACGTGAGGCATACGAGGCGCCAGACAATACTTGAAGTGAAGCGTCGAACTCTTCGATCCAGGGATCAAACCAGTGCTGACGGCGCACAAAACGGGGGCGATATACGGGGGTGACAGAAGAATGCGGCATCAAAACTCCAATTCATCCTAAATAGCTATATGGGTCTCGCTAGCCAACGCAGCGCAATTGGAAAGGCAGGCTGCAGCATGACCAAAGGCCAGACACAATTTTTGATTTTAGACCGAGCGGCAAATTCAGGGATTTCGGGGTTAAATAGCGATTATCATTCTTGCTTTACAGCCGGAGAATCAGGATGGAAGTCAAAATAGACTGGGGCGGTCCAGATGGCATGCTCTTCGTTGCTCAAACTGGGACGGGGCACATTACCGCAATGGACGGAGCCCCCGAGGGTGGCGGTCATAATCTTGCCCCGCGCCCGATGGAAATGGTTTTGGTTGGTACGGGTGGCTGTACGGCTTTCGATGTCGTCTTAATCCTAAAACGCGGACGCCACGCCGTCACGGGCTGCTCGGTCAAGCTCATCGCTGAGCGCGCCGAGGTGGACCCCAAGGTTTTCACCAGCATTCACTTCGTCTTTACCGTGACGGGCGCAAACCTCCCGCGCGCGGCAGTTGAGCGCGCGATCAGCCTGTCTCACGAAAAATACTGCTCTGCCTCGGCGATGCTTGCACACACAGCGGCAATCACCTGGTCAGCAGAAATCATCGACACCGCAGCAGCTAAAACAGAATAGACCTCCAAGAGACCACCGCAGATGAATCAGTACGAAACCTTTATGCGTCATGTCTACACAAACGGCGTGAACAAAACCGATCGCACCGGGACTGGCACACGTTCTGTTTTCGGCTATCAAATGCGTTTTGATCTGTCTAAAGGCTTTCCGATGGTCACGACAAAAAAACTGCATACACGCAGTATTTTTGTCGAACTGCTCTGGTTTTTGCGAGGAGACTCTAACGTCAAGTGGTTGCAAGAAAACGGCTGCACCATTTGGGATGAGTGGGCCAGTCCAAGTGGCGATCTGGGACCTGTGTATGGCGTCCAATGGCGCTCGTGGCCGACACCGGACGGTGGTCATATCGATCAAATCAGTCAGGTTGTCGAACAGATCCGCAATACGCCGGACTCTCGCCGCCTGATTGTTTCAGCATGGAACGTCGCTGAAATTAAAAACATGGCGCTACCTCCCTGCCATGCTTTTTTCCAGTTTTATGTCGCAGACGGCAAGCTATCCTGTCAGCTCTATCAGCGAAGTGCGGATATCTTTCTGGGCGTGCCCTTCAATATCGCAAGCTATGCGCTGCTGACCCACATGGTTGCGCAGCAATGCGGCCTGGAGGTGGGGGATTTTGTCTGGACGGGTGGTGACTGTCATATTTACAGCAACCATTTTGAACAGGTGGAGTTGCAGTTATCACGCGAACCACATCCCTATCCGACACTCGTGATTCAACGCAAACCCGATTCTCTGTTTGATTATCGCTATGAGGATTTTTTAATCGAAGATTACGAACATCATCCTCACATCAAAGCACCCGTCGCGGTCTAATTCGTTGCGGTCCGGTTTTATCTTAAAAGGTCAGCTTTCATGCGACTCAAACTGATTGTTGCTTACGCAAAGAATCGCACAATTGGTCGCGACAACACGCTTCCCTGGAAATTACCCGGGGATCTGGCGCACTTCAAACGCACCACGCTAGGCTGTCCCATCATTATGGGACGCAAAACCTGGGATTCTCTGGGTCGGCCATTGCCCGGACGAAAGAATATCGTGATCACGCGTGACGCGTCCAGAGTGATCGAAGGTGCGGACTGTGTGACAAGCCTTGAGGCAGCGCTTGCCCTGGTTCGAGATGCTGATCAAGCCTTCATCATTGGTGGCGCGCAAATCTATCAACAAGCACTTGCTGTAGCCGACAGCGTGATTGCCACAGAGGTGCAGGCAAATATTGAAGGGGATGCATTTTTTGCACCGCTCGATGACTCGCTATGGATAGAGACTTCAAGAACACCGCAGGCACCTGAAAATGAACTCGCATACGACCTAGTTGAGTTTCAGCGGCGCGTCTGACCGGCTGATCTCAGAACTTGTTTTAAACGGATAATAAATATGAATCGCAAACTGATTGCTGTGGGTGCTGCTCTCGCATTGGCGATCGCCGCCTATGCTGGCGTAAGCTACTACGCAGGCGCTCGCTTGGAAACGGAAACAGTACGTGCGGTGGAGATGCTCAACGCTCACCTGTCCAGAAAATGGTCGGATCAAGTTCAGATCAGTCAGACCAGTTACACGCGCGGTGTCTTTAACAGTGAGGCAACCTATGTGCTGAGCTTTCCCTCATCAAAGGATCCAAGTATTCGACCAGAAATTATTTTTACTAACCATATTCAACACGGTCCTCTACCAGCGAAAGAGTTGCTGCGCGGTCACTTTGCACTGAGCATGGCAGCTATGCAAACGATCCTTGAGCCCAATCCCTACACGCAAGCAGTATTCGGTGCTTCAGCGGGACAATCCTTCATTGAAGCCCAGACATCCATCGACTTGAACGGAGTTTCTACTCTGACGTGGAACGCCCGTCCACTCGACTATACCCAGGAAGCGACGCGTTCAAAATTTGGAGGTGCCAGCCTTCGAGCAACGATCGGACCAGATTTTTCTTCAACCCAAGGCACACTGAAAATCGAATCACTCAACGTCAGCGATGGAAAGTCGAGCATCGACATACAAGGTGCCGAGATCAAAACCGACACACGGATCGGCTCCTTTGATCTGAATATCGGCACGAGTAGCGCAACAATTGAAAAATTAACGATCACCAGACTCGAAAAGCCCACCCTGAGCCTGGAAAAGCTCCGCAGCCAACTCAAACTCAACGAAAAAGCAAGGATGCTCGACGGCCAAGTTAACCATGAAGTTGGATCGATAAAAATCAATCAAAAAGATTTTGGAAAAATTTCCATCGCTGCCACCTATGACCAACTTGATGGCATTGCACTTAAATCACTGATTGATCTGAACAACAGCCTGTTAACCCGCTCGCTCAACAATTCACCGGAAGCAGATCTGGTGACAACGTCTGACTTGAAACAATTCTGGTTGAGTGTGCAGTCATTGCTCAAGGGAAAACCTCGGTTACACATTGACCCGCTGTTGTGGACAACCCCTGAAGGCGTTAGCAAATTTAATCTGAGCGCAGCCTTCGGTCCCGCGAGTGCCTCCTCCAACGGGATCGGTCTGGCCAGTAACCCAGTCGAATCAATCACTTCAGCGCTCGAGATTTCACGCCCAATGGTTTCAGCGCTGATTACACAAAACATACAAAACACAGGCAACTCGCCCGCCCAAGCTAAAGCCCAAACCGATAAAGAAATCAAGGTCATGCTTGATCTCGCTGCGCAAATGAAAATTGGAAAAATGGAGGGTGAAAACTTTGTCAGCAACCTCTCATTTGAAAAAGATGTGCTCAAGGTAAATGGGCATATTGTTCCTATGGATGCAATAAAAACCTATATCTCTTCAACTATCGCGGCTACCTGGATGATGGAAGAAACATCTGCAGCACAAGACCGACCCGATGAAACTGCAGAAATCAAACATCTTGACCCCTCTGTTCTCGCGACCATCCTGACCGCTGCTGACTTTAACTTTGAAGAAACACGGGATGAGCAAGGTGATCCACTACTCAGGGTCAGCCCGGGCAATTCAGGCGCAGCAAAAATCGACATTAGTTTCATTGGCTGCGGCACCGACCCTACTTGCGAAGATGTATTACTGCGCGCCACCTACTCACCCGATAAGCCTGTCGCACTAAAAGTCGCGAACGACTGGAACATCCGCAACCGTTGGGCGCGTGCCTATGTCAACGACAAAGACGAAGCGGTGATTGAGATGGATATCAACGCTTATGGTGGCATCGGGCATGATGCACTGGAAGCGATGGTCAACACCTTCTTTAAAATTGTCGGTGATTTTTCGACCGAATTGAAAAGTGCCAAGTAACGCATTATGCAAATGCAACCGGGTTACTCAGTTGTCCAAAAACTGCTGCATTGGATCATCGCGCTGTGTGTGTTGGTTCTGATTCCTGTCGGGCTATGGATGAGCTCCCGTGCAACGGCCAATCTGTGGGACACGCTCACTGATGCACTGTATGCCTGGCACAAAGCGATTGGGTTTCTCGTGCTATGGACAATGTTCATTCGGTTACTCATCAAACTGCGCCAAGGTACTCCGCCCTACCCCAGCACACTCTCCACTCACCTCATCATCACTGCGAAAATCGTGCATGGCTTGATTTACGTACTGTTGATCGCGGTACCCATGCTTGGCTGGGCTGGTGTGACGGCATACCCGGCACTGATAACAATTGGCGGCTACAACCTTCCCGCGTTACCTTTCATCCCCAAAAGTGAAGCACTCGCCAAACAGATTTTTAACCTGCATGGTGTGCTTGCGATGACCTTAGGTGTGATCGCGCTTGGCCATATTGCGGCAGCACTGAAACATTTAATGATTGATCGGGATGGTGTTTTTCAGCGTATGTGGCATAACAAAACATGATTCGAGTCATTAAAGCCCGTCCGATTCTAGCGACTAGCGTGATCGTTGGAGTGGTTGCAGCGTTACTGCACCCGCTTTTTGTCATCACCAACAATTGGGTGACCCTGGTTGTGAGTTGGAATATTGGCGCCTGCCTGTATCTTTTTCTCACAATGAAAATGATGTATCTAGCCGATCCTGTCCAGGTGCGTGCACGTGCGCTTAGGCAGGACACGGGTAACTATGTCATTTTATTGTTTGTTATTTTTTCTGCCATTGTTTGCCTGGTTGCCAATGTTATGGTGCTCGGGATTTCCAAATCCTTGCAAGGCAACGACAAACTCTTTCACATCTTGCTTGCGGCACTGACGATTATGACCTCATGGTTATTCACTCAAGTCATGTTCGCTGTGCATTATGCGCACGAATACTATGTGGCCGAGCAAAAGAAACACAATCCAGGCCTTCTTTTCCCTGGGCACGAAGAGCCTGATTATCTGGATTTTGTGTATTTTTCTTGCGTACTCGGTACCTCGGGCCAAACCGCAGACGTCAGCTTCACGAGTCGCTCCATGCGACGTATCGGACTGATTCATTCAGTCATGGCGTTTTTTTTCAATACAACCTTAATCGCCCTGACCATTAATATTGCCGCCGGCTTTATCTAAGAGATAATTCGACCGTATTACCGATATCAGAAACTGTGGCGCGAGCCATGTCACGCTTGTAGCGCAAATCATCAAACTCAGTTCCACGATGCATCGTGCAACGGTTATCCCACATCACCAGATCATTGACGCGCCAGCGATGCGAGAGGACAAACTGCGGTTGCGTCGCGTGCTGCGCAAGCTCCTGAAACAACGCTTCGCTTTCATCATCGGACATGCCCATGACACGCACAGCATGCGAGGCAATATAAAGATTTTTACGCCCTGTCTCAGGGATCGTCCTGACAAGAAGCTGATTGGCACCAGGCAGGGAAGCGCGTTCACGCTCGGTAAATTCAGTGAATCCAATTTTGGCGCGCGAATGGAAAATATTATGCTCCACCACCAATTTATCAATGCGTTTTTTGGTGACCTCCGATAAAGCATCGTAGGCGGCACGCATATCGGCGAACTCTGTACGCCCTCCAACGGGAGCAATCGCACGCGCGTAGAGCAATGAGGTCAAGGCTGGGACGTGCCTGAAAATACTATCTGTATGCCACAAGCGATTGGCCAAGCCAGACATGCGTTTACGACTGTCTTGAGAAAGAATTTCATTTTCATCCCCAAGGTTTGATACATCAGCGATTCTGGCATCGATCCTGAATTTTTTGACCTCATCTGCATAGGTATTAATGTTCTGTTCCATCGGCCCGAATACTTTGGCGAATTCGATATGCTCCTCAGAGGTAAGCGTCTGATGAGGAAATACCAGCACACTGTAGCGAATAAATGCATCCTTAATCGCGGCCCTGTCACCCTCTGAGAGGGGTTTGCTCAGATCTACACCACCAATCTCGGCCATGAAATGTTCCGTCACTGGAAAAATCGAAATTGCCATGCTTTGCTCCAAACTATTCAAATTATTTTTTAAAAATCACTTATACAGATGACGCGTATCACTCAGCGGTCACACCGGTCTGATCCACGACCGTTTTCCATTTTTTCAAATCACTTTGTATGAAGGCAGCCAGACCCTGAGGCGTACTGTGCATCATGTCGCCATTCTGGGACTCTGCCCAAAGCTGTAGCGAGGGATCAGTCGTAATTCCAGTCAACTCCCGATTGAGCCGCATCACAATCTCGTCTGGCGTCCCTGCAGGAACAAAGACAGCAAACCATGCATAGGTCTCAAAGCCCTTAATCCCCAACTCGGAAAAGGTCGGCACCTCTGGTACCTGCTTAGATCTGGTTGTGCCCGATATCGCCAGCGCACGTAACTTTCCTGCATTGATATGCGAAATCGCTACATCGTTAAACATGACTTGCAGTTGCCCGCCCAACAAGTCCGCGGTTGCCGGCGCGGTGCCTTTGTAAGGCACGTGCGTCATGCGTATATTGTTATCAACGTTAAACAGCTCGCCCGCGAGATGACTCACCCCTCCGGTCCCGCTTGAACCGAAGTTCAGTTCTCCGGGCCTGGATTTCGCTAATGCGACAAGCTCAGCGATATTATTCACAGCCAGGGAGGGGGTGACAACGAGTGCAGCACGACTCCCCCCGATCAAGGAAACAGGCGCAAAGTCTTTCAAGGGGTCGAACGTGAGAGATTTATAGATCAACGTATTGATCGTAATCGTCGCGTTATTACCAACAAAAATCGTGTATCCATCCGCAGGGGACTTAGCTGCTTTAGCGGCACCGATATTGCCCCCGCCACCCGAGACGTTTTGCACAATCACTTGTTGCCCCAATCGCTCACCCAAGGGCTTGGCAATCGCTCGCGCCAGAGCGTCAGTAAATCCTCCTGGCGGATAAGGAACAATCATCTGAATGGGCTTATCGGGCCAGGCGGCTTGCGCCGGCGACATCCCGGATATCAAGCATGCAAAGGACAAAATGAGTATTTTTATCAAGATATTGTCTCCCTGAACGGTACTTTTCTTTTTGTTTTAGCATGGGATACGATTAATTATCGCTTTGATAGGGTATACCTTAACTGCGATAATGTTGCGATTCGATGCTAAACGTTTTATCGGCCGAAAGGATGGATGATGGCCTGGATTTATTTATGTATAGCAATTATCGCGGAAGTGATTGCCACCACAGCACTCAAACAGACCGAGGGGTTCACTAAGCTTGTTCCTTCCTTTCTTGTAGTATCTGGATATGGGATAGCTTTTTATCTACTTTCCAAAATAGTGCAGCTCCTGCCGCTTGCGATCACTTACGCCATCTGGTCCGGGGCGGGAATCGCCCTGGTTGGCATAGTAGGATGGATATGGCTTGGACAAAAACTCGATCCTGCGGCGATACTCGGAATTAGCCTTATTATCCTCGGCGTGATCGTTATCAACGTATTCTCCTCTACTATCTCTCACTAAAATAATGACTTCAGACATCGCTCAGCACTTAGCACCACACGGCATCCTGCGCGCCGGCGTTTTCACAGGCAACATCCTGCTTATCACGGGCACCAGTCCCACCGGCACACCACAAGGCGTTTCGCCCGATTTGTGTCAGGCCATGGCGGACCATCTGGGCGTTCAGCTCGAGCTCACTCCGTTTAAAAGTCAGGACGAATTAGTTGAGTCGGTTGCAAGCGGCGCCTGTGATATCGGCTTGGTCGGATCAGATCCTGCGCGCGCGAAAAAAATCACATTCACTCCAGCTTATGTTGAAATCGAAGCGACTTATCTGGTGCCCGCAGGTTCGACCCTGCAAACAGTCGCGCAAGTCGATCAGCCAGGAATGCGGATCGCCGTCCCCTCAAGAAGCGCTTACGAATTATGGTTATCGCGCAATCTGAAACAGGCCAGTCTCGTCATGGCAGAGGGCTTTGAAGCCACCATCAATATTTTCGTACAGGATCAGCTCGAAGCATTAGCTGGCTTACGCGTAGCATTAACTGAAGACGCCAAAAAACTACCTGGCTCACGCTTACTCACAGAAAATTTCACAACAATCCAGCAAGCAGTCAGCACACGAAATGCCAATACAGTCGGGCTGAAATTTTTAAGCGCTTTTGTTGAACAAGCCAAAGCAAGCGGACTGATTGCCAGTCTGATCGCGAAACATCGGGTCAATGGCCTGGTGGTTGCGCCTGCCCATCACACTACCCAATCTTGATCCCAAGCGAATCGGCACTAGCCTCCCATCCAGGAACCTCATGAACACAATACCCGCCTGCCCCCAATGCACCATGGAGAATACTTACCAGGATGGCGAAAACTACGTTTGCCCTGATTGTGGTCACGAGTGGCTGATCGCCGAAGAATCAGAGGACGCCTCAGACACCGACGGTATTGTGCGCGACTGCAACGGTAATCCGCTTGCCGATGGCGACTCAGTCATTCTGATCAAAGACCTCAAAGTTAAAGGCTCATCCACCGTATTAAAAAAAGGCACTAAAGTCAAAAGCATTCGACTTGGCAATGGCACAGACGGTCACGAAGTCGACTGCCGCATGGAAAACGGCAGTTTTATGCTGAAAGCCATTTTTCTGAAAAAAGCTTAATCGTATTTAAATTATTAAATCCCGAGGACCGGCATGCAAAGTTTTCTTCACGTGGGCTGTGGCCCACAAACCAAAGCAGGCCTTAAAGGCTTTAATAACGAAAACTGGAAAGAGATCCGTTTTGATATAGACGAGAAGGTCAACCCTGATATCGTCGGCACCCTGACGGATATGTCACGGGTCGAGACAGCATCGATGGATGCGCTCTACTCATCACATAACATTGAGCACTTATTTCCTCATGAAGTACCTGTCGCGTTAAAAGAATTTCATCGTGTCCTCAAGCCCGATGGTTTTGTCGTACTGACCTGCCCGGATCTACAAAGCGTCTGCCAGGCTGTTGCCCAAGACCAACTCCTTGAACCGCTTTACGAATCCCCCGCAGGTCCGATCAGTGCCATAGACATTCTCTACGGCCACCGAGGCTATATCGCGCAAGGTAATCACTACATGGCGCACAAATGCGGTTTTACCTTCAAAGCCCTGTGCGGCGCCTTTGCTGAGGCGGGTTTCAAGAGCACGTTCGGTGGTCGAGGATTGAAATCCTTTGACTTGTGGTTAGTGGCCTTCAAGCAAGACCTTCCAACAGACGATGTACGAAGGATTGGATCGACCTATTTACCTTGATTCCAGAACGATGCGCCCACTTGGTTCAATGCACGAGATGAAATGCATTGAAACAACTCAGCTGATTTCTGCAACACGTTTGAAATGGGTATAGCGTCATGATGGTCTCGCGTTCTAACACAGGAGAAACGCCATGAAACTGACCAATACCCGTTCACTCGTAGCCGCCCTTGGTTTGAGCTTGCTTGCTCAAGGAGCCTGGGCGCAATCAGCCGCCACTGTCACACCTCCTACACCTGCGACACCGGTACAGGCCTCTGCGGCCATTGGAGCTCCCGGATCAGCTCCAGCCGTTGCGCCAACTACCGCTAGTCCAAACGCCAGCCTTGCCACAGGCAATCCACCTGCTGCTTCACCAGCTTCCCGCCAGGGTAAGCATGGAGAGATGTCAAAAGAAGCACATCAGCAAGCTCTCATACAAAAACTAGCTTTATCGCCTGCTCAAAAAATCCAATACGATGCGGCTCAGGCGGCACGTCAGGATTTACGCAAGCAAAAGCAGGCTAACGCCGCTGAACGCAAAAAAACAATGGCTGAACAAGCAAGCAAAGACCAAATGGATCCTCGGGCAGTCATCGAGGCGAGCAAACAATCACGCGCAGCCATGGACACCAAGCGTGGGATTGCCGAGCAAAAGTGGTTAGCCTTCTGGGACGGACTCACTGCCGAACAACGTAAAACTTTTACGGCTGACATGAAAGCCAGGCAAGAGCAGCATGCTCAAAAACACCAGGGATCTCCGCGCGGATAACCTTAGTTAAGCCGCCTGGATGCAGCCGATCCGACAACCCGATGCATGATTGGGCCTAAGCCCTGACAACACGTCAGGGCTTTTTTCAAAGTTGAATTCATTTTTTAAAAATGGCTTAACTATGATCTCAATCAGCACCCCAATTAGGGCTTAAAATGAAAAATCAGTTTCACTCAGGCAAAGGTTCATCATGTCATCCATTCCAAAATTATCAACACCCGTTCGATTAGGTGCGATTGAATTAAAAAATCGTGTTGTCATGGCCCCGCTGACGCGTATGCGCGCGGTTGACGGTGATGTCTCTAATCCTTTGGCAAAAACCTATTACGCGCAGCGCGCGGGAGCAGGGCTGATCATTTCCGAGGCCACCCAAATCTCCCCGCTGGCCAAAGGCTATCCCGCCACACCAGGAATTTATTCCCCTGAACAAACGCAGGCCTGGAAAGAAATCGTCGAAGCGGTTCATGCCAGAGGTGGAAAAATCGTTGCGCAACTATGGCATGTTGGCCGGATTTCTCATTCCTCGCTGCATCCTGAACAAGGACTGCCTGAAGCCCCTTCAGCCATCCCTCCCGCAGGCAAAACGTTCACAGCAACCTGGCAAATGGAGCCCTTCGAAACACCTAAAGCCATGACTGCCGAAGATATTACCCGTCTTAAAAAGGACTATCAGCTCGCCGCACGCAATGCGAAAGCTGCCGGTTTTGATGGCGTTGAAATTCATGCAGCGAACGGTTATCTACTTGATCAGTTTCTGCAGGACCAGACTAACCATCGCACAGACAACTATGGCGGCTCGATTGAAAATCGAATTCGTCTGCTCAGCGAGGTAGTTGAAACCGTCGCAACTGAATTCCCCTTTGATCGAATCGGTGTGCGCCTGTCGCCATACGGTACCTTTAATGATATGGGTGACAGCGATACTGCAGCGCTGTTTAATGCAGTCATCGAAAAGCTCAATACCTACGGTTTATCGTACTTGCATATGATCGAGCCTCGCTCAACCACAGCAGGCGGCAATGACAAAGTAGACGAAAACGCACCGGACACCGCCGCGCTGTTCCGTAAAGCATTTAAAGGCGCCTTTATTAGTGCTGGCGGCTATACCCGCGAGTCAGGTGAACAAGCGCTGACGAATGACTCGGCAGATGCCATCGCCTACGGACGCCTCTACATTTCCAATCCTGATCTGGCCGAAAGATTCGCGACCAACGCAGCCCTTAATCCATATGATCGCGCAACATTCTACGGCGGAGCTGAAAAAGGCTATACCGACTACCCAAGTCTATGAGTGCAGTGCTGTCCAGACAACATCCTGAGCCGCGCAGATAGGAAACACTTTCACTATGCGCAGTCCTGAGACCTCAACTGTTCAAACCAGAAATAATTTCGACCTGATCCGCCTGTTTGCGGCGGTTCAGGTTGCGATTTCGCACGCGGCAGACTGGATGGAGGCCCCAGTCCCCTGGCTAAGTTTGCTCAGATATTTTCCTGGTGTGCCGATTTTTTTCTTTATCAGCGGCTACCTGATTTATCAATCCTACGCGAATATTTCGTCACCGCATCGGCTACAGATTTTTGCAACAAACCGACTGCTCAGACTCTTCCCTGCTCTGTATATTTGTATTGTTTTTTCAATACTCCTGACTTATTTCAGCGGATATTTTTCTGCGGTCGAGATTTCGCTGAGCCAATGGTTAACCTGGCTAGCCAGTCAATTCACATTTCTGCAATTTTTCAATCCGGATTTCATGCGTGGCTATGGCACAGGCAAACTCAATGCGAGCCTGTGGACCATCACCGTCGAGCTTCAATTTTATTTACTCACTCCAATCATTTTTTTCCTGTTTAAGTTTTACAAGAAAATATCAATCGGGTTATTCGCAATCTTTATCATCTTCAACACGGCAAACTCATTCTTAAATCCTCGTGTATCGACACTCGAAAAATTATTTAACGTGTCCTTTGCGCCATGGATCGCAATGTTTGTTCTTGGTGCATACCTTTCCACGAATAAAACTCTACAGCAAAGACTCTTAAAAATTAATATCCTGATTCCATTCGGTCTTTACGTAATGACTTATTACTTTGCATTACAGGCTGAAGGCGGAACGGATAACTCAATCAATTTCATTTCATTCATTCTGCTAGGCTGGCTAGTCTTCAAAGCGGCGTTTACTCTGCCATCGCTGTCTGAGTCACTCCTCCATAAGAACGACATTTCCTATGGAATCTATATTTATCACATGCCAATTGTCAATTTTATGATCTATAAGGGAATGACGGGTTCTTATATGTATCTGGCAATCGCGATGATCATGACGGCTACGATTGCGCTCTTATCCTGGCGTTTAGTTGAGAAGCCAGCACTTAAACTTAAAAAAATCAGTTTGCGACGCGCCTGATTACAATCAAGCGCAGACTGCCTACAATACCTGTATCCGCACTCCATTCCTTTTGATGAGCTCCGCTATGAACCATTCACTGCCACGCATAGTATGTACGATGATGTTGCTGCTGATAGCTGGGTGCAGCTCCAAAGGTGAGATCAACACTGCAAAGTCCGAGCCCTCGAGGTCCAGAGAGGTGACCTTTAACTCCATGACCATTTCGCAGGTCAAAAACAACATCATGGCAGCTTGCTCTGCTCGCCGCCTGCAAATTCATACCTCTAAAGACGAAGTGACGTGTGCGCAAAACGATATCACCGGCACGCGCAAGCGAGATCTTGAGAGATTCGTCAACGATGAATACGCAACAAACATTCAAATCGTCAGCCAATTCAAACTCACCGAACTGGATAACAATATTAATGTGACTGCGAATATCTACACACAATATCTTGCGCCCGTGAGTGTGATGTCTGGCCCGCAAACCAGAACGCGCAATTTAATCGATGATATTTCTTTTAATGAAATGTCATCCTTACTGGAACAGGCTTCCAACAATGGGAAATCAGTTAAGTAAGGAAATGATTTTTTGACCGATTAAATATTGCGCTAAATAACTCGCGCCATTTTTTGTCAGATGGCCATAATCATGCACAAGCAAATCATTCGGATATTGACTGCCAACGGTTGTGAGGCAACCCTCTGACGTGCACAAGCCTTCGCGCAAAGACACGTACTCAATTCCCGGCAGTCGAGTCGCTTGCAACCGCTCATCGATTATCAAAGAATCCTGATCAATCCCGGTCATCGTACGCTGAGGGACAGGCAAGCCTTTTCTTAAGAAATTAAGATTGAGATTGTGAGGCAGGGAATTGATCCAGGTCGGCATTTGCCCAATAATGAGTACTTGTCGGGCTCCGAGGGATTTGAGATGTTCGGCAGCTTTCCAGATATGCGTGGCATAGGGAGTCTGCTCACCATAATTATCATCATCAGACCACAACACATGATGCGCGAAAATCACCACCAGCTCTGGATGAAGACGTCCAATCTCCGTCTCCAGCCACTGATTGTACTGAGCACACGTTGCGCGTTTGTCCAGTAACGAAACCGGTGTGCAGTACATCGCAGGCAGACCCATCAAATTAATCTCATGGCGATCCAGATAAGGTTCAAGCCCCTGATATAGTCCAAAAGCATGGGAGTCCCCTAGCAGAAAAACAGTCGGACGCCCGGGATGCTTTATTTTTTCGCATAGTTGTAGGGAGGCATAATCGATTGTCTTGTCTGGCCTTGCATCGGCAGCGCAACCAGAAACTGGCTCTGCATACTGAGACTGAATCAGTGTCTCGTCCCAATCTCTATGCACGACTCCCGAAGAAAACAATAAGCCTGCGCCCGCAACAAGTACGGTACTCAAGACACCGAAAGCGATGAACTTGATTCCACTTGCTCGCGTCACAGCTATGGAACGAACAGGGATTTCAACAAACCGATACGTGGCGTAGGCCAGAATAAAACTTGCAGCCAGTGCAATCATTTTTGCAAGACCGGAGGTTTGGTCCGACAAGTGCATAAGCACCAAGAGCGGCCAATGCCACAAGTAAATCCCATAGCTGATTTTTCCGGTTAGCACTAATACTGGCTGCGTCAGTATTTTTTGCTTGAATACTGATGCGGGTTGACGCACGAGTATCAGGCAAGTACCAAGGACTGGCATGAGTGCCCAGCAGCCAGGATAGACGGAGTTTTTGTCGACCAGTAGCACGACCAGCACCAGCACTGACAAGCCGAGCTCAAAAGAAAATTTGATGAGCCAGTGACTTATGCGTGCTCCCAGACAGCGACTCAACATGTTCTGCTCATGCTGGGCGCAGAATGCGAGCACTCCGCCAGCCGCTAACTCCCAGAATCGTGTCACAGGCATGTAAAACGCAAGATTCTGATTTTTTATTGTCGCAAGCAGACTCAGTCCAAATGACAGCCCAGTCAAACCTAACAAGACGAGCAGTTTGTTATGTCTGAAGTGATAAACCAAAATCATCGCCAGAGGCCAGGTCAAATAGAACTGCTCTTCTATTCCCAGCGACCACAAATGAAGGAACGGCTTATAGCCGGAGGGGGCATCAAAATATCCCGCCTCGGTCCAGAGCAACAGATTAGAGACATATGAAACGCCGGCGGCAGCATGTTTGCCAAGTGACTTGAAATCCGTTGGCAACAACAATAGCCAGCCAGCGATCAGCATCACCACAATCATTAGCAATAATGGCGGAAAAATTCGGCGTATGCGTTTAGCGTAAAACGCAATCAGACTGAAGCTTGAGCGATCCAGGTCCGAGAAAATCTGATAAGAAATCAGATAACCCGAAATCACAAAAAAAATGTCAACGCCTACAAATCCGCCTCTAACAGCGAAATAGTGATAGCTGACTACAAGCAGAACCGCTAGCGCCCTGAGACCGTCAATTTCGGGCCTGTAGGCTTGGATGGCGACAATATTTTTCATATGCAGTGATATTGTCGCCTATTTAATTCAGCTTCGCGTCAAGCCCTTTTAAGGATAGGCAAAAGGTGCGGGAAATGGTCGGCCAAAGGGCACACCCGCACGAATCGTCTGGACAGGCACGAGTGAAATGGTACCTGGCCGTTTATTACCCTTGGTATCCAGCCATTCCACGGGCTTGTCTACAAGATCAAAAATCGCTATGTCCGCGGGTGCCCCGACTTTCAAGGTACCCACAAGCGGTGCACGATTAATAATTTCAGCAGGTCGCACGGTTGCCATGGCGATCGCTTGATTGAGCGTAAATCCAAGCGTGAGAAATTTGCTCACCACCTGGGGCAGGAATGGAATACTGGGAGAGTTCCCGCTATACGCGTGTAAATCACTGGAAATGGTGTCTGGAGTAAGTCCTTGCTGCAGAGCGGGCTCAGCCACCGTAAAGTCAAAGCTGCCGCCACCATGACCCACGTCGATCAATACGCCGCGTTTTTTTGCTTCAAGCGCTGCAGCGATAACCTTGCCATTTTGTACGGTGTTGTTACCTGCTCCGCTATAGACGTGCGTCAAGATATCGCCGGGTCGCAGCAGATTCAGTAACTCGCCGAGATCGCCTGGTGCATTACCGATATGGCACATGACACGCGCACCTTTGACTCCTGAGCGTTCAGCAGCCAGGCGTGCGCGTCGCAGTGGCTCAATACCATTGTCTCCGACGACATCGAGCGACTCCCGCACCTTGATGCCTAATGCGACATCCTGATTCTGATCGAGCGTACGTGCAGCCAGATCGATATTTGCATAATCCAAATTTTTCATTTCACCAACGGGAAAGCCTGCTAAACCAATCGATGAAATATGGATAAACGCATACATCCGGCTACGCGCCTGGGCCTGAATGTAGTGTTTGAATGCAGAAAAATTATTTGCTCCCGCATCACCTGCGCTGACAAATGTTGTGGTTGCAGTGAACTGTGCCAGCTCATCTGCAGGCAAGCCGATCGCGGAGCCTTGCGGATAGGTATGCGCGTGGAGGTCGACAAGCCCTGGTGTAATCAGGCGGCCTTTTGCATCGATTTTTTGTGCGGCCTTTTCGACAGGCAAATTTGCACCAATCTCGAGCACCCGACCACGACTGATCGCGATATCAACAATTTTGTCGAGATTCTGTGAAGGATCAATGACTCTCGCCCCCATGACGAGTAAATCATAACCACCTGGCTTGGCCAACCCTTGTTGCGCCCAGGCACCCTGCGAAATAACTGAACCCGCAGCGGCTAAGCCGAGGCTGCCCTGAAGCAAACGTCGGCGTTTAAAATCTGGATATCCATTGTTATCGTGACGCATTGATTGTCTCCTCGTTTAGCATCATTTTTTATGTGTATGCGTTACCTTTACAGCCGTTACCTTTAAGATGACGTCTTGAAGTAAACAGATCATCTCTTAGAATGATTTGTCCATTGAAATCTAGCACACCCGCTACAACATGACACGAAATCCCGCACACAATGCACAGGTGGCGTGCCGCAAGAGGTAAGATTTAATTATGTACAAAGAAAATAACCCGCACTCACTCGATGTTCTGTTTGAAAACAATCTGCAATGGGTCAAATCTGTGACCGATGCAGACCCGGAGTTTTTCAAGCGGCTCGCTAATCAGCAAACTCCAGAATACATGTGGATTGGCTGTTCTGATTCTCGCGTACCGGCTAACCAGATTACGGGACTCGCCCCCGGCGAAGTTTTTGTGCATCGCAATATCGCAAACGTCGTCGTACATACCGATATGAATGCCTTATCCGTCATTCAGTTCGCGATCGATCAGCTCAAGGTCAAACACATTATTGTGGTGGGTCACTATGGCTGTGCAGGGGTGCGCGCCGCAATGGAAAATATCCGTGTCGGCTTGGCCGACAACTGGATTCGTCACGTCAAGGATGTCAACGAACGTCACGGCAGCTATCTTGGCCAAGTGATCAACAACACTGAGCGCGCGGACAAACTCTGTGAACTCAACGTGATTGAACAGGTTGTCAACGTTTGCCAGACCACGAGCGTGCAGGATGCGTGGGCAAGAAATCAGCCGCTGACCGTGCATGGCTGGGTCTATGGCGTAGAAGACGGCCTGGCTCGCGATATGGGCGTCTCGGTCGCCAACCCGGAAGAGCTGAGTGATCGCTACAAAAGCGTCATCAATAAACGTTTTACACCTGCGAGTTAATGGCTGGGCTGAGGTAACACTCAGTTGTATGAATTCTCTTTAGTCGCACGCAGTAAATTACGGGGGACTAACCCGCCAATCAGCATGCCGCACACACTCGCGCATAAGCCAGCGAGTTGTGGAGGAACCAGACCTGCAGGCGCCAGAATCTCACAGAGAATCCACGTCATCAGACCAAACAAGACAGCCAGCAGTCCGGCCAGGGGATTGGCTTTGGACCAATACACTCCAAAAGCCAGCGGCACGAAAGCCGCGACAAGCGTGATCTTATAAGCACTCTCGACCATTTTAAAAATCGATAATTCAGAGTTAATCGCAAACGCCGTCACAATCACCGTGAAACACAATACGGTGATACGCATCACGCGCAGCAAGTCTTGATCAGAAAGATGTTTGAACATCCCCCGCACAATGTTTTCAGAAAAACTGACTGAGGGTGCGAGCAGGGTCGCGCTGGCGCAGCTCTTAATGGCGGATAGCAGTGCGCCAAAAAACATGATTTGCGCAAACATCGGGGCATAGCCCATCACCAGTTTAGGCAGAATCATCTGGGCATCGGTTTCTAGATATTGTTCAATCAGCCCAGGACTAATTAACGTTGCCGAATACGCCAGATACAAGGGGACAAAAGCAAAAACAAAATACAGCACACCACCGAGGATGGCGGCCTGGACAGCCACATTCACGTTCTTGGAGGAAGTAATGCGCTGGAAGACATCCTGTTGTGGAATCGAGCCCAGCATCATCGTGAATAACGCAGCAATAAATCCCAGTATCGCCGACAGATTCGCATCGGGCCAGAAATTGAATTTCCCTGCCTCGGCGGCATGTTGAATGACAACACCTATACCACCCGTTTGTGCGGTCATCTCGCCACCGATGTACAACATCCCAATGACGATAATAATCATTTGAATAAAATCAGTAATAGCAACTGACCACATCCCGCCAAACAAGGTATAGATCAGTACACTCGAGGCGCCAATGATCATGCCGGTAGTCTGGGAAATACTACCATCGGACACCACGTTAAAAACAAGACCAAGGGCCTTGATCTGAGCGGCGACCCAGCCTAGGTAGGACACCACAATACATAAGGTGATCAATACCTCGACCGTACGTCCGTATTTCTCGCGAAAAAAATCTCCAATCGTCAGCATGCGGCGGTTATAGAGATGCCTGGCAAAAAATACACCCACAAGAATCAGGCACATCGAGGAACCGAATGGGTCGGCCACGATTCCACCCAGTCCCTCTTTCATGAAGGTGGCCGGAATACCCAGAACCGTCTCGGAACCAAACCAGGTTGCAAAAACTGTGGCGGTCACAATGGGCAAGGGCAGGCTATGCCCGGCAGCCGCAAAATCCGCTGTATTTTTAACGCGTAGCGCTGCCCACAGGCCGATGCCAACCGAGATCACCCAATAGACAATGACAAAGCCAAGCAGCATGGCTTAACCCTTTAAACGAAAATTTCTCGAATTATAGGGTTTTATTATTACGGGAATGTTGAAAAAATTCTTGTTGGCGGACTCGCCAGAACAACCAGCATGCGATGGCTACATTGAGCAGATTCCAGACTACGCCATTGATCATCGCGGCTTGATAAGAACCGGTCAGATCAAAGATCTTTCCTGACATCCAGCCACCGAGCGCCATGCCAAGTAAAGACGCCATCATCACGGAACCGACGCGCGCGCCCGCCTCTTTAGCGGGAAAGTGCTCCCGAACAATAATGGCATAAGAAGGCACAATCCCACCCTGAAACAAACCAAACATCGCCGATATGACGTAAAGCGAAACAAGGCCGTTAAATGGTAAAAACATCAACAGTGCAATGCCCTGCAGGACAGACCCAAGCAGTAACGTGCGCACGCCCCCGATCCGGTCACAAATCACACCTGAAATCAAACGACTGGCAATCCCGCAAAACAACATCAGCGAAAGCATTTCAGCGCCACGCGCGGGGCCAAAACCTAAATCCACACAGTAAGCAACGATGTGTACCTGCGGCATAGACATCGCAACACAACAAGCAACCGCGGCCACACAGAGTAATAATTGAGCCCGCCCCATCCCCAGACCAAAGGGTCGTTGTGTTTGCGTTTCTTTAAAACTACCGACTGCGGCAAGTTGGATGGCTGGAGGCCTTGGACGCATCAATAATGCCAGTAACGCCATGCTCACGCCACACACAATACCCAGGCAAATATAAGTCTGTCGCCAGCCAATTGTCGTGACGCCATACTGGGTGAGCGTCGGCCAAATAGACCCAGCGAGGTAATTACCGCTGGCGCAGACAGCCACCGCGATCCCGCGACGCTTATTCCACCAGAGCGAAGTGTCAGCCACCAGAGGGGCAAACGTGGTGGAGGCGCCAAGCAGGCCGAGCATCAAGCCATGTGCCAAGGTGAAACTAAAAATACTGCCGGCAAAACCCGCCCAGGTAAAGCCGGCCAGAATACCAACTGAGCCTAATAAAAGCGTGACGGTAATACCAAACCGGTCAGCGAGGCGGCCCATAAAAAGTCCGCCCACGCCAAAACCAATCATCATCAACGTATAAGGCAACGAGGCGTCTGAGCGTGAGACGCCGAATTCCGCCTGCACATCGGGTAGAACAACGGCGACCACGTACATGCAGCTACTGCCCATCGTCATAATGACCAGCGTAATCAGCAAACGCCACAAGGCGTAGCGCGAGTCAATCAAGTCTGCGGAGGCGGGGGAGGTAGATTTCATGCAGGGATC
>CANCRX010000012.1 GCA_947380655.1 Alcaligenaceae bacterium | reverse complement strand
CAGCGCGTCAGAGTGCCTCAATGGATTTGCGCACACATCTGGAGATGGCCTCCTCGCACATGGCGGCGATGTACTCGACCGATGATCATAAAGAGGCTGTCACCGCTTTCCGTGACAAGCGTCCCGCAGTATTCAAGGGCAGTTAATCAAATCAGATTGATAAGGCAGAAATGATTGTGGATATGCAAAACGCGATAGATGGAATGGACGAAGAGTCCCGCATGATTGTTGACCTGGTAGCTAAGTTTGTTGATCAGGAACTCATGCCGCTCGAGCAGGGAGTGCTTGAGCGTGAAATAAAAGGTCAGCATCTCGCGCTGACTAAAGACGAAGAAGCCTCACTCAATGCAAAATGCAAAGAGCTCGGGCTCTGGGCGCTGGATGCACCAGAAGAGCTAGGTGGTGCTGGGCTTTCGGCTGTGACGCTGGTGGCGTTAAATGAAGAGATTGGCCGCACCATCACACCCTTTACCTTTCCACCTGACTCGCCCAATCTGCATATGCTGATGGCGACAGCCAACGAAGAGCAGAAAAAGAAATATCTCGAACCCTATGCTGCAGGGACTGCGAAATCAGCGATTGCGATTTCTGAGCCTAATGCCGGCGGTGATCCTTCGGGCATGATCACGCGTGCTGAAAAAGAAGGTGACGAGTGGGTCATTAATGGTCGCAAAATCTGGGTCAGCCGGATGTCGTCGGCCGACTTCACCGTGGTGATGGCTCGCGTTGGTGGCGGTAAAGGTCACGAAGGCATCTCCGCTTTTCTGGTCGATCGTGGCACGCCCGGTTTTAATGTTTTACGCGAAATTCCCATGCTTGCAGGGCATCGTACTTACGAAATCGCGTTTGAAGATTGCCGCATCCCTGCAGGTAATCTGCTCGGTAATATTGGCGAGGGTTTTGCGCCCATGCAGTTGCGACTCAATATTCGTCGTTTGCAAATGGGTGCCTGGTGTCTGGGGATGTGTCGTCGCGCACTTGAGATGATGGGCTCGCACGCTAAGCAGCGCAAGACTTTTGGCATGCTGCTTTCGGAGCGTCAGGCCATTCAGTGGTGGATCGCTGACGCTGCAATGAAAATGCATGCTTGCAGACTGATGGTGCTGGATGCGGCCAAGAAACAAGATCTGGGTATGGATATCCGTACCGAAGCCTCGATGATCAAGGTCTACGCAACGGAAATGGCGAGCGAAATTATCGATCACGCCATGCAAACCTTCGGCGCGATGGGTGTGACTAAGGAGTTGCCATTGCAACTGATGGCGCAACGCGTGCGTGTCATGCGTGTGTACGAAGGTCCATCTGAAGTGCATCGCATGTCGATCGCCAGAAAAGTCCTCAAGGGTATTCGTTAAGCGCAGTGCACGGAGATTTCTGATGACCAGCACGACAACCAGCGCGACCCTTGCAAACACTCAGAACATGCCGCTTGCCGGTGTGACTGTAATAGATCTGACGCAGATCTATCAGGGCCCTTACGCAACTTTTTTGATGGCGAAAGCGGGGGCCGATGTCATCAAGATTGAACCTGTACTCGGTGAGCCGACACGCATACGTGCAAAGGTCAGTGGTGGCGCCTCGCTGCCAATGGCGATGCTCAATGTGAACAAGCGCGGCATCACGCTCAACTTGAAATCTCAACGTGGTAAAGAGATGTTCAAGGAGTTGATTAGCCGGGCGGATATTCTGGTTGAAAATTTTGCGCCAGGCGTGATGGATCGCCTGGGTCTGGGCTGGGACGTGTTGCACGAAATCAATCCCAAACTGATCTATGGCACAGGCACCGGCTACGGTCTCTCGGGTCCCGATCGCGACAATCTGGCCATGGATGTGACGATTCAGGCCTCTTCGGGCATCATGAGTGTGACCGGTGCGGCCGACGGTCCGCCGATGCGCTCCGGCGCCTCGCTGGTTGACTTTTTAAGTGGCGTGCATCTTTACGCGGGGATCATCACCGCGCTCTATGAAAGGACACGTACACATAAGGGCCGGTTGGTTGAGGTCTCGATGCAGGAGACTGCCTATCCGACGCTCGCATCGAATATTGGTCTCTTATACAGAAATGATGGCGTAGTTCCTCCGCGTGTAGGTAATCGTCATGGTGGTTTGGCGCTCGCACCTTACAGTGTGTACGAAGCCTCGGACGGTCATATTGCAATTGTTTGTGCGACCGAGCGGCATTGGCAAAACATTCTCGCTGCCATGGGCCGTGAGGATTTAGTCAATGACGAAAGGTTTTCGACTAACAAAGCTCGCGTAGACGATATGGCTGGCACAGATAGCTTTGTAGAGGAATGGACACGCACCATTACACGCGCAGAGCTGTTTGCTTTAAGCAGCAAGCATGGTTTCCCTGCTGCACCGGTGCGAAGTTTGCCCGAGGTGATGAACGATCCGCACATGCATGCGCGCGGTGCGCTGGAGTGGTTTGATGATGATGAGCTTGGCCGTGTGGTGTTGCCAGCGAGTCCGATCATCATTCATGGAGCGGACCGCGTTAAAACCGTATCTAGCCCAAAGCTTGGACAACATAACAAGCAGGTCTATGGTGAGTGGTTAGGTCTGAATGATTCGGACCTCGATGCGCTTAAAGCGCAGGGTGTCATCTGAACCAAGACCTGCATCAGATATCAACAACGATTTAAAAGAAGCACAAAAAAGAGAGTAGACATGCAATCCATCATCCAGAAATTTGCAGATTATTTTTGCAGTATGCAGTATGAAGACCTCCCACCCGAGGTGATTCATAAAACCAAAATGCTGACGATTGATCTGATGGGGGTCACGCTTGCGGGTCTGAAGATGGACTTCCCGCAAATGATGATCGGTTATATGGCGAGTCTGGAGGGCGTCGAGCAGGCCACCTTATTTGGGTCGAATAAAAAGGTTCCTGCGATTCATGCGGCGCTAGCCAATGGTGTGAGTAGTCACGCCTTGGATATGGATGATGGTTACCGCTACGGCGGTGTGCACGCAGGTGTTGCGGTCATCCCGGCAGCGTTAGCCATTGGCGAATCCAAAAATCTCGATGGAAAGAAATTTCTGCTCGCGATGACCATGGGTTACGAAATCGTGAATCGTATTTCCAAAGCAATGAACCCCTCGCATTTAGGCAGAGGGTTTCATACAACCGGCACCATTGGAGTATTGGGCGCTGCAGCGGCGTGTGGTGTGATGGCCGGATTGAATAAAGAACAGATGGCGAACGCGCTAGGTATCGCCGCGTTGCAGGGTGCTGGCTTACTCGAAATATTGAACGATGGCGCGATGGTTAAGCCTATCCATCCTGGTAAGGCTGCGATGGCTGGCGTGATGTCGGTCGAACTCGCGTTGCGTGGCGCGAAAGGCCCAATGAAAGCCCTTGAAGGTGAGAAAGGCTTATTCAAAGCGATGGCCGATAGCGTCAGCACTGAACAACTGTTTGATGGCTTAGGTACAGATTTTTATATCATGGGCCAATACATCAAATTCCACGCAGCCTGCCGTCATATCCATCCAACGATTGATGGTTTGCTGTCGGTGATGCGGGATAAACAGCTTAAATTCCAGGATCTGGATACCGTCAATATCACTACGTATCCGGTAGCCGTGAGTTTCTGTGGTTCGACTGAGTTACCGGACTCGCCAGAGGGTGCCAAATTCAGCTTGGCATTTTCGAGTGCGATGGCTGCTTACTGTGGCGATGCCGGTGAGCATCGCTACACCCCTGAAACGGTCGACAACCAAGAAATCCGCGCACTGGCTTCCCGTATTACCTCTGGTACAAGTGAGCGCTGGGAAAAAGCCTATCCGCGTGAACGTGGTGCAGCCTTGAATATTCGGACTAAAAATGGTGCGGCTTTTGAAATTGATGTGCCATTACCCAACGGCGAGCCGGAAAACCCAGCCTCAGACGACGATTTCATAGGTAAATTTCAGCAGAATGCAGCAGATCTCAACCCTGCTGCGGTTCAAGAGCTCTTGGGCGTTATGCGCAATTTGGAACAACACTCACTAGCTGAGCTCACACAGGCTATGAGTAAAGCGATTCTTTAAGTCGCAACAATCTGGGAAGAGAACAGTTTTGCCTGAGCTGTTTTGCTATGATGCATACTGGTTTTCCCTAATAGTGTTTGGGTGGTCATCATTGTGAAGCGTTATTTACCTGTTTTGTTGGCGGCGTGCTGTTCCATGGCTTTTGCCCCAGCCAGCTATGCTGTTTTGCAAGACGAAATCCAGGTCTACGACGACGAGATTAATGACAAGGGTGAGTACAGCCTCGAGTTGCACGTCAACACCACACCGAATGGCATTAAAACGCCAGGTTATCGCGGCGAGGTGATGAACGCTGGTAACACCAGGCTCACGCCAGAGCTAGCTTATGGCTTGGGACATGGTCTGGAAGCAGGCCTTTATCTGAACACCGTGTTTAATGGCGGGAACTGGGAATATGCGGGCTACAAAGCACGGCTCAAATGGCTGCCTATCCTCGAAAAAGATGGATACGATTTTTTTGCGGGTGTGAATCTCGAAGTCGGCAACCAGCTGTATCAGTATGAACAATCACGCTACGCTGCTGAGGCACGTTTCATTATCGGTAAGCACATTGATAAGTGGCTGGTCTCGGTTAACCCGATCTTTGGTTACCAGCTCTCGCAGCCTTACCAGAGTACCAGCCCTAATTTTTCGTTGGCTGCCCGTGTCTCGCGCGAGGTCACGTCTGATCTGGCCTTAGGCGTTGAGTATTACTCGGATGTCGGTGCCCTGAATCAGTCGTTCAATTACCAGGAAACCGGGCAAGCTGCGTTTCTGATGATGTACTGGGAAGGCAAGCCCTTCGCATTTCAGGCGGGTATTGGTAAAGGTCTGACACAAAACACAGACTCCCTGACAATTAAG
Source organism: Alcaligenaceae bacterium (assembly GCA_947380655.1). Taxonomy (GTDB): domain Bacteria; phylum Pseudomonadota; class Gammaproteobacteria; order Burkholderiales; family Burkholderiaceae_B; genus Zwartia. The sequence goes on along the minus strand of CANCRX010000012.1, from coordinate 54,005 downwards.
GCTATTTTTTCTATTCCTTTACCTTGAACTAAGTCATCTCACCCCGTGATTGTGTCAAAATTAAAAAAATAATTACGGAGACACGCATGGCACAGATGCACCATATAGAAGTTGAGCGTTTACGCGCGGCCGTTCGCCATCTGGTGAAAGGCTATGGCAGTTCAGACAAAGAAATTGAGCTCGTGACGGAGAACCTTATTCAGGCGAATCTGACCGGTCACGACTCCCACGGTGTGGGCATGTTGCCGCGTTATACCGAAGCCTTTCTCGAGGGTGGACTCAAGGCCAACGCGCACATTGCAACCCGCATGGATAGTGGTGCAATGCTCAGTCTGGATGGTCAGGCAGGCTTTGGCCAGGTAATTGGCCACGAGACGATGGAGCTCGGCATTGCACGTGCGAAAGAGCATGGAAGCTGCGTCGTAGCATTGGGCAACTCACATCACCTTTGCCGTATCGGTGCCTGGGCTGAAATGGCCGTCGCACAAAATATGATTTCTATCCATTTTGTGAATGCTTTTTCACGTCCGATCGTGGCGCCACATGGTGGTGGTGATGCACGTTTTGGCACCAATCCTTTTACCGTGGGTATCCCTGTTGAGGGACAGCCGCCAATCTTGCTGGACTTTGCGACGAGTGTGATTGCACAAGGTAAAACACGTGTTGCGCACAACAAACGCGAGCAGTTACCGCCCGGTCAGCTAATCGACGACAAGGGCCGTCCGACGACCGATCCGATTTATGGTGTCAAAGAACCGTATGGCGCACTACGCACATTTGGAGAGCACAAAGGTTTTGGTCTGGCACTCGTTTGTGAGTTGCTGGGTGGTGCATTAGCAGGCGGCTTAACTACGTCGAGCCCTGCTGACGGTAAACGCCGAATCCTGAACGGTATGCTCACGATTATTATTGATCCTAACAAGCTTGCTGACGGGGTACTGTTTAATTCCGAGATGAAGGCCTTTATCGACTGGGTCAAAGCTTCTCCAGCCGCACCTGGCAACGATTATGTTCGCGTTGCTGGCGAGCCTGAGCGTGAGACGCGCGCTAAGCGCCTGGCACACGGTGTACCTGTCGATGACAACACCTGGCAAGACATGTTGGTCTCCGCACAAAAACTAGGCGTGGACGTTGAAGTGATGAAAAAACTGGCGGGATTTTAAAATCATGGCTATTGAAAAAATGACTGGCCGACAGGCTTTCATCAAACTGTTGCTCGACGAAGGCGTCACGCATATGTTTGGCAATCCTGGCACGACCGAGCTTGCCATTATGGAAGCCGTGCCACAGTTTCCCGAGCTTACCTATGTGCTGGGCTTGCAAGAATCTATCGTAGTGGGCATGGCCGATGGCTTTGCGCGTACGTCAGGCAAACTGACAGCTTGTAATTTGCACTGCGCGCCAGGACTTGGGCATGCAATGGGTGCTATTTATAGCGCCAAATTTTCTGGCTCACCGATCATCATTACCGCAGGTCAGTATGAGGTTGGCTATGGATTGCAAGAGCCGCTCTTATATGATGATCTGGTGCCAATCGCCGCACCACTTGTGAAATGGTCTTTTGAGGTGACACGAATCGAAGACCTGCCGCGCGTGATTCGCCGGGCAGCCAAGATCGCGATGACTGCACCCACAGGCCCTGTATTTATCAGTCTGCCAGGCTCTGTGCTGGACGAAGAAGCAGAAATTGATTTTGGTTTTCCAACGCGAGTCGATAGTGCGGTGCGTCCGAGTGATGAAACAATCAAACAATTAGCTGAACGTTTATTGCAAGCTAAAAAGCCCGTGATGATTGCCGGTCGTGAAATCGCCAATCAAGACGTTTTCGCAGAGGCTTGCGAATTAGCCGAATTACTGGGAGCCGCGGTCTATCAGGAATCTGTCCCCTATAACTCACGCTATCCCAATACACATGCAACTTGTATGGGTGACCTGACGCGTAACCAGAAACGCGTGCGTCAGACGCTTGAGGCCTACGACTTGATGCTGTGTCTGGGGGCGGATTTGTTACGCATGTCACCTAAGAGCGATGTTGAACCTTTGCCACCCGAGTTGCCCGTGATGCACATCACAGAGAGAGATTGGGAGTTAGGGAAAAACTATTCAACCGAGTGTGCGATCCGTGCAAATGTAAAAGAAACGCTTGTCGCGCTGTTGCCAGTATTGCGTTCAATGCGTACTCAACAATATACCGAACAAGCGGTCGCTAGACTCAAGGATATTGCAACCCGTAACTGGTCGGCGAATTGTGCCAAGGTGCGTCAGGATGTTGAGGCGAGCGCTACTGCGATGCCCATCGATCAACGTTATCTGGTTAAGCAGTTGGTCGATGTTTTGCCTAAAAACGTTATCGTCGTCGACGAAACATTGACGGCTGCGCCTGCCATCGGCGCGATGCTTCCCGCAGATAATCCGCAGGCATATTATGGTCTTGCCAGTGGTGGATTGGGTTTTGGTATGCCGGGCGCGGTGGGGGTCAGTCTGGCACAACCAGATCGTCCGGTTGTCGCGACGATTGGCGATGGAAGCTCTATGTACGGTATCCAGGCACTCTGGACTGCTGCGCATTTCAAATTGCCCATCACCTATGTGATTATCAATAACCGCAGCTATCGCATCATTAAGGAGCGTCTGCAGGCAATGCGTGGCACCGATCAGTTTGTAGCGATGGATATGAATGATCCTGCGATTGATTTTGTTGCCGTCGCAGAAGGGTTGGGGATGAAAGCCGTTCGCGTCACTGATCCGGCAAAACTGACTGAAACACTTAAGTCAGCAATTGCCAGTGGAGTGCCGAATCTGGTTGAAGTGATTGTGGCTGATGGCTACGGTCATTAATGAAGCATTCGCCCGGGTGTCAGTCATATACCCGAGCGGCTCTTTCAACACACGTTCCAGATCCAGTCAACAAGTTCTACCTGACTGTTAAACAGACAGGTAGCGCTGTTTGACCTCGTCATTGCCATTCAATTCGGCAATGGTGCCACAAAACACATCCGTGCCTTTATCGATGACAACCGCACGATCCGCCAGTCCCAGGCAAAAGTGCAGATTTTGCTCCGCGAGCACAATAGTCGTGCCGACTTTACGCAGTGCATGGATAAGATCGCCGATTTTTTGAACCATAATCGGTGCGAGTCCCTCGCTAGGTTCATCGAGCAACAGTACATCGGGATTGCCCATCAGTGCACGACCCACCGTCAGCATTTGCTGCTCACCGCCAGAAAGTTGGCCACCCAGGCGATTTTTGAGTGGAGAGAGCAGGGGGAGCATGTCATAGACGCGCTCAAGGCTCCAGCTGTTTGTGCCATCTGCGCCATTTTTAATTGCAATAGTCAGATTGTCCTCGACGCTCAGATCAGGGAAAATCTGTCTGTCTTCTGGCACGAAACTGAGTCCTGCACGCGCGATTAAGTGAGCAGGTTGGCTTGCGATGTGTTTGCCTTTGAATTCAATCTCACCACGTTTTGGAGCAATCACGCCTGCAATTGTTTTCATGGTGGTACTTTTGCCTGCGCCATTGCGACCGAGCAAAGCTAAGGTTTCACCTTGTCTGACATCGAGTGACATATTGAAAAGAACCTGGCTGCTGGCATAGAACACGTCTATTTTTTTAACTTGTAACACTGTCTGGCTCATGCGTGTGCCTCTTGCGGTTTGCCCAGATAGGCTTCGATCACAGCGGGGTTGTTACGGATTTGCTCTGGGTTGCCCTCGGCCAATACTTTGCCATAAGACAACACATGAATATTTTGAGAAATGCGAAATACGATTTCCATATCGTGTTCGATGAGCACGAGTGTGAGGCCGCCCTTTTTCCAGAGCGCATAGACAGTCTCAATCATCTGCTCGCGCTCCTCAGGGCCCATACCGGCGACGGGCTCATCAAGTAGTAGCACTTTGGGTTTAAGAACCAGCGCTAACGCCATATCCAGCAATTTTTGATCGCCATGAGATAGGTTGCCACTCACCACATTCGCTTTGGTATGCAGGCCGAGTTGTTCCATGACTTCAAACGCACGGTCGCGTGTTTGCGCCAAAGGAAAGCGGCCATACATCTGCGCGGAGGTACCTTGAGGGGACATCAATGCACCACGCAGTGATTCCTCGACAGTGAGAGTTTTAAATAACTTAGCAACCTGAAAGGCGCGCCCGATGCCTTTGCGCACAATGGCCGTACTTGGGAGTCCGACAATGTTTTCACCATCAAGTACGATCCGGCCTGAGTCGGGTGTAATCGCGCCTGAGATCAGATTAAAAAAAGTAGTTTTACCTGCGCCATTCGGACCGATCACGGCATGGAGCGAGTCTTTGGGAAAGTGAATGGATACATCAGATGTTGCGACGACACCGCCAAATGATTTGCAGAGGTTTTCGATCTTTAGCATCAATGACTCCCGCTTTGTTTGAGCGCGCGCGTTGCGGGCACGCCGCCGTAACTTTGCCATGTCGAGCCAGCAAACCAGCCCGCATCAACAGGTAGATTGATTCCTGTGATGGCTGCTGCTGCACGTGACAACAGGAAGCCTGCTGAATCGGCAACCTCGTCGGGTGTAACCATACGTCCTAACGCCGCTTGTGAACTGAGGTCCTCAGGATTGCGATCACCCCGGTCAATCGCTGCTTGTAGCGCTTCAGTGATCGTAAATCCAGGTGAAATCGCATTGACACGAACGCCTGAACGCCCCCATTCGGCCGCCAGGCATTCTGTCATTGAAATCACAGCAGCTTTTGCGGGAGCATAGGCATGCAAGGGCACCGAGCGCCAGCCTGTAATCGACGCGATGTTGACGATGGCACCAGAACCGAGCTGAGCCATGCGAGAGCCAAATACCGCACAGCAAAGGTAGGTGCCGCGCTGATCCACTGCAACGACCCGATCCCACTCGGTCATCGTGAGTTGATCAGGAGGCAAGCGGTGCTGAAGAATGCCTGCGCTATTAATCAGATTCGAGACCGGACCATGTTTTGATTCAATCATTGCAGCGATCTGGCGCACAGCCTGCTCGTCCGTCACATCACAGGCATAGGCGGCGATCGCGCCGAGCTCGCGTAACTTTTCCTCGGTCCACGTGCCAGGCAAGTCCAGCACGATGACGTGATCACCTCGTCGAGCTAAATGTCGCACGCACGCAGCACCAATGCCACTTGAGCCGCCGGTAACAACGCTGATAATTGGGTTGCTCATGATTGGGCTCCTTTTCTTGTGATCGTGTTCCAGGCTTGCACCACGAAGTCAGTGATGCCACGTTTAAAGCCGAGCGCAAAAACCAGTACGATAATGCCTAGCGCCAAGCCGTGATATTCGGTGGTGCGGCTGATGATGTCGTTGAACATCAATAACAGTCCTGCACCGACAACGGGTCCTATAAAGGCATGCAGGCCACCCATCATGATCATGAAAACGGCTTCGCCTGACATCGTCCAGTAACTGAACTCCGGAAATGCTCCTGAAACAAACATTGCCATAATCACGCCGCCGATACTGGCAAAACACGCGGACAGTATGAAGGCATAGAGTTTGACTCGCCACACATCAATACCCAGGAAGCGTGCTCGATCGGCGTTATCTCGTACCATGCGCAGTGTGTAGCCATAGGGTGACTGCAGGATATACCGCATGATCAGTAAGCAGACCACACCAATTACACAGGCGAACCAATACAGATTCGTCGTGTTGCCCAGATTGATCCCCCAGAAAGGTGTGCGCGGAATGCCACCCATCAAACCTTGATCGCCGCCTGTCAGGGAGCTCCAGGTGATAATGACGCTATGGATCAACATTTGAAAAGCGAGCGTCAGAAAAGAAAAGTAAATTTCCTTCAGTCTCACGCAAATCGCACCAATCACCAGGCCCAGCAGTCCACTGAAGACGATCGCGCCTAAAATTGCAACAGGGATCGATACGCCAGTTTTTTGCATCAGCAGGCCATAGGCATAGGCACCACCGCCAAAAAACATGGCGTGACCAAACGACACCATGCCACCGTAGCCGACCAGAATATTGAGCGAGGTTGCAAAAATTCCAAACGCTGCCAGTCGAATCACAAAGTCGAGCGTCACACGCGATGAAGTGAGAAATGGAATTGCAATCAGGATTGCAAGTCCAATTAGACCGATCAGTATTTCTTTTTTAAAACTCGTTGAGAAACTCATGGACGTGGCTCCTTGCCTAGCAAGCCGCTCGGTTTGAGAATTAGAATCAGCGCCATGGCGATAAACATGATGCCCTCAACGAACAAAGGGAATCCGATCGAACCGAAGGATCTAACCAAGCCAATTAACAATGCTCCAACAAGCGCTCCGCTGACTGAGCCCATGCCACCGATGACGGTCACGATGAATGATTCAATCAAAATTGAAAACCCCATGCCGGGTGACATCGAGCGAACAGGAGCGGCCAATGCACCCGCCAGGCCGGCTAGCGCGCCACCCAGAGCAAATACACCAGCATAGATCAGGCTGGTATTCAATCCGAGAACCGAGGTCATGGTTGGGTTGTGTGCGGCTGCGCGTACAACTTTACCCATACGTGTTCGGGTCAGGACAAACCAGAGAACGGCAGCAATCACGCCAGCCGCAGCGATCAGGTAAACATAAAATACCGGGATAATGCCACCGCCGATAAAGAGAGGAGGAGCCTGGAATGCTTCGGGCATACCCATGGACTGGAATTCTGCGCCCCAGACGATTTTGACGACATCATCGAGAATCAGGATCAGTGCATAGCAGACAAGTAGTTGCATCAGCACGTCTGCGTTGTAGACGCGACGCATAATGAAACGTTCAAAGATCAGCCCAAATAGTCCGACGCCTAAGCCTGCCACGATTGTCGAGATCACGAAGCTATCTGTTAAACGATAAGCGGACAGTGCGATATATGCACCCAGCATATAAAGCGAGCCGTGTGCAAAATTAATGATGCGCAAGACACCAAAAATGAGTGTCAATCCTGCTGCGACCAAAAACAGCAAGGCCCCAACAATTAGTCCGGTGCTGGTTTGTGTGACAACACAAGACAATGAGCTTAGGCATTCAAAGAGTGCGGTGGGATCCAAGGGATTCTCCGTGTGAAGCAAAAACAATGTAGATGGAACAGCGAAAACTAAAAGCTCGAAATTTGAAAGGTAGTCGTACTCTTAAATAACAACCTGCCCGAGCGAAGGCTCGGGCAGGTTGTTATTTTTCCTACAATTTTTCTAAAATTTACGCCCAGCCTTTACGCTTTTTCCATTCAAGCTCAAGCTCTACAATCTGTTTCCAGTCGCCTGGGACAGGATTTGGCATGTATGGCTCTTTGTTGGTCAATTCACCCCAGCCATCGGCATAGTCGATGATGGTTTGGTCTTCAGCGCGCATGGTGATTTTTCCATTCGCACCGAAGGGCGAGTCGACAGTCAGGCCACGCAACACGTCAGCGATTTTTTTACCGTCGGCACTATTGGCTTTTTTCATGGCAGTAGTCAGCAGGTTAATACCTACTGCGTTTTGCCAGGCCCAGTTGGTCGGCAGGTCTTTGTACTTGGCCACATATTCGTCCGCCCACGCTGCATTGCTAGGTGTTTTTGGGAAACTCTTGAGGTAACGATTGCCTGAATGTAAATTGTTTGGCACGTTTTTCACCGCTGTCAGCACGGTATAGTCCGCCATGTTTACAGAGAAGAACTGACGGTCTTTGAACAAGGCGTAGATATTGCCCTGATCAATAAAGGAGGTCAGATCGCCACCCCAGATCGCGGAGTAAATCGCCTGAGGTTTACCCTGCAGCAGACGTGTGATTGACTCGCTATAGTCTGGTTGGAAAAGTTTGGGCCAAACGTCGCCGACTATTTCGATATCTTTATTGAAGTGTTTGAGGTACTCGAAATACTCCGCTGTGGTGTCACGACCATAAGCGTAGTCAGGTGAGACGCTCATCCAGCGATTGAGTTTCTTTTCTTTTGCTACTTTCGCGCCATATGCGCCACCGACAATCGCGTCATGGATACCTTGACGTGCGCAGCGGAAAGCATTGGGAATGCGTAGTTTAGGATCGGCCGTCAGCGATGATGTCTCTGAGCAGGTGTGGACGCACAGCACGCCTAAGTCACGCGCAACTTCATGTACAGCAAACGCGCCGGAAGAGGCTTCTGCATCCCAGATGATCTCGCAGCCTTCGCTGGTGACAAGCTCACGTGCTACGCGGGCGGCTTCTTGTGGCGCGCCCTTCGAGTCGCGAATCACCATCTCGATCTTGCGACCGTTCAGACCACCTGCCGCATTGAATTTTTCTACTTCCATGAGCACAGCATTTTTTGAAGAAATGCCAAGCGTTGCCACACGACCTGAAAGAATCGTAGGCATACCAATTTTGATCGGCTTATCTTGCGCAAGGGAAATGGCAGGCATGCCAAATGTTGCCATCCCTGCAGCAGCACCCATACCTTGCATTAGCTTGCGGCGTGTTGCCTGCACGGGGGCGTGAATTACTTTTTTGCTCATGTTGTCTCCAAGCGTTTATGGCCGTATGTGCCAATTTGTGCGTCAATCTGCGACGCTATTTTTTAAATTATTCAGTTGATGCGTGAATCGATACGATTAACCATCATCATATGATTAGCTTATCGTATCTTGTATTGCAAGAATACTGTTCCCGTCTTTCAAAAAAATGTAGGCCGTCTTTTGTTGCACAACAAAAAACATTGCCAACGCACAGGGAAAACCCTAGATTTGATTAGTTTAGATAGTTAGAGATTTCGATCAGATTATGATCGGGATCGCGCAGATAGACCGAGAGAATTGTCCCGTTGGCTCCGGTGCGCTCAACAGGCCCCAGTTCAATGCTGACATGCGCAGCCTGCAATTCTTCAATGATTTGATTGACTGGGGTCGTAGCGATAAAGCACAGGTCGCCTGAGCCCGCGGTTGGTATCAGCGCTTTAGGGTCAAACTCACGTCCCACTTGATGTAGATTAATTTTTTGCTGCCCAAATTTCAATGCTTTGCGATCACCTAAAAAAGTGATGATTTCAAAGCCAAGGATGCGACCATAAAAGTCACACGTTTTTTCAATGCTTGCAACGGTCAGTACGAGATGGTCCAGGCGGTCAATTTTCATTGGAGGCTAGTTAGAGTGGTCATTAGGTTTTTCGAGCATACCAAACCTTATGCAATGCCTGAAATCTTTTCACGTAACGATGGTCCAAGCCCTACAATGTTTCTTGAATAAAGAATGCTGCTAAAACCCCATAATGAAATTCTGGATCAGACAAATTTTTGTGACGGCTGTCGCACTCATCGTGATGGCGGTGTGTGGACTGGCGGCTTTTTTATGGTCGTTTGATCCGAATTCCTATAAAAATGCATTGCAGGTGCTTGTGCAGCAAAGGCTGGATCGTCAATTAACGATTCAGGGGGATTTGAAAGTTGTATTTTTCCCCGATATTGCTATCCAGGCTAAACAGGTTTCTCTGTCTGAGCGGGCAAGTACTGACGTATTCGCTTCGGTCGAGGACCTGCGAGCAACCATCGCAATTCTGCCGTTGCTTAAAAATCATCTTCTGATCGAGGAGATATCCCTCTCCGGCCTGAAGGCTCAGGTGCAGCGTTCTCAGCTAGGTAATTTCTTACTCGATGATTTGCTCGGCTGGGGCCATCCTACTGCTCCAGTTGCCCAGGCGGATGATGTCGGATTGCTCATGGACGATATCTCGATTGATATTGCTGAAATTCTGATTAAAAAATCCGAATTTACGGTCCTCGATGCCGCGCGTAAAGCAACCTGGAAATTGCATGATGCTTCGCTTGAGTTTGGTCGAATCAAAAAGGGAGAGCCTTTTAAAGCAGAACTCAATGCACGTATCCAGCATGCTGATTCACAAGCGGTGGCTAAACTGAGCGCGCAGGCAACGCTGAATGTTGATTTGGCGTCTCGAGGCATTACAGCAAAAAATTTCAGTGCTTCGTTTAAAGGTGATTTACCAGAAAATATATGGTTCGAAGAAACCTTGAAAAAAGTCGATCTCACGCTTGCCATGCCCTATGTGATGGTGGAGCCGGCATCCGGTCGTCTGCGACTTGAGCGTTTAACCCTGCGCAGCAAAGGTCTTCGGGATGGCGCTCCTTTTGAGTATTCCGTGGATGCACCGTTGTTTGATATTTCGAATACCTTTGCTCGGGGAGAAAGCGTTGCGAGTCGCCTCAGAATGGATGGTTCTCCTGCGATTGATGCGCGTATTGTCTTGGATGGTTTAGAGGGCAATCGCAATAAACTTTTATTCCAACGCTCAAGCTTAGATCTGGCAGTAAAAAGAGACGTACGCGTTTTTAAGTTTGGTTTGAGTGCTCCAATTGAAATTGAACCATTTACAACAACGCTGACAATGAAGTCATTTCAAGGCGAAATTCAAACTATCCAAGCCCCGGTATCCAAAACGGTGCAATCTACCCCGGTGAATGGAAATTTTTCTGTGGCGTTTAATTCTCAAAAGCGACAACTGCAGCCCTTGCATATTTCTGCACACGCTGACAATGTCCCCTTCAAAACCTTACTCTCTGGGTTGGGTATAGATAGCGTGCTGGATGGCACCGCTTCGATCGATTTCCGTGCAGGTTTCACAGCCGAACCCATGGAGCAGCTCAAGCAATCACTCACAGGCGCAGTGAAAATGCGCCTGAATCATGCAGCGTTAGAGGGGGTGGATTTAGCTTCTGGTCTGGATGCATTGCGAACTGTAGCGGTTGCAGACAAGCAATCAGCACACTTCGTTTTCGATCGCACTGTAAGCACTTTGTTTGATACGGTAGAGCTTGAAGTAAAGTTGGATGGCGGCCTGGCGCATGTAACACGACTCAATATGGTTGCGCCGAGTTTGACGATTCGTGAAGGAAAGCCCGCCATCATCAATCTCGGCAATGACACCCTGGATATGGCGGCCTCAGTGCATTTCCTTGGCCCTCAAAGCCTGACGACTAAACGCGTGACCCTTCAGGTACGCTCTTTGACGATCCCGTTGCGTTTAACTGGATCCATCATGCAACCTGAGGTAACTATTCAATGGGCTGCACTTGACCGTGATTCAAACGGTCGCCTGCTGAGAGAAAAACTTTTGAGTCCATCTAACCAGGGAATACAGAAAAAATGACGGCTGTTCAAAATTGTCCTGTTGCAGGTTGTGCACCGTGCACGCATCGACAAGCGGGTGACTACCATCATCGCTGGCTGGTCGTCGATGCGAACAATCAGTGGTTGACGAGCAAAGACTCCAGTGCATTGCGTGGTGTGACAACGGAGTTCAAAATGGGTTATCTGGTGCTGCGTGCGCCCGGTATGCTGCGCATGGATATTCCACTGGATGTCATTGAGGATGACGACAGTGTGGTGCGTCAGGCGAGCATCGCGACACAAAGTGTGGCTGTTGTGGATGAGGGAGATTTAGCCGCGGTGTGGTTTGGCCATGTGACAGGTCAGACCTGTCGTCTGGTGAAAGTCCATCCGGACGCGGGACCGATTCAATGGCCTGCTGAATAAACAAGCCGTTGTGACCTAAGCTTTCACAGCAGTCGTTGTCTCGGTGCTGGTGAGCTGATGGTATTTGGCCATCAGCGCATCCTGGCCTTCTTTGAAGTCAGGATGTAATTCAATGCAATCAACCGGACACACGACCTTACACTGCGGTTCGTCATGGTGACCGACACATTCGGTACAGGCATTGGGGTTAATCAGATAGATCGACTCGCCCATTGAAATGGCATCATTGGGGCACTGCGGTTCGCAGACATCACAATTAATGCATTCGTCGGTAATACGTAAAGCCATGGGGGAGTCGTCGCCTGAAGTGAGCGCTTAAAGCGTTTATTTTGGCACGGGCCAGCTTTGCTCGCGTCGCTCTTTGGCTTTCGCTTGCAGCCAGCGTTCGACAGAAGGAAAGACGAATTTGCTCACATCACCACCGAGCTCAGCGATTTCACGCACAATAGTGCCCGAAATAAACTGATATTGATCAGAAGGGGTCATGAACAATGTCTCGACCTCGGGCAATAAATGGCGATTCATACCGGCCATTTGGAATTCGTATTCGAAATCCGATACGGCGCGTAAGCCGCGAACGATGACGCGGCCCTCTTGTTCGCGCACGAAATCTTTCAGCAGACCCGCAAAGCTCGCGACTTTGACGTTCGGGTAGTGGCCTAGCACTTCGCGGGCGATTTCTACGCGCTCATCAATTGAGAAAAATGGTTTTTTGTTGCGACTGTGCGCGACACCGACAACCACGCGGTCAAATAAACTTGCAGCACGGCGCACTAAGTCTTCGTGGCCGCGCGTCAGGGGATCGAAGGTCCCAGGGTAGATAGCAGTGATCATTTTTGCAATGCAGCAATTTGAAAGAGATGATAGTGTACGGCCCCTGCGCGATCTTGGCGCAATAAGGTGTACCCCTCGGGGCAAGAAATTGCATTTTCGGCCTCAATATATACAAGACCGTTGGGTTCTAACAAATTTGGCAATGCCGGCCAGAGTTTTGAAATCCAGTCTGCACCAAAAGGGGGATCAAGAAAAATCAGGTCAAAGCGAGAGGCCTCCAGACGCTCAAGCACCACGCAAGCGTCTCCAACATGAATCCTCACCATATCTGCATGCAGCTTGTCGCGTAAGGCTCTCAGGGCCGTGACGGCCTTTGGGTTGTTCTCCACCATCTGGACGTGTGCGACACCTCGGGAGGCAGCTTCAAAGCCCAGCGCGCCGCTACCGGCGAACAGATCCAGCACCTGTTTATCTTGAAAACGACCGGACCAAAAATAATTTAGCCAGTTAAACAGGGTTTCGCGCACGCGGTCGGGTGTTGGGCGTAACCCCTGAGCCTCAATGACCTCAATTGGCGTGCGGCGATACTGACCGGCAACGATGCGAATATACTTCTTCACCATGTTTAGCTTTTTTAAGAAAAAATCCCCAGCGCCCATCGATGCGCCTCTCGATCAGCCCAAAGAGGCTGATCCGTTGCTGTCTCACTCCTCAGGGCCTGAGGTCATTCATTCGACTGTACAGGAATCCCTGTCGCCTGCCCAAACGCCTGAAGTGACAGAACACGCATCAACGCAGACGATTCAGGAGTCACAGGCTAGCACAGACCCAACAGTTGAATCATCAGAAACCAGCAATCAGTCGCCAGTAAAAACTTCATGGCTAGCCAGGCTGCGAGGCGGTTTGTCCAAGACTGGGCAAAGCATCAGTACGCTGTTTGTGGGAGTCAAGGTTGATGAGTCCTTGTTCGAGGAGCTCGAGACTGCGCTCATCATGGCCGATACGGGTGTCGAGGCGACCGCACAACTTCTCAAAACCTTGCGGGCACGCGTCAAAAAAGACCGCATCAGTGAGGCTCAAGGCGTTAAACAAGCGCTCAGAGAAATTCTCACTGAACATTTAAAGGTGCTTGAAAAACCTTTTGAAATTGGGCAGGTCAAGACGATGGTCGTCATGATTGCTGGCGTAAACGGTGCCGGTAAAACGACTTCTATTGGAAAACTCGCGCATGCTTTTCAGCAACGTGGTGCCAAAGTGCTGCTTGCCGCGGGAGATACCTTTCGTGCGGCAGCCCGGCAGCAACTTGTTGAGTGGGGTACGCGTAACAATGTCGATGTTATTACACAAGATGGCGCTGATCCCGCTGCGGTGGCTTTTGACGCGGTACATGCCGGTCGTGCTCGCGGCATGGATGTTGTCATGGTTGATACCGCAGGCAGACTGCCAACCCAATTACATTTGATGGACGAGTTGAAAAAAATCCGTCGTGTGATTGGCAAAGCCGATCCCACCGCGCCGCATGAGGTGTTATTGGTTGTTGATGGCAATACCGGGCAAAACGTGCTTTCACAGATCCGTACCTTTGATGCGGCGATTGGGTTGACCGGACTGATTGTCACTAAGCTTGATGGCACCGCCAAGGGTGGCACGCTTGCAGCGGTGGCTGCGGGAAGTCAGGGCGTGCGCCCCGTCCCCGTCTACTGGATCGGCGTCGGTGAGAGCATGGAGGACCTTCAGCCTTTTGTTGCCGCTGAGTTTGCCCAAGCGTTGGTTGGCTAAAAACTAGGGCGTTGCTCTAGCGCCAAAAGGTTTCAGTTTTTTCCAATTGCTTGAAGGCATCGGTTGCGTCAAGCACTAAAGCATCCAGACGCGACGTAATCCAGCCGCATGCAAACCACGCACTGGGTTGCGTATCGCGTAACCCTACAAAGCGTTCACGTGCCACAGCCAAATCATTCATTTCACCTAAGATATCCTGCACGGCAGAGAGTTGTTTGCGATAATTTTTCAATCTCGATGCAGGCAAAAGAGACTCACTGAATTGCAATGCATAGCGTAATTTTTTCGCGCGCTTGCGCAATTCATGTCTTGGCTCTATATCGAGTTGATCAAATTTCAACCCGTCACGTAAAACCTGTTTATGCCACTTGCGCAGTTTGAGAACCAGCGCTTGTTTAAGCGTCAGTACGCGCGGTTGTTGGTCAGGTTGCATTGGAATAATGCGCGCGTCAATCGGTCCGGATGATCCTTCATCGGCATGACCGCTGGAGGTATGCACGGCAGCTTCAGACTGATGTATTGAATTATTTTCTTTATGTGTTGCGGGGAGCAGCACCTCCTCGAGCATCGCGACGAGCCAAGCCTGAAAATCAACGCTTGCGGGAATCAGGTCTTGTGATGCAGTGGGATTGTCCTCTGGCGCAATGACCAGGGGTGGTTGACCTGCCGCACGTAAAACCGGCAGAATCGTTTCATTCAGGACATCGTCATCGCGCGTGCCACCGAGCAAAGAAAAGAACTGTTTAATCGACTCGCGTAACTCAAGCGAGGGAAGCGGTGTGATGCCATTAAAAAAGGACCAGGCTGAGCGCAGGCGCCTGATGCCTACACGTAACTGATGCGTATGCTCAGCATGTCCCGCTTTGCAGATACCCGCGGTATCAATCTCAGCGAGGATAGCTGCGTTGCGCGTGATCTGGTCAATGCACTCCAGTGTAATGGCGGCAAGCGCTTGTTGCGCGTTCATGTCTGTCGAGAGTTTGACAGGGACAGCGCCTCTTGGTTGCCAGAACTGCGCGATGGCTGCGGTGCGTGCAGCGATTTGCACATTTTCAGGCTGGCTATCAATCGCCAGTAACTTTTGTGCAAGTAAAGCGAGTTGATCCCCGCGTTCCGATTTGCTGCGTGCGTCGAGAATCAGACCGTGTGCGCGTTGCCATTTGCGACCCAGTTCAAAAACTGCGTCAAGCTTTCCACTCAATAATTCAAACTCAATTTCAGAAATGGGTAACTCAATTTTTCCAGCACGCAAACAACCTGTGTCCAAGGCGATCTCTACGCTCCCCTGACGCGTCCGCACCTTGCGCAGATGTCGGACAACATCGGTTTCGTAGCAAACGGCCAGCGCTTCGGTAATGCCGCTAATGGCTGCCTCTGCAACTGTGCCGACATAAACGCTTAAATCCAGTACGGGACCCGGACGGTTGTGATTGAGCTCAATGCGAGACAACACGTGCTCGCCTGGCATTTTGAGTGTCTGTACCCATTGGCGACCTTCTTGTCGCAATCTGAGCGCTACACGCGCCTGAACCAGTTCTCTTGAGGGCGTATCGAAATAGAGTGCGCGCAATCTAATGCGCGTGACGGCGCCACGTTTAAGCTCTCGCTCTACACCAGCTCGAGCTGCATGCGGTATATGCAGTTTCAACTCTTGTTCTGACATGGCGATCTTTTTGAACTAAACGGAAATCCAGTTTAGCGGGTGCAAGCCCGAGTTTGATGACATGTCATATTTAATTTTGATGACAAGTCGTAATTAATCAAGAGAAATGATTATTTTTGCTGTCTTTCAACGCGCTATGTGCGCTGGCGCACAATCACCGCGTGCCGCGAGCACCCATTTAGCCATCTCAACAAAACCTGAACCCCCGTGTCCTTCGGTCACAAATTTAGGATGGTCGGTAAGGCGGTGAAGTTGAGTTTGAATATTCGCAACACCCACGGAAATATTAAAAAATTTAAACATTGGCTCATCATTGGGTGAGTCCCCGATGAACAATATTTCGTCGAGATGAGCCTCAAGTTTCATGTCAAATTCACGGGCAAACAAAGTCCGCGTCATGGATAGTTTGTCATACTGTCCAAACCAGCCATTGACGTGAATGGAGCTGACTTTAGCTTCGGCACCCGCTTGCTGGAACAAGTGCACAATTTTTTGCACCTCACTTTCCCTCAGCGGCGAAACATCCTCACAGAAGTCAATGGCGAGGTCTGCCTCGCGGTAGTTTTGATCGCTTGCGAGTGCGCTGCCCGGCACAGCTTTCAGAATTGCTGCAGATAACGTATTGAGCTTTTGGCGATTTTCTGCGCGGTGCTCAGGCGTTGCCCAATAATGACTGTGCATGCGTCGAGCCTGACGGTCATAACGCAGGTAAAAAGCCCCATTTTCGCCGACGATGCCGAAAACAGGCCACATTCTGGCGATATGGTCGCACCAGCCGGCCGGGCGACCGGTTATCGGGATAACCGTCAAGCCCGCCTCGCTCAAGCTTTCAAGGGCCTGATAGGCCTCGCCGGTCAGACGTCCTTCCGTGGTCACGGTATCGTCAATATCAGTCAAGATAAAGCGAATCTTGGTGCAGCGAGCCGGTGTAAGCGAATGAAGGGGTTGCATAGTGTCGAATGACTCAGAAATAGGACTTTCGGGTGAGTGGGCTGCAAGGATTCTATAATAGGCTTTTACACCTGCCTGACCTTACCCCTGCCATGTCTGATCTAAATACTACTGCAGCAAAATCAGTGCCAGAGTCTTCAATCTCCCCCGTAGCTGAAATCGTCGATGAGCTGCGTGCTGGTCGCATGGTTATTTTGGTCGACGAAGAAGACCGCGAAAACGAAGGTGATCTCGTGATGGCGGCTGAGTTTGTGACGCCTGAGGCGATCAATTTCATGGTGACTCACGCACGTGGTCTAGTCTGTTTAACCTTGACTGCAGAGCATTGCCAGCGGCTTGAGCTGCCTTTAATGTCCAATCGTAATGGAACGCCCTATGGCACTAATTTCACCGTTTCGATCGAGGCGGCCGAGGGCGTAGAGACCGGTATTTCGGTGGCAGACCGTGCCCGGACAGTTCGAGTGGCTGTCGCGCGCGACGTTAAACCTCAGGATCTGGTGCAGCCAGGCCATATTTTTCCCCTGCGCGCCGTACCGGGGGGCGTGCTGGTGCGCGCAGGACATACGGAGGCAGGTTGCGACTTGACTGCTATGGCCGGGCTGACTCCTGCAGCGGTGATTTGTGAGATTCTCAAGCCTGATGGCACGATGGCACGATTGCCTGATTTGATTGAATACAGCAAAACCCATCAGCTTAAAATTGGCACCATTGCTGATCTGATTCAGTATCGTAACGAGCACGAGTCCGTGGTGGAGCGTGTTGGATCGCGCTCGATTGAAACCCCTTGGGGTGTTTTTGAGGCGGTGGCTTACCGTGACACGGTAGCGGGTCGCCCGCATTTAGCCTTGGTTTCAGGCGTTGTCGATCCCTCCAATGAAACGCTGGTGCGCGTGCACGAGCCCACCTCTGTACTCGACGTGCTCGATAGCAATAGCCCTGGCCACACTTGGGGTGTTGGACAAGCACTCACTGCGATTAAAGCTGCCTCAGCGGGTGTGATGGTGTTTTTAAATTGCGACACAGACTCTGCCCATTTGTTTGAACAGATCAGTAGCTGGTCTGGCGTACCGCAGAGCCCAGCCCGCCGCGAGCCCGGTCGCATGGATTTACGGACTTACGGTATGGGCGCCCAGATTCTGCGCGATCTCAACGTAGGTCAAATGCGCTTATTGGCCCGTCCACGCAAGATGCCAAGCATCATGCCTGGATTTGGTCTAGACGTTACCGGTTACGATAACGAACCTCCCACCCGCAATTCATAGGAAGCACAATATGAGCCCCTTTACCCTCGAACCAGACATGAATGGCGATGGCCTGCATATTGGCATTGTGCGCGCACGTTTTAACGAAGAAATCGGCCTGATTGAGCTCGATACTTGCCTGCAGGAACTAGAAGCCCTTGGCGTGGATGAGCGCAATATTATGGTCATCACCGTACCAGGCGCCTTAGAGCTGGGCGTCACGCTTGCCCGCATGGCTGAGAGCTATGAGTTTGATGCATTGATCGCGCTGGGTGCAGTGATTCGTGGCGAAACCTATCACTTTGAAATAGTCAGTAACGAAAGTGCATCGGCCATTGCGCGCGTAGCGCTCGAGACCGGTATTCCTGTCGCAAACGGTGTGTTGACGACTGAGACTGACGAACAAGCCGAGGAACGTGCAGCCGAAAAAGGTGCAGATTGCGCGCGCTGCGCAGTTGAGATGGCAAATCTGGTGGCTGCACTTGAGCCCGAAGAAGACGACGAACAAGAGGAAGAGTAATTTTGAATAAGCCCATGGATGATGCCGACTCAAATGCAGCCCAGCCGCCACGCAGCGCTCGTCGCCGTTCGCGCGAGCTGGCTCTGCAAGGCATTTATGCCTGGCTGGTACGAGATGGCGTGAGCTTGCAGGATGCCGGTGAAATCGAAGCGCACATGCGCGATGAAGACGAGTTCGATCAAGCCGATGCCGTCTGGTTTAAAACCTTGCTGCATGGTGCGATGCAAGACGCGCCTGCGCTTCGTGAAAAGTTCACACCCTACATTGATCGGCCTCTCGAGGAATTATCTCCAATCGAGCACGGTATCTTGCTGATTGGTAGTTACGAGCTCATCCATCATGTCGAAGTCCCCTATCGGGTGGCGATTAATGAGGCTGTGGAGCTTGCCAAGTCTTTTGGCGGTACCGATGGCTTTAAATTCGTCAACGGTGTGTTGGATAAGCTCGCCGCTGAGGTTCGTGCACCAGAGACCCGCACGCCCGCGCGTCGTTAATGATTCAGGTGTGCTTGAATGAACACTCAAGCCACTGAATTCGACCTGATCGCTCGCTATTTCAACCGCCCAGTTCCAAAAGACATGCTGGGAGGTGGGGACGATTGTGCGCTGTTTAGCGTGCCGGCAGGCAAACAAGTTGCCACCAGCACAGACTTACTGCTTGAAGGCCGACATTTTTTTTCGGATGTGGATGCGCGCACACTCGGTCATAAGGCGTTAGCAGTCAATTTGTCTGATCTTGCTGCGATGGGGGCTTCACCTATAGGTTGTTTGCTAGGGCTTGGATTGCCGAGCATGGATCCTGGCTGGATTGAAAAATTTGCAGAGGGCTTTTATGCTCTGGCTGCCGAGCATCACTGCCACTTAATCGGCGGTGATACGACGCGAAGTTTGAACGGAATTACGTTGAGTGTGACGGTGTTTGGCGTGGTGGACCCGTTACATGCCATGCATCGCCGGGCCGCTCAGCCTGGCGACGAAATCTGGGTGTCCGGGTATCTGGGCGCTGCAGATATCGCCTGCCGGATGTTGGCGGGCGAGATCCCAACTCAGCCTGAATTACTAAAAAAAATCCGTCACGCGCTTGAATTGCCTGTTCCTCGGGTAGCACTAGGTCAAGCGCTCGCCCGCCATGCCCATGCTGCGATTGATGTCTCTGATGGTCTGTTACAGGATCTTGGTCATATCCTCAAAGCAAGTGGCTGCGGGGCGCAAATTCTGGAATCTACCCTACCGATTCATCGCGATCTGCTCGGCTTGCCTGCCCACCTGTTGCGACGCGCTGCGCTGGCAGGAGGGGATCTGTACGAATTATGTTTTACCGCACCGGTATCCGCGCATGCTGTGATAGATGAAATTGGTCGTGAATTAAGTATTCCATTAACGTGCATAGGTACTGCCACGCTTCTCAATGACTTGCAGGTGGTTGATGCCGCGGGTTGCATCGTCCCAGATCTGCCTGCAGGCTTTGATCATTTCAGGATGTAAATATGTCTGACGTCAGAACCCGTCACCGTACTAAATGGCCCACCATGCAATGGGTCTTTTCCGATCCAGGTCGCATCATGATGTTTGGTCTGGGTTCTGGATTGTTTCGTCCTGGGTCTGGTACCTGGGGTACCTTAGCCGCGTGGCTCTTGTGGATCGTTGCCTCTCCCGGCGCAAGCGATCTGGCGCTTGGTATTTTCCTGCTAGCAGCGTTCCTGTATGGATGCTGGGCGGCAGATGTGGTGGGAAAAGCCCTCAATTCGCCGGACCATGTTGGAATCGTTTGGGATGAGTTTGTGGCGTTCTGGCTGGTTTTATGGCTCATACCTGACACGCTGCCCGCACAAGTCCTCGGTTTTGTTTTATTCCGTTTTTTTGATGTGGTAAAACCGCCCCCGATCCGGCAAGTCGATGCAAGATTAAAAGGCGGAGTGGGCGTGATGACCGATGATATCTTGGCTGCCGGCTACACACTGTTGGTCATGGCCATACTGATCCGCTTAGGCGTACCCATGTCGTTTTAAGGATGGAAGCGATGCAATCAAAAACTGATGAACTATCAACAAAACTCGGCCGTTTATTACTCGCCAGAAATGACTGGCTCGCCAGTGCTGAGTCCTGCACAGGAGGACTGCTCTCTGCTGCGGTGACCGCGATTGCCGGTTCGAGCGGCTGGTTTGATCAGGGTTGGGTGACCTACAGCAATGAAGCCAAACACATGCAACTTGGCGTCACGCACGCATGCCTTAAAGAGTTTGGAGCAGTCAGTGAGCAAACCGCACGCGAAATGGCTGCGGGTGTTCTGGCGATGGCGCCGCGTGCCACCCTTGCCCTGACGACTACAGGTATTGCCGGTCCGGGTGGTGGTACGGCAGATAAGCCAGTTGGTTTGGTCTGGTTCGGCTTTGCCCAGCGCACCGCAGAGGGCTTGGTGGTGCAGGCCAGATCGCAGATTTTTACTGGCGATCGAAGAGCCGTCCGCGAAGCTTCAGTCCTATACTCTTTGAGTGCCGCGTGCGAATTACTTGAAAATACCTGAGCATCAACGATGGGCGTTAATGTCGTCGCGTGTTTGCTTGGCAACGGCCGCAGCCGACTCGGTCCAGTGGCCTGAACCTTGCGCATACAGAATGGCGCGTGATGAGTTGATCATCATTCCCGTCCCTTGTGCATTGCATCCTGCCGCGCATGTCGCAGCAATATCACCACCCTGAGCACCAATCCCCGGTACCAGTAAAGGAACGCTGTCGCCCACTGCGCGGCGAACCGCGGCCAACTCATTTGGGAACGTCGCACCCACCACCAGACCACATTGGCCGTTAGTGTTCCATTTGTTAGCAACGAGATCAGCGACGCGTAAATACAGAGGAATTCCGTCGGTTTCGAGGAACTGCAAATCTGATCCGCCAGGATTTGAGGTGCGGCACAACACAATCACACCCCGATCACCCCATTCCAAATAGGGTTGTACGGAGTCCCCACCGAGATAGGGACTGACTGTCACCGCATCTGCGCCATAGCGACCAAAGACTTCTTTTGCATACTGGGTTGCTGTTGCGCCGATGTCCCCGCGCTTGGCATCCATCATGATGGGTAAGTGCGGGTAAGTTTCACGCATATAGGCGCACAGATCTTCGAGCTGACCCTCTGCGCGTGCAGCGGCAAAATAAGCAATCTGAGGTTTGAAACCGCACACATAGGGGGCGGTCGCATCAACGATTTGTTTGCAAAACTGGAAAATTGCGTCAGGTTTATCGGCAAGTTCTTTGGGCAGGCGTGGTAGATCAGGGTCAAGTCCCACCATTAGGAGTGAGTTTGAGCTTGCCCAGGCGGTATCCAGTTTTGTGATGAATGACATGTTTTCTATGGCGGAATAATTGTATGAAGTGAATTAGAGCACGGGATGCCAGTGGTTCAGCAACATCGCTCCCCACAGCCCTGCGGCAAGCAGCAGACTGAGCAGAACGGCGGCGCTGCCAAGATCCTTGGCACGGCCGATTAACGGATTTTCTTCAAGCGAGACGGCGTCTGCTACGGCCTCAATGGCAGAATTCAGCAACTCAACGACCAGAACAAAAATTAAGGAGGCGATCAGCACCAGAATTTGCATGCTGGTCTGACCGACCCAAAAAGCGGCAGGAGTCAATACCAGCGCTAGGAGCAGCTCTTGCCTGAACGCAGCCTCATACCGCAGCGCGGCCATGAGTCCTTGAAAAGAATACCGCGCAGCATTCATTACGCGGCTAAAGCCGCCTTTACTCTTAAAGGGCGAAGGATGTGCAGACACGATAGTGATCTTGGTTTATAAATGTAAAGAAGGCTGGCTTGGGCCAGAAACCTCAAATGACCTCAGGAAAGATAGCACATCATGCCAATTATCAATATTCAGATCATGCAGGGACACAGCGCCGAACAAAAAACGGCTTTGCTGAAAAACATGACACAGGCAGTGGTTGACAGTATCGCAGCACCTTTACCATCGGTACGCGTCGTGATTCTGGAAACTCCTCGCGAAAACGTCATTGTGGGGGGCGAGTTAGGCAAAGAGATGGCACTGGCGACGGTAGGACTGATTTCTGGACGCACAGAAGAGCTCAAAGCAGCTTTGGTTGCTGCGCTTGCCAATGCCGTGGAAAAAAGCATTGGACTGTCGACGCAAAACGTACGCACAATTATTCTGGATACGCCGACAACCGATATGGGTGTAGCCGGTGGTCGGACGGCGAAAGCTGCGGGACGTTAAGCGGATGGTGTGGCATTTCTAAAGTAAGACCACACTGTTCAATCGATTTTTACCGTGGAATTATCGCGCGAAGGTCTCCTGTAGACCGGTTAAGCATAGGTTCAGAGTTTTGGTTGTGATGGCGCCTAGTTGTTTCACAAGTCGCATCTTATCAATCGCGCGCATTTGATCCAGCAGTATTAGCCCTTTTTGGTTGTCATGCGTGACGGAGATCCGAAAGGATGCTGGGTAACCCTTTGTGGTCATCGGCGCAACGATAACTGTGCGTAAGTGTTGGTTCATTTCCTGAGGTGAGAGCACTACACATGGCCTGGATTTTTTAATTTCACTGCCGACTGTCGGATCTAAATTAATTAACCAAATCTCTCCTCGCGAGACTTCAGCGCGAGATGCCTTTACCACGTCAATTTCTCGTCATCATCGTTAGTGAACTCACCGAGTACTAAGGTGTCTTCATTGTTCAGCGCAATTTTTTTAGCTTCGTCTGCCCAGCCCGCACGAACAGATTTTTGAGGTTTACGCAGAATCAAGGTATCGCCTTCAATCTTCATTTCGGCTGATTTAGTTAAGCCAATTTGCTCAAGGATTGCCTTTGGGATCAAGATCCCTTGAGAATTCCCGATTTGACGGATAGATACTTCAATAAATTTTGTCATTGTGATAACAATGTTATTACTATGAGGATGCGGTGTCAATGTAAGCGCAACATATTCCAGATGTTTTGTTATTGATCCAATATTTTGACTGGTTAGGTTGAATGTGTCTGTATCAGTGTGTAACCTACTCAGGAACCGTTAAGCCGAGAGTAATCTTCAAGATAAAAAATATAAAAAATCAATACAAATTAATGGAAATGAGTCATATATGGATTTAGGTCTGCAAGGTAAATGGGCGCTCGTTTGTGGCGCGAGCTCCGGACTCGGGATGGCGTGTGCGATGTCTCTTGCCCGAGAGGGCGTTAATGTTGTCATGGCAGCACGCACCGAGCAGACTTTGATGGAAAGTGCCGCACGGATTAAGTCGGAGACCGGTGCCAACATCGTGCCCGTGATTGCTGACGTATCCAAGCCAGAGGATCGCCTGAGAATGATTCAGTCTGCGCCTCAAATCGATATCCTGATTAATAACGCAGGCGGCCCCAAACCTGCTGACTTCCGTGAGCTCAGCCGTGAAGACTGGCTCGCAGCCATCGATATGAATATGCTGGCACCCATCGAGCTCATCAAGCTCACGATTGATCAGATGATTGAACGGCGTTTTGGTCGCATCGTGAACATCACTTCGGGCGCGGTGAAATCCCCCGTCGATATGCTGATCCTCTCAAATGGTCCTCGTGCGGGCTTGACGGGGGCGGTCAGTGGCATTGCACGCCAGGTCGCCCAGCACAATGTCACGATTAATAATGTGATGCCGGGCAAATTCGATACCGATCGTCTGCGCAGCAACAACACGCGGCGTGCGACCCAGTCAGGCAGATCGCTCGCGGATGAGGTTGCACTTCAGGTGGCGACGATCCCGGCTCGTCGCTTGGGGACTGCAGAGGAATTTGGTGAGGCGTGTGCGTTCTTATGCAGTCAGCAGGCGGGTTATATCACTGCTCAGAGTCTGTTGATCGATGGTGGCTTATTTCCCGGAATCTTGTAGGTCTGACCATTACTCCGGTTGAATTCCAGCCTGTTTTGCCACCCGCATCCAGCGAGCCTGCTCAGACGCGATGTAATCACCAAACTCTTTAGGTGTGGTGGGCGAGGGGTCAACGCCTTGTTTAGCAAACTGTTGCTTGACGTCCTCGGTGCGCAGGATTTTTACAATTGCCGTATTGAGTTTGTTAATGATTTCAGGTGGTGTTCCTGCTGGCGCAACCACACCCTGCCACGAGCTGGCCTCAAAACCAGGCAGTACGGTTTCAGATACAGTTGGCAACTCCGGCGCAATGTCTGAGCGATTTTTGGTGGTCATGGCCAATCCGCGCACCCGGCCTGCTTTGACTTGTGCGTAGATCGTTGAAAAAGGATCAAAGATGACATTGATCTGATTACTCATCATCGCTTCAATCGCGGGTGAGCTGCCTTTAAAGGGCACGTGGGTCATTTTGATACCGAGTGCCTCGCTGAATGCCTCAGTGACCAATTGATAAGAGCTGCCCGAGGTGCCGTAAAACAAACCACCGGGTTTGGTTTTAGCGAGCGCCACGAGCTCAGCCATGTTCTTAGCCGGAGTTTGTGTGCTGACAGCAACGATCAGTGGCTGGACGGCAACAAGCGAAACCGGCGTAAAGCTTTTAACGGGATCGTAGCCGAGCTCTTTTATCACTGCGGGGTTGATGCCAAGCGTGGAAATATTACCCATCAGCAAGGTGTAACCATCTGGGTCAGCACGCGCAACTGCCGCAGAGCCAATCACACCGCTCGCGCCGGCACGGTTTTCAACTACGACGGGTTGTCCTAGTTCGTTTGTGAGCCTGCTCGCTACGGCGCGTGCCATCACATCTGTGATGCCGCCCGGCGCGAAGGGTGCGACGAGTTTGATAGGTTTTGTCGGGTAGTTTTGTGCTGCCGCACAAGTACTAAAGCCGAGCAGGGCAACTGTCAGAAGGTGACTAACAAGGTGACGATGTTTCAGGAGTTTCATAAGCAGTTGTCTCATTTTTTGTCGCAGGGGAGTAGATCGCCCAGCTTTAGTATTTCTTGATTTTGATCCAACTCTGACGCACATGCAAATCATGATTGGACGCGATCTCGCTGAACGTGTAAAACTCTGGTTAATTAATGACTCTGAACCAGGACAATGCACACAATGACTTCACCTCTCTCATACGAACAAGATGACCTCGGCGTCGTGACCCTGACGCTTAATCACCCTGAGACACGTAACGCACTGACTGGTACCGGCATTGTTGAAGCGATGCTTGAGGCCTGCGATCGTATTGAGCACGATCCTTCTGTGCGTGCGGTCATCATTACTGCAAAGGGTCCGATTTTTTCTTCTGGTGGCAAGATCGACGAGATGCAGCGTCAGATTGGTCCGGACTACAACAGTGCCGTCATTCGTCAGGAATATCGGCACGGTATTCAGCGTTTGCCGCTGGCGATTCATCAGCTAGAAGTGCCCACCATTGCGGCAGTAAATGGTCCTGCGATCGGTGCAGGGTGTGATCTGACCTGCATGTGCGATATTCGTATTGCTTCCGAGGCCGCAACATTTGCAGAGAGTTTTGTAAAAGTCGGTATTGTTCCTGGTGATGGTGGTGCCTGGTTCCTGCCACGCGTAATTGGGATGGCGCGCGCCGCAGAGATGTCATTTACCGGCGAGGCGATTGATGCCAAGACAGCACTCGACTGGGGCATGGTCTCGCGCGTGGTACCTGCTGAGGATTTATTGTCGACAGCGCAAGCTCTGGCGCGCAAAATGGCTGTGAACTCTGCACCTGCGATCCGCATGACCAAACGTTTATTGCGTGAAGGTCAGCAGTCTTCTCTTGCTAACTTGCTAGAGCTTTCTGCTGCCTATCAGTCGATCATCCACAAGACCGATGAGCATGCCGCGATCGTCAAAGACTTTATGGAAAAGAAAGCGGCACGCCGTGCCAACAAGGGTTAACAGCTTTCAATGAACAAACCGCATGGGCAGCGGCTGTTCTAGTTATCGCTGTGGCATGTCCTCAAGCGTATAGCCTAGGCTGACTGTCGCATCCTCCGGGATTGCTGGCATCGTTTGATTCCAGCTTTCCCAGGCCGCCCGCATCTGTAGCAGTCGCGCGGGTTGCTCTTTGGCAAGATTGGCGCGCTCACGCTGATCGGCAGGAATATTGAATAAATATTCGATCCCATCAACCTGTAAATATTTATAGTCGCCATCCCGCAGGGCTTTCTGACCGCGGTATTTCATGCGCCAGTGCAGAGGTCTTGGAAAAGTCGCTGAAGGTTTTTCCAGCACTGACAATAACGATACGCCATCAAATGGATAGTTGATGTCAGGCTGAACACCTGCGGCATCAAGCATGGTTACCGACCAGTCCATGGTCAGACAATGTTGTGCACTCACACCGCCGGGAGCAATCTTTGCAGGCCAATGGGCAATCCAGGGAACCCGGATGCCACCTTCAGTCAGATCCATCTTGCCACCGACCAGCGGCCAGTTATCTGAAAACCGCTCGCCTCCATTGTCGCTGGTAAATACCACCAGAGTGTTGTCGATCAAATTGTGCTTTTTCAATGCCTGCATGATTTTTCCAATACCCTCATCCATGTGATGGATCATGCGCTGGTAGGTATGGATGTTGCCGCCATTCAGGTGGAGGATGTCGTCTTTTACAGCTTGGGCGAGTGCTTCGTCATCACGTGTTTCCCAAGGCCAGTGTGGCGCCGTGTAATGCACGCTCAGAAAAAACGGTTTACCTGCATGCGCCTGTTCAGCCCAGCGTTCAACATACCCAACTGAATGATCCGAAATCAAATCAGTGAGGTAGCCTTCTTCGGCACGTTCGGCCTCGCCAAACCACAGGTCATGCGTGCCGTTCGATGCGCAGTGGGTAAAGTAATCAACCCCGCCTGCCATAGGGCCAAAGAACTCCTCATAGCCTGATTTAAGCGGCCCGAAAGCGGGCGGGTAACCCAGATGCCATTTGCCAATAAGAGCAGTGTGATACCCGTTTTTTAGCAAAAGCGATGGCAATGTTGGATGCTCTGGCGGCATCCCTAACGTTGCACTGCCTCGGCTTTTGACATTGATCGGCTCTTCGGCGGCACCTCTCATACGGTATTGGTATCGACCTGTCATCAGCGCAAAGCGGGTAGGGGAGCATACCGGTGAGTTTGAGTACCCGTCGGTAAATTTCAGCCCCTTGGCAGCAAGCCTATCCAGCACCGGCGAGACTTCACCAAACACGGCAGGACGTCCGCCATAGCAACCCAGATCTGCAAAGCCAAGGTCATCGGCGACAATAAAAATGATATTGGGTCTTTTTTGCATGAATTATTTTCTTTCTGTCATGAAATAGAGAAGTGCTGCGGCAGGCAGGCTAAATCCAATCCAGGCGGTCATTGACCAGCCACTATGCGAAAAGCTCCATGCCCCGATGCCAGAGCCGAGTGCGCCGCCGACAAAAAACGTCGACATATACATGCCGTTTAGGCGGCTGCGAAGCTCCGGTTTCAGAACAAAGAGGGCGCGCTGACCTAGAGTCAGGTTGGCTGCTACCCCAAAGTCGAGGAGGATTGCTGCAAAGGTGAGAAGTCCAAGCTCAGCGTTTGAGCCGCGGTGCACAAATTGTGTAAGTAGATAAGCTATGGCGACCGCAATCATGGCCAGACCGGTCGCAGGGCGAATCCAGCCTTTGTCAGCAAGGCGACCTGCAATGGGTCCCGCGATCGCACCTGCCACGCCAGCCAAGGCAAACATAGCAATCTGCGCCTGATCCAGGTTAAACAAAGGGCTCGCGAGCAGCAATGGAATCGTTGTCCAAAAAAGACTAAAAGTGCCGAACAGGCACGCATGGTAGAGCGCTCGTCTGCGTAAAACGGGTAAAGTGAGCATCATGCTCAGCATGGAGCCGATTAGCTCCCCATAACTCAGTTTTGATGTGGGTTTGCGAACGGGTAGGGCCCGGTACAACAATACAAACAGTATGATCATGCAGGCGGCTGAGAGATAAAAAATCGTATGCCAGGACCCCAGTTGTGTCACGATGCCTGATAGGGGTCTGGCCAGCATGATGCCAAACATCAATCCCCCGAGCAGGTTGCCGATGACACGACCCGCTTGACCGGGTGGGGCAAGGTGAGAGGCGAAAGGAATCAGCATCTGCACCGCGACAGAGCCCACGCCGATGAATAGTGCGGAAATGAGGAACGGCCCAGCAGAGTGGGCCGTAGCGGCACCCAGTAAGGCGACAGCACAAAGTCCTACGCTTATCAGGACCAGTTTTTTGTTTTCAAACAAGTCGCCGAGTGGGACAACAAGCAATAAACCAAGGCCGTAGCCAATCTGGCTCATTGTCACAATTAGACCTGCTGCTTCGGGGGAGAGGCCAAGTGAGCCGCTGATGGGGCCAATCAGCGGCTGTGCGTAATAAATATTTGCCACAATCAGACCACAGGCAATCGCCATCAAGAGAGATAGCCTGGCTGATAGTGCGTGACTGGGGTGATTCATGAATAGGTAGCTTGATATGCGGGTTTTCACCATTCTAAAGCCGATCAATTCAGCATGGTTTTTGATTTTTTTCTAAAAAAGACTTGTTTGTTGAGATAAACCTGTCATATCCCCACTTGAAATGTCACAAACTACCCCTATAATTAGCACTCGATGGCGGTGAGTGCTAACAATTTTGTCTGCATCCCACCTCTGCGTTTATCTAACAACCCCAATATTGTGTGTATAGGAGTTCTATATGGCCCTGCGTCCCCTGCACGATCGCGTGATCGTCAAACGCCTGGACAACGAGCGCAAAACTGCCTCGGGCATCGTCATCCCTGAAAGCGCCGCTGAAAAGCCCGATCAAGGTGAAGTGCTAGCTGTTGGTCCCGGCAAACAAACTGAAGACGGCAAAGTTCTGCCGATGGATGTCAAAGTAGGTGACAAAGTCTTGTTCGGCAAATACGCCGGCCAGACCGTGAAAGTTGATGGCGACGAAGTTCTCGTCATCCGCGAGGACGAAATCCTCGCCGTCATCCAGTAATTTATTGATTACGAAAGGAATTTAAATGGCTGCCAAGCAAGTCTTATTCGGTGATGACGCACGCGTGCGCATCGTCCGTGGCGTAAATATCCTCGCCAATGCTGTTAAAACCACCCTCGGTCCAAAAGGCCGTAACGTTGTGCTCGAGCGTTCTTTCGGCGCCCCAACCGTCACAAAAGACGGCGTGTCCGTTGCTAAAGAAATCGAACTCAAAGACAAATTCGAAAACATCGGCGCACAGCTGGTCAAGGAAGTTGCTTCCAAGACCTCTGACAACGCTGGTGACGGTACCACCACTGCGACAGTGCTGGCCCAGTCGATCGTTGTTGAAGGCCTGAAATACGTGGCTGCCGGCATCAATCCAATGGACCTCAAGCGCGGTATCGACAAAGCGGTTGCGTGCGCCGTGGAAGAGCTCAAAAAGCTCTCCAAGCCTTGCACCACGACCAAAGAAATCGCTCAGGTTGGTTCAATTTCGGCTAACAGCGACTTCTCGATCGGCCAGATCATTGCTGACGCAATGGACAAAGTCGGTAAAGAAGGCGTGATCACGGTCGAAGACGGCAAATCACTCGAAAACGAACTCGACGTCGTTGAAGGTATGCAGTTTGACCGTGGCTATTTGTCACCCTACTTCATCAACAATCCTGAGAAACAAGTCTCAGCCTTGGATGATCCTTATGTTCTGATTTACGACAAGAAAGTCAGCAACATCCGCGATCTGCTGCCCGTGCTGGAGCAAGTTGCCAAGTCAAGCCGTCCACTGCTGATCGTTGCAGAAGACGTCGAAGGCGAAGCACTCGCAACTCTGGTTGTGAACAACATCCGTGGCATCCTGAAAACAACCGCTGTTAAAGCGCCTGGTTTCGGTGACCGTCGTAAAGCCATGCTCGAAGACATCGCCATCCTCACCGGTGGTACCGTCATTTCCGAAGAAACCGGCATGTCGCTTGAGAAAGCAACACTGGCTGAACTCGGTCAGGCTAAGCGCATCGAAGTCGGTAAAGAAAACACCACGATCATTGATGGTCATGGCGATGCAAAATCGATCGAAGCACGCGTCAAGCAGATTCGTATCCAGATCGAAGAAGCCACTTCAGACTACGACCGTGAAAAACTGCAAGAGCGCGTGGCCAAGCTGGCCGGCGGTGTTGCGGTGATTCGCGTTGGCGCAGCCACCGAAGTTGAAATGAAAGAAAAGAAAGCCCGTGTCGAAGACGCACTGCACGCAACCCGCGCAGCTGTGGAAGAAGGCATTGTTCCTGGCGGTGGCGTTGCGCTGATCCGCACACGCGCAGCTGTTGCTCTGGTCAAGGGTGACAATCCTGACCAGGACGCAGGTATCAAGCTGGTCCTTCGCGCAATCGAAGAGCCACTGCGTACCATCGTTGCAAACGCTGGTGACGAGCCAAGCGTTGTTGTGAACAACGTTGCAAACGGCAAGGGTAACTACGGCTTTAACGCTTCTACCGGCGAGTACGGTGATCTGGTTGAGCAGGGTGTTTTGGATCCAACCAAAGTAACCCGCACAGCGTTGCAAAACGCAGCCTCAGTTGCCAGCTTGTTGCTGACAACCGAAGCCGCTGTTTGCGAATTGCCAGAAGACAAGCCAGCACCAGGCGGCATGCCAGGTGGTGACATGGGCGGCATGGGTGGAATGGGCGGCATGGGCTTCTAAGCTCACGCATCTCAACAGCCCGGGTTTCGATCCGGGCGCACCTGAAAGACAAAAAATCCAGACCTCGGTCTGGATTTTTTTATAGCAGTACAAAATATTTATTAAAAGTAATTAAAGCCCGCCATCATTCAGCCGGTACCAGGTCACCACCGCATTCACATAGATCCTGCGCAAGCCATAGAGTGGAAAAGGCTTAATACTTGTAATCGGGAAGGGCAGTGCAAGCTTATTGTCGGTCGCGACATACTCAGCGATCGCTTGACCCATACTTGTTTGCAAACCTACCCCTCGACCCATGCAACCGATATCGATCAGTAAACCAGGCGCTGGCTCATGTAAATGGGGTAAGTAATCTCGTGTAACAGCTACACGTCCACACCAGCGATATTCAAATGTTTGTCCTTTCACTTGAGGAAACATCTTGTACATGACGCGTTCAAGATGTGCCCAGTCCTCAGGACCTTTGGGCTCGCGGAAAGGACCTCGTCCACCCATCAGCAATCGACCTTGGTGATCACGCCTGAAATACAGCAATAAGTTTCTGGTGTCCGAGCAGACATGACCCTGCGGCATAATAGTATTGAGGATGTGGTCTGGCAAAGGCTTTGTTGCCACCTGAAAGGTATTGGCATCTATGATCGTTGTTTTAAGTTTTGGCCATAAGTCAACACCGTAAGCGTTGGTGCACATGACGACTCGATCGGACGTCACAACAGAAGCATTCCTGGTGTGAATACTCCATTTACCATTCTGCAGAGCAAGGCTCTCAACAGGCGAGTCCGTATATACCTTCACACCAGCAGCCATAGCCGCGCGCGCCAAGCCTCTGACATAGCTCAGTGGCTGCACGGTACCTGCACGCTCATCCACCCAGCCACCGAGATATCGCTCAGTTCCTAGTAATGACTGAGTCTGTGCACGGTCAAGAAACTTGACCGGCGCACCATGCCGTCCCCATTGCTCGGCGCGTTGATGGGCGAGTTCAAGCGCCGCTGGCGTATGCGCCCCTTGAATCCAGCCTTTACGGAGATGAGGCACATCCATCTTGTGTTTCGCGATGAGATCGAAAACCGGGTTCGCGGTTTGTCCTGCGAACTGAATGAGCTGTTCGCCTCGCTCTTGACCATACATCTTGATCATATCGTTGGGGTCGTATTTCAAACCGGGGATGACTTGTCCGCCGTTGCGTCCTGATGCACCAAAACCGATCTCACGCGCTTCGAGTAGTGTTACTTTGATGCCACGCTCTGCTAGATGCAGAGCCGTGCTCAGCCCTGCATATCCTCCGCCAATGACCACTACATCTGCGTGATGATTGTCATGCAGTGTTTCTGTCGCAGGTGCCGGGGCAGCAGTAGCTGCCCATAAAGACGGGCTGAGTGGAAATGGAACAGGATACATATGCAATCCTTCGTATCAGATCGGTTGAAGCACTCTACGCAGAAAATCCTGCGTGCGTGGGTGTTGGGGGGTATTAAGCAGCGCTTTGGCAGGTCCTTGTTCAACAATGACACCGCCATCAATGAATAGCACGCGATCGGCAACCTCACGGGCAAAGCCCATTTCGTGCGTGACCACTACCATCGTCATGCCCGTTTCAGCCAGTTTTCGCATCACGCCAAGTACATCGCCTACAAGCTCCGGATCCAATGCGGAGGTCGGCTCATCGAACAAAATGGCTTTAGGCTGCATGGCAAGCGCGCGAGCAATCGCGACACGCTGTTGCTGTCCCCCGGATAATTGGGGCGGGTAGTCATGCTCCTTATCCCCGAGACCAACACTTGCTAGCAGACTGCGACCTCGCTCGATAGCCTCCTGACGTGGCTCGCCTTTGACATAAATCGGACCTTCAATAACGTTTTCTAGCGCTGTACGGTGAGGAAATAAATTGAATTTCTGGAACACCATTGACACTTGTGTACGGATCAGATTAATTGACGGATCTTGTTTATTAACGTTTACGCCGTCGATTGATATTGCTCCAGATTCGTAGCTTTCCAACCCATTGATGCAGCGCAAGATCGTTGACTTTCCTGATCCTGAGGGACCAATGACGCAGACGACTTCACCTTTGTTGATGGTTGTATCAATACCTTTTAAAACTTGATTCGGACCAAAGTTTTTATGGACGTCTCTTAGTTCAATCATTTGGAGGCATTCCTTTTCTCGAGATGCCTGACTAGCAAAATTAAAGGTATACACATGACGAGATATAGCACGGCAACTAATGTAAAAACCGTCGCGTTTTTAAAATTTGAACTGGCAATCAGTTTGCCTTGTAAGGCAAGCTCTGCGACTGTGATGGTGGAAGCTTGCGAAGAGTCTTTCAGCATCATGATCATGATGTTGCCATAAGGAGGCAAGATTATTTTTACGGCCTGCGGAAGAACAACACGGCGCATGGTCATCGACCAACTCATTCCCATGGACATCGCTGCTTCGATTTGCCCTCGATCAATCGCCTCTATTCCTGCCCTGAAATTCTCAGCCTGATAGGCTGAGTAAGCGAGCCCAAGACCAATGATTGCAGCATGCAGTGCAGAAAGTGATATTCCAACATCTGGCATGACAAAATAAATGTAGAACAACAGCACAATGATAGGAATCCCTCTCAGGATATTGATCATTGCGCTGCTGAACCAGACCAAGGCAGGATATTTGGAAACCCGCATTAATGCCCAAGCCATACCTAGTAGGGTGGAAAGCACTAAAGAGCCAATCGTCACCAGGATTGTGAGTTTCGCACCCTCAAACAAAATAGGGATGAACTCGATCGCATCCTTGAAAAATTGATTCATCGTGTTTTGTCTCCAGCCATATCAGACAAGGCTCAATCTTTAAAAAATAGAGTACTTATGCTCCTAAACCCCATTTTTTAAGAATGGTGTCGACCGTCCCATTGGCCTTTAATTTCGCGAGTGCTGCGTTGACCTTGGCGAGAAGCTCTGGATTATCTTTGTTCGCTGCAATGCCAATACTGCCCATCACGGTAGGTTTATATGACTTGTCGAGCGAGACGTTTGGGTTATTACCCTGACTCAGTATGTAGGCGGCGATTGGGTAGTCAAGCAGGCCAGCGTCCAAGCGACCAGCGTTCAAGTCGCGAATCATGTCTTGCGAGCCGTCATACAGTTTGACTTCTTTGATGCCTTCGGTTTTTTTCAAAGGTTCAACAAACGCAGTGCCGACTTGTACACCAACCGTCATCCCTTTGAAATCAGCAAATCCTGCGTAGGTCTTTTTCTCTGTTTTGCTGCTGAGCATGAGTCCTTCACCGTAGCGATAGATGGGTTCAGAAAACGCGACGACTTCCTGGCGAGCAGGAGTAATGAACATGGCCGCAGACACGAGGTCGATACGTTTGGATGTCAATGAGCCAATCAGGGCAGAAAAGGGCATGGCTTCAATCTGGACGGTAAATCCTGCTTCCTTTCCAACCTCTTTAATGATGTCAACCATCGCACCTTCGATTGTGTTGGTTTTAGTATCCAGAAAGGTGAAAGGTATGCCGGTTGGCGTCGAGCCAACTTTAACGACTTGTTGAGCATACGCACCGACACTTAGGGCGATGGAAATTGTTGAAACGAGAGAGACAGCGAGCGACTTCAGCTTCATGGTAGTTCTCCTGGTTATAAAAACGTGTACAAATAAAGATTAATCCGTTTGAATATTCGAAATGGCCCAGATAACTTCTGTAACCGTGTCGCCGGGATTTCTCCAGCGTCTCGGTGTTCGACTGCTATAGCAAAAACTATCGCCCGGACCCAGTGTGACAACTTTGTTGTCGATCCAGAGTTCCATGGCACCTTGCAAAACCATACCAACCTGTTCGCCTTTGTCTGTTGAAAACCATTGGTCACCAGACGAGCCACCAGGTTGAATGAATGCCCTGCATAAATCCAAGTCCTGAGCCATCGCGGGCGTCACGATTTCTTTGGTAATACCCTTGTCTTCTAAGTCCAGTTTGCGGTGTGTACCTGCGCGAGCAACTTGCCCTTCAGCGCTTTGATGATCAGATCCGGCGTTACGAAGTAACGCGTCAGGTGAAACCCCCAGTTCAGAAGCGAGTGCATGTAACGATTTCACAGAGATTGAACTCATGCCGCGCTCGATCTGGCTGAGTAGCCCAACTGAAAGGTGACAGGCTTGGGCCAACTCTGTGAGCGATTTTTGGTTTTTTTTGCGTAATTGACGAATTTGTTGACCAAGCCACATATCCACGGCCGATTGGGCACGAAGAGGTTTGGATTTGGTATGAGTATTTAAAGCTGCAGTTTTCAATTTTATGAAAATTTCATATTTATATAATTTTCAATTCTAAGTACTGATCTTTAAATTTGTAACCTAGCGTTTACCCTTAATTAAGGATTCGTTTAGCTTTTGTGGCTGACGAGCAGTTCGCCCACGAGTATGCTCACCCGCACTGTTATCTTTGAATATATTGAGTAAAAAATAATGCACCCTGAAAAAATAAACGGGATAACTCAAAGCCTGTGGCAAGAGAAAGAGCTTCAAGCCTTAGCGACCAGGGCATTTCAAGGCTTAGGCTTGGTCTACGATGACGCAGTGCTAGTGAGTAAAGTGCTCATACAAGCCGATCTTTTTGGTCTGTCCACCCATGGACTATCGAGGATTGAGTCTTACGGCGAACGTTTGCAAGTTAACGGTATCAACGCTCGCCCCAATATTACTGTGCAGTCACCGGCGCTCGCTCTACGCTTGGTCGACGGCGATAATGGCGTGGGTCCTTTGGTTGGCATGAGAGCACTACAGGCGGCGATGGATGCGGCTAAACAGTGCGGTATCGGCATGGCATTCGCCCGTGGCAGCAACCATTTCGGCCCGATCTCTCCTTATTCACTGATTGCAGCAGAGCAGGGCTTTGCTAGCATCATCGGCAGTAATGCGACCACCACCATCGCACCCTGGGGTGGCAGCGACGCGCGCTTAGGCAATAGTCCTCTGGGGTTTGGTGTGCCCAATCCTGGCGGGAAACCTTTTCTGTTGGATATGGCGATGAGCGTTGTAGCACGCGCCAAAATCCGGAATGCGTTTAAGCGCGGTGAAAGTATCCCTGACACTTGGGCCACCGATGAAAAGGGCGTCCCGACGACCGATCCGAAATCTGCTCTCGACGGATTCCTACTGCCGATCGGTGGCCATAAAGGCTACGGCTTAGCATTAATGGTCGACATGTTTGCAGGTTTGTTGTCTAACGCGGCATATCTCACACATGTGAAATCCTGGGTCGATGCGCCGGATGAGCCACAAAACCTCGGTCACTTTTTCATTCTGATCGACACGAGCAAACTGGGTTCACCGCAATGGCTGACGGCACGCATGATGGACTTTGCAGAAATACTGCATGACAGTCCAGCGGCTGATCCAGCAAGGCCTGTCATTGTTCCAGGTGAGATCGAGTTAGACAAAATGCAGTATCAACAGCAACACGGTATTGTTCTGGATCCCGCCGTAGTGGAACTGTTGGATCACCATGCAAAAGGAGTGCCTCATGCATGAGTGGACCTGGCTATGGATCCCCGCGGCTATTTTTGCAGCCGCCGCACAGGCGGGACGTAACGCGATTCAACGCAGTCTGACCGAACAGCTCGGCACACTGGGTGCGACGCAAGTACGATTCTTATACGGGTTTCCGTTCGCTGTGCTGTTTGCCGTACTTGCGCTGATGCTCACAGGTTCCAGTTTGCCGCAGATGAACATGACCTTTTTCTGGTTCACGGTAGCCGGTGCGCTTTCGCAGATCGCCGCGACCGCACTGATGCTGGGGGCAATGCGTAAGCGGGCCTTTGTCGTTGTGACAGCCTGGACAAAAACCGAGCCTGTTCAAGTCGTCGTTTTCGGATTGGTCGTGCTGGGAGATAGCGTATCCTGGCTGGCAATGATCGCCATTCTGATTGCTACGGTGGGTGTCTGGATCATGGCTAAAAAGCCTTCGGTCAATGCTGACGATAACGGTCCGAGCTGGCAGCCTGTTGCAATGGGATTACTCGCCGCAGCAAGCTTTGCAATTGCTGCCGTGACCTTCCGTGGAGCCATTCTCGCTTTGGGCGAAGGGCATTTCTTCGCTCACTCCTCTTGGACGCTGGCCTGTGGCCTGGGAATCCAAACTATTTTGCTTGCGGCCTGGATGATGGTGTTTCATCGCGAAGCAATGATTCGTTGCATGCGTGCATGGCGGATTTCTATCTGGGGCGGCTTGTTGGGCGCTAGCGCCTCTGAGGGCTGGTTCCTGGGTTTTGCCCTGACCTCGGCTGCTAATGTACGCACACTGGGTCTGGTCGAGGTACTGTTTGCACAGTTACTTTCCTGGCGAATCTTTCTTAATAAAGGAACGCGGCAGGAGATGGTCGGTACGGTATTGATCGTAGCGGGTGTCGCGATCCTGTTAATGTTCAGATAAAAAATTGCCCGATTAGTCAACGCATCGGGCAATTTCTAATATTTCAAAATATTCAGATTTTTTACTGCAGCAACTGTAAACGCTTCGCTGCAGTGTCTGCGGCTGGAGTGCCCTTGTAATCTTTCACAATGCGCTGCAAGGAGGCTTTTGCACCTGCACGGTTATTGAGTTCAACCTGGCAGCCTGCGATGACTAGCAAGGCGTCAGGGGCGCGTGGATGCGTTGGGTATTTTTGAATCATGCCCTGTAATTGCGTCATCGCACCTTTGTAGTCTTTTTGTGCATAACGGCTGCTACCTAAATAGAACAACGCAGCGGGTGCGAGTTTGCTGTCAGGGTAGAGGGTCATGAAAGCCATCAGCGTATCGACGGTTTCTTTGTACTGGCCTTTGCGGAAAGACTCCATCGCTTGGTCATAGGATGCTTGCTCTCTTGGATCCTCGGACTTTGCATCGGGAGCGCGTCCGCCGGGAGCGGCGCCTGCTGTGGCATTGCCAGCGGTTGCGGGACGTCCCATCTGCTCCATGTCGCCACGCAGACGCATGACTTCCTGTTCGAGCCCTTCAATCTGATCGGAAAGCTGAATGCGAGCGCGTTGATTGGCTTCTTGCATGGTTTTGAGCTGTTGGCGTAATTCAACGATTGCCTTGCGGGCATCATCGTCGGCAAACGCCAAAGCAGACTGGCTGAGCGTCAGCGCACCAACAAGGCTAAGGCAGCTCAAGGCTGAGCGGAGTGAAAGCTGATTCAGAACAAACGAACGTGTACGCATAAAAGTCCTTTAAATGCCTGAAGCAGTTTTCTGCTCAGAGGTCTTCTTCATTCTTAACGCAACAGGGCGGCCTGATCAGCCGCCCTGGTAAGAGAAAGCCAAGTACTTAAAGATTAACGCTTGTAGTTGAAATCCGCACGACGGTTTTCAGCATAGTCCGCATCGGTATCACCGAGAGCTTTTGGCTTTTCTTTACCAAAGCTGATGGTTTCAACCTGTGTATCTGAAACACCGATCAAGGTCAGCATACGACGCACTGCTTCAGCACGACGCTGGCCCAGAGCCAGGTTGTATTCAGAGCCGCCACGTGCATCGGTGTTGCCTTCGATCACAACACGTTGTTGTGGAGCGGAAACCAGATATTTGCCGTGTGTTTCAACGATCGTGCGATATTGTTCAGTGACTGTGTACTCACCGAAGCCAAAGTAGACCGATTTCTGTTTCGCCAGGATGCTGTTTGGATTGAATGGATCCAGAATGCCTGAACCATCCGCGCCTGCGCCGTTCGCGCCAGCTTTGTCGTCGAGGTTAACTGAGCTACAAGCTGCCAGTGTGGCAGCCAGTGCGGCGATGGATAGTGCTTTTGCGATGCGCGACATGATATTTCCTTTTTGGGGAGATCAAACTAATTATTGAGAAAACGGGCCCCAGGTGGGCTCACGTATTTCGCCATTCAGTACCGACAGTGTCTGGCGCACACGCCCATCACTGGACACGCCTGCCAACACACTACGGCCACCCTGAACAGCGGCATACAGCACCTGCATACCGTTCGGTGCAAAACTTGGCGACTGGTCGTCACGACCTTCGGTTAGAAGGTTTTCAGCGCCTGTTGCCAAGTTGAGCGAAGCGATACGATATGTACCGTCCCGACGCGTAACAGTAAGCAAGGTTTTGCCATCTGGAGAAATTCTTGGTGAGATATTGTAACCGCCGTTGAAGGTCACGCGGCGCGGTTCACCGCCGTCGAGTCCGACCTGATAAACCTGAGGGCTGCCACTACGGTCACTGGTGAAATAAATTGAGCGACCATCAGGACTGAAAGTTGGCTCGGTATCAATCAGCGGTGAGCGGGTAATCCGTCGCAAACCACCGCCATCTGTTGCATTGACCACGTAAATTTGTGACAAACCATCACGTGTCAGTACTACCGCCAATGTGCTGCCGTCTGGTGACCAGGCGGGGGCGGAGTTGTTGCCTTTGTAATTGGCAACCGGCACGCGTTTGCTGGTCGCTAGTTGGTGGACATAGACGACCGGTTTCCCGGACTCGAAGCTCACATAGGCCAGGCGTGAACCGTCGGGCGACCAGGCGGGCGAGATGATTGGCTCACGCGAACGCAGTGCGACCTGCGGATTCTGACCATCTGCATCAGCAATTTGCAGTTCGTAGGTTGAGCCTTGCTTGAGTACATAAGCGATGCGCGTCGCGAAAACACCTTTGATACCCGTGATTTTTTCGTAGATACGATCGGCGATCTGATGCGCGATTCTGCGCAGTTCTTTTTCGGTTCCAGTAAAGGCGACGCCATCGAGTTGACCTTTTTTAACTGTGTCACCGAGTCTGTATTTGACTTCGTAGCGACCATCGCCGCCGCGCGTCACTGTGCCATAGGCAATGAAGTCGGCGCCCTTGCCGCGCCATTCATCAAAAGCGATCGGTGTATCAACAGTTAAGGCTGAGCCCGTCGTGTTAATCATCCGGAACTGACCGGAGCGTGTTAAGTCGGCGCGAATCACCTCGGCAATTTGTTTGCCGGCAGGCTCGCCACTGAAATCAGCGATCGCGACGGGATATTGTTGGGCGCCTGTGCCAGAGATATCGACACGCAGTTGAGCAACCGAGGGTGTGCTCAGACTCAGTATGGCGAGCAATGCGGCCAATAGCATGAGCCATTTTTTTGTATCAAACCAACCCGACAGGCTGGAACGCGAGGTATTGCAAGATCTGTCAAACTTCATGTGGAGCAATCTCCCTTTTAATACATGCGGTAATCCACGTCGATATAGGACGGGTAGCTACCAGAGTCTGGTTTCGGGAATGGCGTACAACGACTGATACCTCTTTCGACCGCTTGATCGAAGTTAGAGTTCCCGGACGTTTTCAGCAATTTCACTCCTGAGACGGTTCCATCCGATTTTAACTGCACACGGTACTGAACGGTTGGATTTGATCCGCTTTGTGGCGGTGCTGGAAATGACACGCCTGGCTGGACGCAGGCGCGGATTTTCGCGCCATAGCCCGAATAGTTGCCGCCACCCGCCTGATTGCGGTCAGCCGTGCCTCCAGGCATCCCTGCAACGCCCATGACATCTCCGCGCATGGCATCTTTAAAGGCCTGGTCTGCCGCAGCTTTCTTGGCCGCGGCTGCTTTAGCTTCACTCGCTTTCTTTTCCTCGGCCAGTTTTTTATCTTTTTCTTCTTTTTCTTTGGTTTCCTTCTCTTTTTTCTCAGCTAAAGCTTTCTTTTCTTTTTCTTCTTTTTCTTTTTTCTCTTTTTCTACGCGCTCAATCTGCTCGAGTCGTTCGCGCTCTTTCTTTTCCGCAGCATCTTTTTCGCGTTTGATGCGATCTTTTTCGCGGCGCTCGTCTTCTTTGGCCTTTTTCTCGGCGAGTTCTTTCTCCAGGCGCTCTTTTTCGGCCTTTTTCTTGCGCTCGTTTTCAAGCGCTATTTCGGGGTCAACCTCGTTTTTGGGCGCCTCAGTGACCGCAGGAGGTGCGGGCGGCGGTGGAGGTTCTGGAGGTGGGGGCGGTTTAACAGGTTCGGGTTCGGGCTCGGGTTCCGGCTTAGGCGGGGTGGGTTCGGGCTTGACTTCGGGTTTTGTTGACTGAGCGGGTGCGGCTGTCGGTGTTGTGCCATCGGCCCATAACTCGATCTGCATGGGCCCCTGGTTTTCAGTTTTCCAATCAAGATTCAATACTAATGCAAGCAAAAGCAGTGCGTGCGCGATCAGAGCCATCGCCACAGCGCGCACATTCAGCGACTGTTTGGGGGGCAAAATAGGACCGCGGTGATGTAAATCTTGATTCAGAGGCATGTATGAGGCGATGGGCGATTGAACGTTGCGCGTCGCAGTAACCTTTATCGTTTAGCGGGTTTAGCAGAATTTTTTGGTGAAGACTGATTACCCTTCTGGTCAACCAACAAGCCCAACTTGGTGATGCCGTTGTTTCTGAGTTCGTCCATGACTTTCATGACCGCTTCATAAGGCACTTTGCCATCTGCTGCAATGACCACGGGCTGGTCTGGTTTGAGTTCTGAAAGTAGTGTTTGCGCCAGTGAACTGCGCTCTACCGGTTTGTAACTAGCGCCTGCATCGCGTTTACGCCAGGAAATTTTGCCATCTTCGGCAATTTGCACTTCAAGGGGCGTAGCCGGTACATTGGAGGCCTGACCCACGGACGGCAACTCAACCACTCCAGGCGTAATCAACGGTGCGGTCACCATAAAAATCACCAGTAGCACAAGCATGACGTCGATATACGGCACGACGTTAATCTCGTTTTTGAGTTTCCGGCCTCCGCGACCCGAACTTGAGCGCACCGATGACATTAGCGTACCTGCCGTTGCAGAATATTCAGGAATTCGTCGACAAAGGTCTCAAAACGGATTGAGAGGCGATCAATGTCGTGGGTGTAGCGGTTGTAGGCTACCACTGCTGGAATCGCCGCAAACAGGCCTATAGCGGTCGCAATGAGGGCTTCAGCAATCCCCGGTGCAACTGAGGCCAAGGTAGCCTGCTGAACGTTGGCCAGACCCACAAATGCGTGCATGATGCCCCATACGGTGCCGAGCAAGCCGATATAGGGGCTGACCGAGCCAGCCGAGGCCAGGAAGTTCAGGTGCGACTCCAGTTCGTCCATCTCGCGCTGGTAAGCCGCGCGCATGGCGCGACGTGCGCCGTCGAGCATTCCGCTGACATCGGCGTTTCCACCTGCCGCACGGCGTGCCTTCAGGAATTCGGTCATCCCCGAGTCAAAAATACGTGCGAGTGCGCCTTGTTCGGCACGTCGACTGGAAATCGACTGATGCAAGGCCGCTAGATCACCGCCAGACCAGAAGTCATCCTCGAAACGACGCGTTTGTGTCATCGATTTTTTAATGGTCGCGCGTTTGGCGAAAATAAACGTCCAGGAGAGGACGGATATGGCGACAAGCATCAGCATGATCAGCTGGACGGGCACGCTGGCGTGCATAACCAGGGTGAGCATTGACATGTCAGAGGAAGTGGGCATCTCTTATTCCTGAGTGGTTGCTGCAAATTTGATCCGTACGGACTCCGGGATCGCGGCGACTCGCATATTAACTGTATCTACGCATCCGATTTGGATATTGCTCTCGGTCAACAGTTCCCCGCCACGCGTAATCGTCTGCGCGAAGTGTAACGAAGCTCGGCCCAAACGTGTGACTGCACTGTTGATTTCAAGCAAATCGTCGAGTTTTGCAGACTTTTTATAGCGAATATCGAGTCCAGTAACAATAAAAACACGTTGAAACTCGCTCGCGACTTCTGATTGATTGACTCCTACCGATCTGAGCCATTCAGTGCGACCGCGTTCCATGAATTTTAAATAATTTGCGTAAAAAACGATACCGCCAGCATCCGTATCTTCGTAATACACGCGCACGGTCATACTGTGCCTGAAATCAGGTGGCTGAATCAGCATGACCGAGCTCCGTTTAAAAGACTCAAGCGCATCGCTTAACAGGCGGCCAGACGCTCAAGAGTGAGCGCTGCGCAATCCGCCACGGCTACGCGAGTCGCCTCGGTTTCCTTGCGTGAGAGGACCTCTACGATGCCTTCCTTGAGTCCTCTCTCTCCAACCGTGATCCTGATCGGTGCGCCAATCAGTTCCCACTCAGCAAACATGATCCCTGGGCGTTGATCGCGGTCATCGAGCATGACGTCCACTCCCTGAGCCTTAAGCGAAGCATAGATCGACTCGGCGGCATGACGGACCTCTTCGCTTTTACCCCAGCCAAGTCCGCAGATCACGACTTCAAACGGGGCAATCGCGCGCGGCAGCACAATGCCACGTGAATCGTGATTTTGTTCAATAGCAGCCCCGACGATTCGTGTGACCCCTATGCCATAGCAACCCATTTCCATGAGAGCGGGTTTACCATTTTCATCGAGGAATGTGGCTTTGAGAGCTTCAGAGTACTTTGTGCCGAGATAAAACACGTGACCCACCTCGATCCCACGCTGGATGGCGAGCTTGCTTGTGCCGGAGGGTGATACATCACCCTCGACCACATTGCGCAGATCGGTAATGAGATCAGGCTCGGGCAAATCCCGACCCCAGTTCACGCCAGTCAAGTGGGCGTCTTCTTGGTTTGCGCCCACTACAAAGTCATGCATGTTCGCCACGGTCAGGTCCGCAATCACTTTTAACGG
This sequence comes from Alcaligenaceae bacterium, assembly GCA_947380655.1. Classification (GTDB taxonomy): domain Bacteria; phylum Pseudomonadota; class Gammaproteobacteria; order Burkholderiales; family Burkholderiaceae_B; genus Zwartia. The sequence goes on along the minus strand of CANCRX010000012.1, from coordinate 10,393 downwards.
CTGAACCGTTTTGACTGGCCCCAAGTAACCTGGTTTACAACCAAAATGCTCGACAATCTCTGCCTCAGTCGCAAAACGGAAACCCTTGTTCAAGCCTGGGATTTTGCCCGCTTTGATTTCATTGAGCTCGTGATCGCCACGCAGCAACAACAGCCACACCTGAGCAGGTCCCTTTTCGGGATCCGTGGCAAGAACAATTGATTTGACTGTGTTGGCGAGGGGGATGCCTAGCATCTGGGCAACCGCCTCGCATTTTGAGGCCCCTGGCGTGGGTGTGACCGACATTGTTGAGCCGGGTGCTGCGCGTTGAGCGATGAGGCAGGGCGCCACTGCCAGTTCAATGTTTGCCGCGTAGTCTGAGGCGGGATCGTAGACGATCAGGTCCTCGCCGATATCGGCGATCACCTGAAATTCATGACTTTGTGAGCCACCAATAGAACCCGTATCAGCTGATACGGCACGAAAGGTCAGGCCCAGACGCGAAAATATTTTCATATAAGCATCGAACATCACCTGATAGCTTTTTTGTGCCGCTTCGACGTTCCGGTCAAAAGAATAAGCATCCTTCATGGTGAATTCACGACCACGCATCACACCAAAGCGGGGGCGGCGCTCGTCGCGAAATTTCGTTTGGATATGGTAGAAGTTGACCGGTAACTGTCGCCAGCTCTGGATCTCATTGCGCGCGATGTCGGTGATGACTTCTTCAGACGTCGGCTGCAGGACAAAGTCACGGCCATGGCGATCTTTCATGCGCAGTAATTCGGGACCATATTGTTCCCAGCGGCCGGATTCGACCCACAGCTCGGCTGGCTGCACAACAGGCATGAGGAGCTCTAGCGCACCAGCGGCATCCATTTCTTCCCGGATGATTTTTTCGACTTTGCGAATAACTCTCAGACCGAGTGGCATATAGTTGTAAATACCCCCAGCGAGTTTGCGAATCATGCCCGCACGCAACATAAGTTGGTGGCTGGCAATTTCAGCTTCGTTAGGTGCTTCTTTGAGTGTCGTGATGTGAAAGGCGGATGCGCGCATGAATGGGTGCTAAATTTGATTAAGGCAAAAAGCCTGACAGGTACGTATAATCAACCGCAATTGTATTGAATTTGCAGGGACTGGCCATGCTTGATCGCGAAGGCTACCGTCCTAATGTCGGTATCATCCTCGTAAACAACAAAAACGAGGTCTTTTGGGGCAAACGAATCCGGGAACATGCATGGCAGTTCCCGCAAGGTGGTATCAAACACGGCGAAAGCCCTGTCCAGGCCATGTATCGAGAGCTTCACGAAGAGGTCGGTTTATTACCCGATCATGTACGGGTGTTAGGGCGTACACGAGACTGGTTGCGCTATGACGTGCCTGATACTTTCATCAGGCGTGAGTCGCGCGGCCATTACAGAGGGCAAAAACAGATCTGGTTTTTGCTGCGCATGATCGGACGAGACTCCGACGTGTGTTTGCGCGCGACCCATCACCCTGAGTTCGATGCTTGGCGCTGGAGCCCCTACTGGGTGTCTCTGGATGCAGTGATTGAGTTCAAGCGCGATGTTTACACGCTTGCGCTTAACGAACTCTCTCCTTTGATTTTTAGGCGAACCAATGAGACGCGGTTTTTGCGTCAAAGTGTGCATGATGGTTTTGATGGTGAAAGTTACTTAGAGCAAGAGTAGAGAAAAAAAGACCCTGCAAGCAGGGTCTTTTTAATTCAACCGTCAAACAGTCGAAATCTTATTTCAGACGCTTGATCAGACTGGAAGTATCCCAGCGCGAACCGCCCATTTTTTGTACATCTGCATAAAACTGGTCTACCAGAGCCGTCACAGGTACGCGTGCACCGTTGCGACGTGACTCATCAAGTACCAGACTTAAATCTTTACGCATCCAGTCCACCGCAAAGCCAAAGTCGAATTTGTCATCGACCATAGTCTCACCACGGTTTTCCATTTGCCAGCTTTGCGCGGCACCCTTGTTGATCACGTTCAGAACCTGCTTCATGTCCAGTCCTGCAGCCTGACCGAAGGCGATGCCCTCAGACAAACCTTGAACCAGTCCAGCGATACAGATCTGATTGACCATTTTTGCAAGTTGGCCTGCCCCGACAGGGCCAACCAGCGTTACCGCGCGTGCCATCGCAGCAATGACATCGCTTACCGCTGCAAATTCACCTGCATCACCGCCACACATAACGGTCAGCATGCCATTGACTGCACCTGCCTGACCACCCGAGACAGGGGCATCAATGAATTTCAATGATTTTTGCTTGGCAATTTCATGCAGCTCTCGCGCAACAGAGGCTGAGGCCGTTGTGTGATCCACATAGGTTGCACCTGCACGCATTCCTGCAAAAGCACCATCGGCACCCAGCACAACGCTTCTCAAATCCTCGTCGTTGCCGACACAGGAAAAGACTATTTCAGCACCTTCGGCCGCTTCACGCGGAGTGGCCGCAGCGCGCCCACCGAACTCACTGACCCATGCCTGCGCCTTTTGGGCGCTACGGTTGTAAACCGTGACGTCATGCCCGGCTTTCGCCAAGTGGCCAGCCATGGGTAACCCCATCACCCCCAAGCCCAGGAAAGCGACTTTACGGGGGGCTGAAGCTTCGTACGATCTAGCGTTGATGCTGGACATCGATCAATCCTCTTCGACGAACGCTTCGGTCCGTTTTTTGCTGATTGAAGGCAGCGCGACGATGATCACCAGGAGCAGGGCAACAGCTAGGAGGGAAGCTGATAAACCACGGTCCAGGAATGTCATGTAGTTACCGCGTGAGAGCAGCAGGGCGCGACGGAAGTTTTCTTCCATCAGTGGACCCAGTACCAGACCCAGCAGCAGCGGTGCACCTTCGCACTTCAGTTTGCTCCACAGGTAACCAATAATGCCAAAGCAAGATGTGGTCAGGATGTCGAACGTGTTGTAGTTGAGTGAATACACACCAATCGTACAAAACACCAGAATCGCAGGGAACAAAATACGGTAAGGCACTTTAAGCAGCTTGACCCAGATACCTACCAGTGGCAGGTTAAGAATCACGAGCATCAGGTTACCAATCCACATGGATGCGATCAGACCCCAGAACAGCTGTGGGTGGCTCGTCATCACCTGAGGACCAGGCTGAATGTTGTGAATGGTCATCGCACCAACCATCAGCGCCATCACAGCGTTGCCTGGAATGCCCAGTGTCAGCAGTGGGATGAACGAAGTTTGCGCGCCAGCGTTGTTTGCGGCCTCAGGGCCTGCCACACCAGCTGGATGGCCTTTACCGAAACGTTCTGGATGCTTGGACAGTTTCTTTTCAAGCGTATAGGAAGCAAACGATGAGAGCACCGCGCCACCACCAGGCAGAATACCCAGCATCGAACCCAATGCAGTACCACGCACCACTGCTGGCCATGATTCTTTGAATTCTTGCTTGTTCGGGTAGAGCGAGCCCATCTTTTCAGAGAGGTTCACACGGTTTTCTTTCTGCTCGAGGTTGGTCATGATTTCGGCAAAACCGAACACACCCATCGCCACGATCGCGAAATCCAGGCCGTCTTGCAGTTCTGGTACGCCAAAGTCAAAACGTGCAACACCTGAGTTCACGTCGGTGCCAACCATACCGAGCAACAAGCCCAGCAAGATCATGCAGATCGCTTTGACCAGTGAGCCCGAAGCCAGCACCACCGCGCCAACCAGACCTAACACCATCAGCGAGAAATATTCGGCAGGACCGAATTTAAACGCGACTTCCGCCAGTGGGGGAGCAAACGCAGCCAGCAACAGTGTCGCAACGCTACCGGCGAAGAACGAAGCCAGACCGGCGATCGCCAATGCGGCGCCCGCTCGACCATTTTTCGCCATCGCATGCCCGTCTAGCGTCGTCACCACTGAGGATGTCTCACCGGGCAGGTTCACCAGAATAGCGGTTGTTGAGCCACCATACTGTGCGCCGTAATAAATACCGGCCAACATGATCAGGCCAGCAATCGGGGGCAACACATAGGTAATAGGCAGCAACATTGCGATCGTTGGAACTGGGCCTAGGCCAGGCAGCACCCCAACCAGCGTGCCGAGCAGACAGCCGAGCAACGCGTAAAACAGGTTCTCGGGCGTAAATGCGACGCCGAAACCGAGGATCAAATTATTGAGTAAGTCCATGTTCGATGGCTCCTTAGTTCAGACCGAGGAATGACGGCCAGATTGGGAAAACCAAACCCAGACCTTTAACAAATGACAACCAGCACAGAAGCGTCAGAAACGCAGCGTTGGCCATTGAAACTTTCCAGCTGTGTTCGTGACTTGCCAGGCTGCTAACAGCAACCAGCAGGAACAGGGACACAATCATGCCAAGTGGACGCAGCGTGAATGCAAACAGCACGATCGCACCAACGATGATGGCAAGAATTTTGAAGTCAAAACGATCGACTTCGACTTCATCTGCTTTTTTGCGCAGCGAAGACAAGAGCACGACAGCACCAAGAATAGCCATGATGATGCCCAGCCAATGTGGGAAATATCCGGGACCCATACGGGCAGCCGTGCCCATTGAATAACTGGTTGCCTTCCAGGCAAATCCCAGGCCGAGACAGATAAACATCACTCCCGACCAGAAATCCTGTTTATTTCTAAGCTGCATAATAAGTAGCTCCTTGACTGCGCTGCTAATTGTTTTGATAAAAATGAAACGTTCGGCCTAAATGAGCGCCTTGGATTAATACTTAACTGTTATGTATGTTTTTATCAGTTAAGCAGTAAGGAGTGCATGGTAATGCAGAGCACCCTCAAAGCAAACCCTGAACTTACCCCTAGGTGGTGGGGTTTTCCCTAGAATGATGCAGAAAAAACACTTTATAGACCTTACATGAGCCTTTCATTGTCAAAAAGAAATTGAAAAAAGTGTTGCAGAACATGTTTTCTGAATGCCACCTGACAACATTTGTAGCGCATCGCATGGTTACGGATGAACATTTTTGCTTTACGATAGCGAAATGTTAGAAGACCTCGACCACTTATCCGCACGTCTGACCAAACTTGTTGCCTATACGCAGCAATTGATCAATGAGCGTCAGACATTACAGAACCGCTTGACCCAAACCGAGGCCGAGCGGGATGCACTTTCAGCCAAGCTTGCAAACGGTGATCTTCAGGCACGCACTCTGCACACCAAAGTGTCCGCGTATGAGTCTGAGATTGAGGGGTTGCGTACCCAGTCGTCGGCCAAGCATGCGGCGCTTCAGGGATCGCTGGATCTGTTCAAACAAGAGCAGACTACCTTACAGGCGCAATTGCATACGCGCGACGAAGAGGTAACCGCTTTGCGTGCAGCAACGATTCAGGCTAAAGAACGTATTGATGCGGTGCTTGAGCGTTTGCCAGGTGCTCAGCCTCAGGAGCAAAGTTAATGGAACGCGTCGATATTTCTATTCTTGGACGTGAATACTCACTCGCTTGTCCAGCAGAGGAAAAGGCCGCACTGACTGCAGCTGCGCAGCACGTCAGTCAGCTTTCCGGACGCATACAAGGTACAGGTAAAGTTTCAGGTAATGAACGCATTGCTGTGATGGCTGCAATTCAGATTGCGGTCGAACTCTTATCGATGCGAGCGCCTGATGGCCTCGGAAGTTTGGCTGTTGGTGACTTCAAGCGTAGAATAGACAACCTGAATGCGATTCTTGATGCGGTTGGACCATCGGTTTCGTAATTCGGACGAATAGTGCAGAAGCAGTACAGAATTCACAGTTTGTCCCTGCTGTGTTCGCGAGAGGTCAAATATTCTCAGAACCAATGCTTATGGCATACATAGGCTGTGGGATAGCATGACGGGAGTGCGTGTCTCTAGCAGATGCGCTCAAAGTCTGCAGATCGCGGCCAACTTGAACTTACGGTTCGAGATGCCGGCCTTAACGGCACGAGCGGGGCATTTATTAAAACGGGTCTGCAAAAGCAGACCCGTTTTTTTGGTGATTGAACAACGCATTGATTCAGGTTAAGTTTTTCTGCCGCTCAGCTTAAAAAGCAGGGCGCCTGCCATGATCATGGGCAAAGATAATAACTGCCCCATTGACAGTCCCGCTGTCAGTAGTCCAAGAAAATCGTCAGGCTCGCGTGCATATTCTGCGATGAACCTAAAAAAACCATATCCCATCAGAAATACGGCACTAATTTGACCGGTTGGGCGTGGCTTATTGGCAAACCACCAGATGACAGCGAACAACAAAAGACCTTCAAGCCCAAGCTGATAGAGCTGAGAAGGATGACGGGCAATGCCATCACCACTCTGGGGAAATACCATGGCCCAAGGCAATGTGCTGGGGCGTCCCCATAACTCGCCGTTGATAAAGTTTCCCATGCGGCCCGCCGCCAGTCCAAGAGGAATCAATGGCGCAACAAAGTCACTGACCTCAAACCATTTGTACTTGCGGCTATGTGCAAGCCACGTCACCATGGCCAACACGCCAAGCAAACCACCGTGAAACGACATACCCCCCTCCCAGAGATAGAAAATCTCGAGCGGGTGGGACATGTAATAAGCAGGTTTATAAAAAACCACGTAGCCTAATCGACCCCCTGCAATGACGCCCAGCACACCATAAAAAATGATGTCCTCTAGGTCTTTGAGTGTCAGTCTCGTTTTGCCGTGGGAAATCCGCCAGCGCCCTAGTAACCAGGCCGAACCGAACCCGATTAAATACATCAGGCCGTACCAGTGGATCGCCAAGGGTCCAAGGCGTAGCGCAACAGGATCAAAATTGGGAAATTGCAGCATCACAAGCCATTATTTAAAAGATGTCCGATAATAACTCTTGAAATTTTAAATTGGCGCAGAGTATTCATCTCTTTATATGGGTATGATTCTGGGCTGCACCGCATTCAATTTGTGAATCTTCACTGGGTATTTATTCATGGCTAATAACGATCGTTCCAAGCACATTACCGAAGGTATTACTCGCGCACCAAACCGTTCGATGTATTACGGCATGGGCTACAAAGAGTCCGACTTTGCGAATCCAATGATTGGCGTCGCAAACGGCCACTCCACCATTACGCCTTGTAATAGCGGTTTGCAGCCGTTGGTAGACGCTGCGATTCAAGCGGTGAAAGACTCTCAGGCTAATCCTCAGGTGTTTGGTACACCGACCATCTCCGACGGCATGTCGATGGGTACGGAAGGCATGAAATATTCACTCGTCTCGCGCGAAGTGATTGCAGACTGTATTGAAACAGCCGTGCAAGGCCAGTGGATGGATGGCGTTGTGGTGGTTGGTGGTTGCGACAAGAATATGCCTGGCGGCATGATTGGTATTGCCCGTTGTAATGTCCCCGGTATTTACGTTTACGGTGGCACGATCAAGCCTGGACATCATAAGGGTCGTGATCTGAACATCGTCTCCGTGTTCGAAGCGGTGGGTGAATTCACCATGGGACGCATGAGCAACGAGGATTTCAAAGCGATTGAACAAAAAGCGATTCCAGGAACGGGTTCCTGTGGTGGCATGTATACAGCCAACACCATGAGCTCTGCGTTCGAAGCCATGGGCATGGCTTTGCCATACTCAAGCACCTTGGCAAACGAAGACGGTGTCGCACTCGCCAACGCGGCTGAGTCTGCGCGCGTGCTTGTCGATGCGGTTCGTCATCAGCGTAAGCCGCGTGACATCATTACCCGCAAATCTCTGGAAAATGCCGTTTCAGTGATCATGGCGATTGGCGGCTCGACTAATGCCGTGTTGCACTTCCTTGCTATTGCACATGCCGCACAAGTGCCATGGACCATTGATGATTTCGAGCGCGTGCGTCAACGCGTGCCAGTGCTCTGTGATCTCAAGCCCTCCGGTCAGTTTTTGACCGTTGATTTGCATCGTGCCGGTGGAGTGCCACAGGTCATGAAGATCTTGCTCAATGCAGGGCTGCTGCATGGTGACTGCATGACGATCTCCGGTAAGACTATTGCGGAGGTCTTGAAAGATGTGCCTGATCAGCCGCCAGCAGGTCAAAGTGTGATTCGTACCGTTGACAAAGCTTTATACGATAAAGGTCACTTGGCGATTTTGAAAGGCAACCTCTCCCCAGAAGGTTCGGTGGCAAAAATTACGGGTCTGAAAAATCCAGTGATTACTGGGCCTGCTCGCGTATACGACTCAGAAGATGATGCGATGAAAGCCATCATGGCACGTGAAATCACCCACGGCGACGTGCTGGTCATTCGTTATGAAGGTCCAAAAGGTGGTCCAGGCATGCGCGAAATGCTTGCACCGACCTCAGCCTTGGTTGGACAGGGTTTGGGAGAAACGGTTGGTTTGATCACCGACGGACGTTTTTCAGGCGGCACTTGGGGAATGGTTGTTGGTCATGTCGCACCTGAAGCATATGTAGGGGGTTTGATCGGTCTGATCAAAGAAGGTGATTCGATCACGATCGATGCACACAAGCAATTACTTCAGCTCAATGTTTCTGACGAAGAGATTGCAGAGCGTCGCAAAGGTTGGAAGCAGCCCGCACCAAAATACACACGTGGTGTGCTTGCGAAGTTTGGACGTTTGGCAAGCACGGCTAGCCGTGGCGCTGTGACGGATGCGTTTGACGAATAGTCTTTGCGCGGCAAAACAAAACCCCTGCCCAGTCTTTCAGATCGGTCGGGGGTTTTTTATTAAATCGAGGTTTTTTACAGAATGCCAGAATTGTGTTCCCGTTTGTTGCTGCGCACCTCTCTGATTTCCAGATGGGGAGTGCTTGGTTTTGGCTTGCTTGTGATGCTAGGTTGGCAAGTGAGGGGGGGTGCACAGCCGAGCACACCACAAACTTCTGATCCTGCTGTTTCACAGGTGGTATCTCAGTTCGATCCGGATAAAGGTTTGGCGCTGGCCAAAAGTAAAACTTGTTTAGGTTGTCATCAATTAGATACCAAGCGCGTTGGCCCGGCTTTTCAACAGATCGCCCAGCGTCATGCCGATACGCCGGGCAATATGGAATACCTTGCAGGCGCTATTCGACAGGGGGGGCGGGGGCGCTGGGGTGCTGTACCAATGCCCGCTCAGCCACAAGTGAGTGAATCTGAGTCCAAACTGCTTGCGCAGTGGATACTTTCTTTGAAGCCTTAAGGGGTGTAGATATGACTAGTTCTAATCAGGTTGCAGTGTTTGGTGGTGGATGCTTCTGGTGTACAGAGGCATGTTTCTCGTCCCTGCAAGGGGTGCTTTCTGTCAAGTCTGGCTATTGTGGTGGTCACATTGATAGCCCAAGTTATGAACAGGTCTGTACAAAAACAACCGGGCATATAGAAGTAGTCCGTATTGAATTTGATCCGCAAATCATCAGTTACCAGTCTTTGCTTGAGGTCTTTTTTGCAACGCACGACCCTACGACGCCAGGCCGTCAAGGTAATGATGTGGGACCTCAGTACCAATCTGCAATTTTCTATCAGGACGAAGAGCAAAAAGCATTTGCGCAGAAGTTCATTGCAGCGCTTGATGCCTCAGGTCAGTTTGCTGAGCCCATCTGTACGCAGCTTTTGCCAGGCGCACATTTCTGGCCGGCAGAGGACATGCACGATGATTATTTTGCGCTTCACCCCGAGCAGGGCTACTGTCAATTCGTCATTGCACCCAAAGTACAGAAATTTAAAAAACAATTTTTAGGAAAGCTAAAATAAATTAATCATATTAATCAGCGTGTTAGCGATTTATTGTGATGAAACGCTTCTGAAAACATCAGTTAAGCGCCCAAGTCTGTTTGACATGGAATAAAAACTCCTTCATAATCTCGTTTCTCTGCTGTTGGAAACAAAGCAGAAATGATTAAAAGCAGTGTGTAGTTAGTATAAGATGTAAGACGATAAGCTCAAATGTCTGCATGTTAGCTACAGATTGCGCAGTATCTTGTTCTTTAAAAATTTGACAACCGATAAGTGTGGGCGCTTGGAATGAGTGCGCAGGCAGGGCCGGGGTAAAAGCTGGTTCTGTTGCAAACGAAATCATAAGTGCTCACTTGAAGTGATTAGTACAGCAGGATTTATTCTGTGAATACGAAGTCATTTCTTTGAGTAGCGACGTATAACCGGTATGCAGCAATGCATGCTATGGAAAATACGAAATATACAGAGATTAAACTGAAGAGTTTGATCCTGGCTCAGATTGAACGCTAGCGGGATGCCTTACACATGCAAGTCGAACGGCAGCACGGACTTCGGTCTGGTGGCGAGTGGCGAACGGGTGAGTAATATATCGGAACGTGCCCAGTCGTGGGGGATAACGTAGAGAAATTTACGCTAATACCGCATACGATCTAAGGATGAAAGCGGGGGATCGCAAGACCTCGCGCGACTGGAGCGGCCGATATCAGATTAGGTAGTTGGTGAGGTAAAGGCTCACCAAGCCAACGATCTGTAGCTGGTCTGAGAGGACGACCAGCC